>JAKSAX010000252.1 GCA_022361395.1 Desulfobacterales bacterium | reverse complement strand
CTTACCATGGCGTGCACGGTTTCTGTTTCGGCCGGAATGAAGGTAACCGCTTTTGACGAAGAGCTGGAAGCCAACCGGAGACAAACCCTTGAATATCTGCTGGCCGAGCATAACGGGGAATATGACGGGACCTACCAGGATGAGTTAAGGCCTTTGATCAAACGCTATGGGCTGGATATCCGGCAGGTTCACAAGGACATTCCATTGAAGGGAACCCTTGCCCGCAGGATTGATGACAGCTCCCCGGTGTTGCGTTATGACAGCTCAAAGTGCATCAAGTGTTTCCGGTGCATCAAGGCCTGCTCTGAGATTCAGGGCAAAGACGTGCTCTCCATGGGTGAACGGGGTATTGAATCCCATATTATCGCCGGCTTTGATCACTGGGGCGAATCAGAATGCGACGGCTGCGGTGAGTGTATTCAGCTTTGCCCCACGGGTGCCATCGTGGAGAACCCCCACCGCGGCGCCTTCCGGATCAATGATCTTGACCGCAGTGTCAAAACCTCCTGCCCCTATTGCGGCGTGGGATGCCAGCTGGAACTCATGGTCAAAAACAACAGGATTGTCCGGGTTCTTGGTGTGGAAGATGTCAGTCCCAATTACGGAAGGCTATGTGTCAAGGGGCGGTTCGGGCTGGATTTTGTGGCCAGCCCCGAGCGCCTGACCCATCCGTTGATAAAGAAAAACGGCATCTTTGAAAAAGCAGGCTGGGATGAAGCCCTGGACCTGATTGCCAGGCGGTTTGGAGAAATTAAAACAACCCATGGCCCTTCGGCCCTGGCCGGTTACTCTTCAGCCAAATGCACCAACGAGGACAACTATCTTTTCCAAAAGTTTATCCGGACTGTTTTTCAAACAAATAATGTTGATTACTGCACCCGGCTCTGCCACGCCTCCACCGTCACCGGGATGATTAAAGCCATTGGCGATGGTGCGGGGACAAACTCAATAGAAGATTTTGAAACCTGTGATCTGCTGTTCATTACCGGAAATAACATCATCGAGACCCACCCGGTGACCGCAACCTTTGTAAAACAGGGGAAATCCAAAGGCAGTAAAATCATTGTCTGCGACCCGAAATGGACCCCCATGGTCAAATATGCCGATATCTGGCTGCAGCCGACACTGGGCACGGATGTCGCCTTATTGAACGGCATGATCCATATCATCATTCAAAAATCACTGACAGATGAAGCCTTTATCAAAAACCGGGTTAAAGACGGTCTTAAAGCCTTTAAGGCATTAAAGAAACAAACATTGAAATATACCCCGGAAACGGTTGAAAGGATTACCGGTGTTCCCGGGGAACTGCTTACAGAAGCGGCAGTCATGTATGCGGCCGCCGGCAGCGCCATCATTGCAACCGGCATGGGGATGAGCCAGCAGATAACAGGAACCCATAATGTGTTTGCCCTCATCAATATGATGCTGATCACGGGACAGGTGGGCAAGGAAAGGGCCGGTATCGATCCGCCCCGGGGCCAGAACAATGTGCAGGGCGCCACTGATGTGGGTGCTTCCCCTCTTTTTTATCCGGGATACATACCGGTAACCGATGCAGCCAACCGGAAAAAGGCGGCCGGGATCTGGAATATACCCTTTAAAAATCTGGATGACCGGCCCGGGTTAACCACGGTGGAGATAATGCAGTCCGCCTGCCGGGGGGAGGTCAAAGGGATATATGTAATGGGGGAAAACCCCATGATCACCGACCCGAACCTGAATCACACGGAAAAAGCGTTTAAACAGATGGAGTTTGTGGTGGTGCAGGATATTTTCTTCACGGAAACCGCCCAAATGGCAGATGTGGTTCTGCCGGGGACATCCTTTGCGGAAAAGGACGGCACAGCCGTGAACAGTGACCGGCGGGTACAACGGGTACGCAAGGCGGTTGAACCGCCTGGTGAGGCAAAAAATGACTGGACTGTCATTTGTGACATTGCCAAACGCATGGGGCAGCCATTTCCGGAGTATAAAAACTCGGAAGACGTGTTTGAGGAGATCCGGAAAATAACCCCCATCATGGCGGGAATCACCTATGACCGTATCAGCCACCAGGGGATTCAATGGCCCTGCCCTCAGGAATCCCACCCGGGAACCGGCACATTGTTCACGGACCGTTTTAACACCTCAGACGGGAAAGCCCGCCTAAACCCTGTGGATTATGTCCCCCAGGGGGAAAAGCCGGGTGAAGACTATCCCTTTATCCTGAACTCCGGCCGCATTCTATACCACTACCACTCAGCCACCATGTCCAGGCGCAATACCAGTTTAACCGCCTATGCAAACAAGCCCTACCTTCTGATGCACCCGGCCGATGCCGGAAAAAACCGGCTGACAGACGGTGACAGGGTCAGGGTGACATCCCGGGCCGGGAAAATCAAGACCTGGCTTAAAGTCAGTGATGAGGTACTGCCCGGAGAGCTTTTCATGCCCTGGCATTATTCCGAATCCCAGGTAAACCGGCTGACCCGGGATGAGCTGGACCCGTTTTCGAAAATCCCGCCTTTTAAATTCACCGCCTGTAAGGTAGAGAGAATTGATCAGGAATGTTAAGGGCTTCATTGTAACCATTATCGTACCGGATACCGGGGGTTGACCTCTGGGGAGCGGTTCGGGTATGACAATGAGAAAACCCGGATGCAGACGTATACCGGATTTATGGAACGGTATTTACCGTTTTTCTTTAAATTCAAAATCATATGAGGAATCCTATGGAAATCCACTCTCTTTCATGCCTTTTCTTTTCACCCACCGGCACCACCAAGAAAATTGCAGAGGCTGTTGCTCAGGGCATCAAGCCCAAAGATCTAATAATGAGAGATGGCACCCATGCAGCATTGCGCGGGAGTATTCCGTCTTCCTTTGACACGGATGCTGTTGTTCTGGCCGCACCGGTATATTACGGCCGTCTGCCTGAATCCGTCGTGCCTGTGTTTACCCGTCTGAATGGAGAGGGAAAACCGGTGATTCTCGTTGTTGTATACGGAAACCGTGAATATGATGATGCATTGCTGGAGGTCTATGATATCAGCCTGGATCGCGGATTTATCCCGGTGGCAGCAGGCGCCTTTGTGGCCGAGCACTCATATTCCGTTCCGGAACGCCCTATGGCAGCGGGACGGCCGGATGCCGCAGATATGGAGAAGGCGGAGTCCTTTGGAAAGCGGATCAGGGAAAAACTGAAACAAACGGGCTCTGCGAATGAACTAGGCCCTCTGGCCATCCCGGGCAATACCCCCTATAAAACACCTGAAAACCTGTACATGATTAAGGAAGCCAGGAAAACAATGGCGTTCACGCCGGAAACAGACACGGAACACTGCACACAATGCGGTATATGCGTGGATGCCTGCCCGGAATCCGCCATTGACTCCTGCGATGTCACGGAGGTTGACAGGTGGAAGTGTATTTTGTGCTTTGCCTGTATTAAATCATGTCCGGAACAGGCAAAGCATATGACTGATCCGCATTTCAATGAAGCTGTTGGTCAGCTTGCCAAAGCGATTCAGCTGCGGAAGGAACCGGACCTGTTTCTCTGATCCGGCGCCATATAATCATACACCTCCGTCATTCAGGGGCTCACCCCTTGACTCCCTGTATGTTTTAATCCGCTGTTTGGTCTGGTTGATCCGTTTTGTTACCTTGATCTGCCTTGGACAGGATTTTGTACACTCAAAATGATTTTTACAGGCCCATACGCCATTGGGATGATCCAGGTCGGGCAGGCGCTCTTCAAACCCTTTATCCCTTGAGTCTGCAACGAACCGGTAAGCCTGGGCCAGGGCAGCAGGTCCGAGGAAACCGGGATTGTCATCCAGTATGGGGCAGGCTGAAAAGCAGGATGCGCACAGAATGCAATTGGTGGCATCATCAAAGGCAGCCCTGTCGCCGGGGGTTTGCAGCCGTTCTTT
>JAKSAX010000595.1 GCA_022361395.1 Desulfobacterales bacterium | reverse complement strand
TACGGCAGCGACGCATTCCGGGAGAGTATCGCCCTGCTCCTGGGGGAATCCTGGGGAATAAACAACCTGGACAAGGATGATGTGTTCACGGTTTCCGGGGTATCGGCCGCCCTGGAATGCCTGGCCTTCGCCCTGTTCCGGAAAGGAGACGGTGCCATCCTGCCTGCCCCTCTCTGGTACGGATTCCCCTGGAGCCTGGTGGACAGGCCGGGGATGAATTTCTATCCTTTCAGTATTGAAAAGCAAGGGGCTGAAACAGCCTTTGAACTGACCCTGGAAGATATCCGGCGGGCATACAACGATACAACGCCCAGTCCCAGGGTTCTCATCCTCACCAATCCGGGCAACCCCCTTGGAACCAATTACCCGGAAAAGCTGCTGGACGAAATCTTCCACTGGGTCCTCAACTGCACCGACATGCACATCATTTCCGATGAAATCTACGGATTTTCCCAGGTGGATACGGGAAAAGAAAAAGTGCCGTTCAAAAGCGCCTTCTCTCTGGATGCATACACAAAAGCCACACCGGATCAGCAGGAACGGGTCCACCTGGTCTGGGGCCTGGCCAAGGACTTCGGCCTCTCCGGGTTCAAAACCGGATTTGTCATCTCCAAATCCAGCAGGGTCAAACAGGCCATGAGAGGCACGAACACCCGCCGCACCATGTCCTGGTTTTCCCCTTTCAACTCCCTGAACCAGTACATGCTGTCCCCTCTTTTTCTGGACAAAGAGGGCAAGGCAAACCCCACCCTGGCCATAAAGGCCATGGACGAGTACCGGGGTGACCGGCCCGGCGGCAGCCTGCTGGCCAACCAATACGGTAAAGCCCGGGAGCACCTGAAGAAAGGAGGGATTAAATATACCCCCCGGCCTGACGCCGCCATATTCTTCTGGCTTGACCTGAGGGAATACCTGGAACGCGTTCCGGAAACAAAAGACGACGGCAAGGCCAGCCACCCCAATATCGCCCCCGTTGAGCGGCGCCTGTCCACCGCCATCCGGGAAAACGCCAAACTCTATCTCATCCCGGGCATGGAATGTTACAACACGACGCCGGGCTTTTTCCGGCTCTGTTACACTGCGGCCGCACCCGAGCAGGTCACCCGCGGCATTGATAATCTGGCTGAATATTTAAAGACATTAAAATAATAACAATCAGCAGGGGCGTACACCGCCTCTGCCTTTCACCTGACGGAGGACAAACCATGGTCAAAGAGTTAAACGGCTATTGGGTCCCGGACGGGCTGACGCTGGAAGATCTCCGGCTGTCTCCCGGCGGCCTGAGCCGGGACGGCAGGGACAAGGTGATGAACTGCCTGCACACTAGTATGGAAACCCTGGGAGATGACTTTGTCGGTTTCCAGGCCACCCAGAAACAGGATTTCCGCAATCTGTCCGACTATCTGGCGGTTTCGGTCAACAATATCGGCGATCCGTTTTCCGTAAGACCGGACACCCCGGAATCACCACCGCCGGACGGCTATTTTCAAATGAACAGCAAGTGCCTGGAGCGGGCAGTGCTGGACTATTACGCCACCCTCTGGAATGCCGAAGCCCCTTACCTGACAAAAGAGGACACGGATGACCGCGGGAAATGGCTGGAAAGCTATTGGGGGTATGTGGTGTCCATGGGCAGCACTGAAGGCAACCTGCTGGCCCTGCGCAATGCAAGGGATTACCTGAAAGGGGTCCGGCTGCAATTCGACACCCGAAGCGCAGCCGATTTTCTCAGGGATATGGATCCGGTCATCAGCGGCGCCACGGAAACCGTCCTGAGATTCATGGAATACCTGGTCCCCGAAGAGGATTCAACACCGGAATTCACCCCTGTTTTCTTCTATTCCGAGGCAGCCCATTACTCCATTAAAAAAATCACTAAAATACTGGAAATCAAAACCTTTCAGGACATCGGACGGAAACTCGGTGATTGTCCCGTCACCGATGACGGGCAATGGCCGGCAATGGTGCCCACCGACGCCGACGGCGCAATGGATATCGGCAAACTGGAAAATCTGGTGGACTTCTTTGCCAAAAAGAAATACCCGGTCATGATCTGCTTCAACTACGGCACCACCTGGACAGGTGCCTACGACAATGTCGAAGAAGCCTGCAAACGGCTCATTCCAATCCTGAAAAAACACGGAATGTACGAGCGGACCCTGGAATGGCCGGGCGATGATAAGAAAAGCACCCGGAAAGGCTTCTGGTTTCATGTGGACGGCGCATTGGGCGCGGGTTATGTCCCGTTCCTCAAGATGCTGCCAAAAGAGGTTTTCGATTCCTCCGTATTCCCGGAATTTGACTTTAACCAGGAAATCGCCTCCATATCCATGAGCGGACACAAATGGATGGGAGCACCCTGGCCCTGCGGGCTGTTCATGACTAAAAACAAGTTCCGCATCACCAATGACGTCCCGTCATATGTAGGCTCCCTGGACTCCACACTGGCAGGTTCCCGGAACGGTTTCTCAGCCATCCTGTTCTGGGACTATTTATCCCGCAGATCCCATGCAGACCTGGCCCGGGAGGCCAAAAATGCACAGGCCCTGGCAGCCAGAGCCTATGAGGCGCTGAACGAACTCTACCCCGGCAGGGTGGACCGGGCCCCGGGCTCCCTTGCCATCCGCTTTCCCCGGCCCGATATCAGGCTGGTGAAAAAATATTCTCTCTCCTCCATGGGCAATCAGTCACACATTTTTATCATGAAAAATATAACAGAGGAAAACCTTGAAAAACTCCTTGCCGATCTCAGGGAACAGGGTCCTGTAAAGGCAACTGTTTCCGACGGCTGGGAAGACATCCGGGAAATACTCCAGCAAGGCTGGTAAGGCTTGGCGTTAAAATTAAGCAAAGGAGAGTATCAATGGCAAAAGAGAGTCTAGTGACCATGGTTTGGGCAGGTGGCGGCAGTTTCTACGATAACACCTCGGATATTGTCGCACTGTCATCAGTGCTTCCGCAGAAGTTAAAAACCTTTACGGCAGACCCCTTCAGCTCCTGCTGCAGCCCTCCGGATAAAACCCGGGTCCAGGCCATGAATGGAAAAGTCATCCTGTCATTCGGCGGTTCAGAGGCAGGGGAAGCCGGATGGAACGACATGAAGGACGATGGGGTTGATGCCTGGTATCAGGCACTTGAAAAAATATTCGATAAAACCGGACTACAGGGTATTGACTGGGATCTGGAAGAACTGTCCACGGGCAGCAAAGTGTTTGACTTTGTAGGCCAATTATCCCGGAAACTTCTGGATAAAGGCCGGATAATTACCTTTACCTTTTTTGGCAATCCCGAAAATCCGGCCTTTCCTCCCCAGGATTTCCTGGAAAAATATCACGATGCCTGCAGTTTCGCCCCCATCATGCTCTATAACGGCGGCATGTGGGTGCCGAAGACCTGGGGAAGCTGGTGTGATTATGCCGAAAAAACAAAATCAAGGCTCTCCGAGGGGATGCAGAAAAAAGTATTGTTCGGCCTGTACCCCAAGGGTGGCAACATACCGTGCTGCGGCGCCTGTGTTGCAAAGGCGCTGGCATTTGTGAATGAGGGTTTTGGATCGGGCATTGCCCTCTGGTGTGCGGACGGCTGGCTCGGCGCCTGCACTGAGGGTGCCGGGGTCGTGGATGCACTGGTAAAAACCATCCAGGCCGGGAAGACGAGTCTTGACGATCTCAACGCTGCCTATCCGGACTGCGAGGGAGCCACGGCAACAAATGGATGCGGAGAATAAATGAGGAGGAGATATGCCAACGGAACTGAACGTCAGATTTTGGAAAACCGGTGATGAGACCGGGGAGTTCAATTACCCGGAATTAACAGATCCGGAGCTGCGGTATGAGCCCATATTGGGCCGACCCAATACAGGTATCGCCATTTCAGGCGGCGGCACTGTGTCAGCTTCGCTGATCATGGGCTATTTCTATGCCCTGCAGGAAATGGAGGTATTTGACAATATCCGCTATATCTCCGGCGTATCCGGGGGATGCTGGGGAAGCGCCCCTTTCTGCTACCTGCCTGACGATATGGATGATACAACCTACCTGGGAGGAAAAAAATATCAGCCGGAGGACCTGACAAGGGATATTCTCAAACAGGTGCCTGAGCACAGCCTGACATATGCTGTCACCCATGCCTGTATTGTGGAAAAGGCCCTCCTGGAAATACAATCAAAGCACCTGTCAAGCTGTTATGTCCGCGCCGTGGGAGACATCTTCCTGGAACCGTTCAACATCAGCAAAACCGATTGCTACTTTACCACGGATCAAAATGCGGTCAATCAGATTACCGGCCGCAACCCCGGTTTAAATGCCTCTGATTTCATTACCCTGAAAAAAGGCAGGCCCTTTCCCATCATGAACACCTCAATCATGTCCCCAAAGGTTGAAACCGGTTCAGACAATTTCCCCTGCGATTTCACTCCGCTCTACGCCGGCGTCAAAACCCATGCCGGAAAAAAGGGAAAGCTCGGGCAGAAAATCGGCGGGGCCTTTGTCGAACCTTTCGGATTCAACTGCAAGCCTGTCAAGGTGGACAAAAAGGAACTGATGACAATCGTCTCCCCCGGGGATGAGAGGTTTTCCCTTTGCCACCCCGTGGGAGGCAGCGGAGATGCCATCGCACAGGACGTGATGGAGAAGCACACGGTCCCCAATTTTATCCTGCCCTCTTACAAGTACTGGAATCCCACTGCCGCACTGGCCCCCCTTGCCAGGCACACCTATCGTCTGGGCGACGGCGGATTCGTCGATGATACCGGGGTGGCCGCCCTCCTTGCAAGGGGTGTGGAAAACATCGTTGTGTTCCTTACCGAACCCTTTGATACCACGACTGAACAATACCAGGCCGTCGGTTACAACCAGATTTCCTCCCTGTTCGGCCAAAAGGTCTACAAATGGGATAAAGATCCGGACAAACGAGGTTTTACGGATCCGAATCCCAACAGCCTGATGCTTGAACAGGAAAAGTTCAATGCGCTGAAAACGGCTGTGGAACAGAGCATACAGGCAGGAGGCCCCGTCTTCTGGAAAGATGCGTACACTGTGCAGGAAAACGGCTGGTTCGGGATTGACGGGGGCTGGACCTGCAATATTTTATGGATCTTCAACAGCAGGTCAACGGGCTGGAATGACCGTGTAAAGGCGTTGCTGAAAGATGAGTTTGTACCGGATTTCCCCTTTGTAAAAGTGTTTGGCCAAAACCCGCAGTCGGTGATCAACCTCACACCTGTTCAAGCCAATATGCTGGGCAATTTCGGCTATTGGATGAGCACCTCGGCGGAACAGGAGATTAGAAGCCTGTTAGGCTGACCGGGCTCTTATAATAAGGCTGAAAGAAAAGGCTTGACCTCCGGTGAATGCTGGTTTATCTTAAAAAGAAAATTCGTTGCTTTTGCAACGAATTTTCTAATTTTAACACCGGTGAGGTAAAAGAGTGGCCGCGGAAAAAAAATCTGTAGGGTATAGAATTGCCAAACTCCACAGAATCTACCTGGCGTTTGTCAAAGCAAAAATTGAATACCTGGATATTCAGCCCGGTCATCTTCCCCTCCTGGTTCACCTCCTGGACAATGAGCCGCCCCTGACCCAGGAAGCCCTGGCAAAACTGGTGTTTATAGACAAAAGTGTGGCAGCAAGGGGAATTGCGCAATTGGAAAAAAAAGGGTATCTGCACAGGTCCCCGAACCCCGGGGATCTGCGCCAGAATCTTGTCGTCCCCACCCCCAAGGCTTTGGCGATAAAGGACAGGTTGTTCAGCTCCCTTCTGGAAACCAGCGAAAGGCTTTTAGCCCCTCTGTCTCCGGAAGAACAGGCCACTGCCCTGGCCTTGCTGGACAAAATGCTCTGTTCGGCATTGGATGAGTAACCCCAGACAGGATGTATCATGCAGAATATTTCCCCCCGGCACCTTCCGGTAACAGTCAATAATACCTGGTTCACACTTCCCCTGGTGGGGCTTCTGGCGGCCTTTCCACCCATTGCCACCTCCATGTACCTCCCGGCCATGCCACATTTACAGTCGGTCTGGGGTGTTGAGCTTAAAACCATTAACCTGACCCTGGTCTGCTTTTACCTGAGTTATTGTACCTCCCTGCTGGCCTACGGACCGGTTTCAGACCGCCTCGGGCGGCGCCCGCCGCTGATGGCGGGTATTTTGATTTTTATCTGGGGCAGCCTTTTATGCGCCAATGCCGGGTCGGTTTTTCAACTGATCTGTGGGCGTATTTTCCAGGGATTAGGTGCGGCAGGGCCTTCAGCATTGGGCCTTTCCATTATCAAGGACAGGTATGCCGGCCCGAACCAGAAACGCGTGCTGGCCATTGTGGGGCTGCTCATTTCCCTGGCCCCCATGATGGGGCCTGTGCTTGGCAGCTGGACACTGAAGTTCACCAGCTGGCAGTTTATCTTCATTATTCAGGTCATGCTGGCAATCCTGGCCTTTACAGGGGTCGTGAAACTGCCTGAAACCCTGGCCAGAAAAGAAAAAACCCCATACACAAAGATTGCAAAACCGTATCTGGTCCTGTTGAAAAATAAACGGTTTGCTGTTTTGAATTTTTCCTTTGGCGCCTCCATGTGGCCTCTGTTTGCCTTTGTCGCCAGTTCGGCAGACATCTATATCGTGCGTTTCGGGATTTCCCAGCAGGCCTACGGCTTTTATTTCGGAATAACCGCCATGGCCATGATGATCGGCGCCGGTATCTGTGTGAAGATTTCTGAAAAGGTAGAGGATATGACCATGCTCAGGCTGGGATTCGGCGGGATGTGTCTCGCAGGGCTGATACTCTGGTTGGCCCCATTTTCCGGACCGGTTCCATTCACCCTGACAATGTTTTTGACCATCCTCAGTTTTGGCTTAACCCGGCCCTTCAGCGTTTCCATGATCCTCAACAGCATTGACTCCCATGTCGGCGCCGCCTCCTCTTTGATGATGTTTGCCAATTTTGCCATGGGCGCCTTCTCCGCCTGGTTCATCTCCCTGGGCTGGGCGGACAGCATAAACGTCCTCGGTATGATGTCATTGTTCTCAGGCGCATTTATCCTGTTCATGGTAAACCGGATCTCCGGCCGCCCCTCACATAGCTAAGGAGGATCCTGGTTCCAAATTCTTCTCCAGATCAGGCCCAGTGCATCCAGCTCTATTTCCGGAGAGATCCTGAGGCTTTTTGCAGGCACGCGGTCTTGGCCTTTAATCCGGCCCACCCGGAACTGAAAGACATAGGTTGGCTCCATTCCCATCCTCAGGTCCCTTATGATAATGTCATCGGCGTTATCAAGGACGGAATAAAAACCCTGGGTGAACCATTGTAAACGCTTTACCGGCCAATGATGATCAAGGCCCCGGAGCAGGTGCCTGTCATTGGAATAGGATTTAAAAACAAGATTACGGGAGGTGTCAAACACGGAATACACCCCTTCGTGATACGTCAGGTCATCAATTACAATGACCCGCCATAAAAATGAATTAAAGGGCGTCGGGACCGTCAGGAACCTATTGTATTGAATACCCTGCTGCAAAAGGGACTGCTTGACAACATGGCCCACATGAACCTTTGCAGCAACAGTCCAGGTCAGGTAAATGCAGCTTATAGCCAAACAGGCCGTATTGACGGTATGGCCCCATCCTTTGTCACGGGAGAGAACAAAAGCGGCAATCACCCCGCCTATAAGCGGGACTGAATAGACTGGATCCACGATGAATATTGTCGACCACATCACCGGCGGAACAGGTAAGGGCCAGAATATCTGTGTACCGTAAACTGTCAGGCAATCCAACAGCACATGGGTGGCAAACGCCAGAAACACCAGAACGTGCCAGCGCATCCGGTGGGAAGTTGTTTTGGGATGGCATTTTAAAATCCCCTTAACAACAAGCGGCGTTAACAGCGCCAAAACCAGGAGAGAATGACTGGCGCTTCTGTGATAGGTAAAATCCTTAACTGCGTCTCCCAGCGGGATTAATACGTCCAGATCCGGGAGCAGTCCACATCCTGCTCCCCATAAAAGAGCAGGCCTGCCGACTTTGCGCCCGAGAACCGCCTCTCCTACGGCTGCGCCCAATGCAATTTGAGTGACCGAATCCATATCATTTACCTTTTTCAACCATACCGGGTTCCCTAATAACAGGGTTCCTGCCTCTGCAAAGCCAATTCAGGCGACCCTGCCCACCTTTCAATATAACGGGTCAGGCATATATGTAAAGCCTGGCCGGTAAATCTTCCGGTCCGGCCGGCCCGGTGGCGGTTACCTGGAATCTTAATTTTGTATCCCCATATCCGCTGTTTACTCCAAACAATATATTGACAATTCATGGCCAAATAGGTCACATTATCAGGTCAGACTAAACTGATAATGTTTAAACAGATAAAGTGATATAAAACTCTATGAGCGATCTCACAGACCTGGAAAAAAAGATCATTGCCCTGTTGCAGACCGATATCCCCGTGGTGAAACGCCCCTTTCTGGAAATGGCTGAAAAGATAGGCATTACAGAGGATGAATTCCTAAAGGTACTGAACGACCTGAATGACCGGAACATGATCCGGCGGTTCGGTGCCACCCTCAAGCACCAGAAATCAGGGTACAAGGCCAATGCCATGGTCGCCTGGCAGATTCCCGAGGAGCGGGTGGAAGAGGTGGGCCCCATCATGGCCTCTTTCAGGGAAATCACCCATTGCTACCGCCGGAATCCCGCCCCTGGATGGGATAACAACCTGTATACCATGGTCCATGCAGGCACTGAAGAAGAGTGCTATGCCATTGTTGAAAAGATCTCCAAGGCAATCAAGGAAGATAAATACAGCCTGCTCTTTTCCCGGGAAGAGCTGAAAAAAACCTCAATGAAGTATTTTGAAGACTAAGCCCCATATTCTCTGCGTTAATCCCTGGATCCACGATTTTGCAGCCTTTGACTTCTGGGCAAAGCCTCTTGGGCTGCTGTCCCTGGCTGCCATCCTCAGGCAGAACAACCTGCGGGTAAGCTACCTGGACTGCATGGACCGGTTCCATCCCGGGCGGCCCGAACCTGCCAAGGTCAACTGGGACGGCCGGGGCCCCTTTGACAAAACCCCCATCCCCCTGCCGGAGGCTATGGCCCTGCACCTGGAAGATGAAACCAAGGTGTTCAACCGGTACGGCATCCCGGTGGAACTGATGGCCGCCGACCTTAAGGCGGCTGACCGCCCGGACCTGGTCATGGTGACCTCCCTGATGACCTATTGGGCTTCAGGCGTGGCCGAAACCATTGACCTGATAAAAAAGACCCTGCCGGGGGTGCCGGTTGTTCTGGGCGGCATCTATGCCAGCCTCTGCCACGATCATGCCAGGGAGTTTTCAGGGGCGGATTATATCATTACAGGACCCGGGGAAAAAGAACTGCCGGAATTGATCGAACGCTATACAGGCGTGACGCTCACGCATATGCCTGATCCGGACGACCTGGATACCTATCCCTTCCCGGCGCTGGATCTCCAGCATCACTTGGCCTATGCCCCGCTGCTCACCTCCAGGGGCTGCCCGTTCACCTGTGACTACTGCGCCTCAGCCTTCCTTGAGCCCCGGCTGCGGCGGCGGTCCCCGGATCATGTATTCAGGGAAATACGGCACTGGCATGACAATTTCGGGGTTAAGAACTTTGCCTTTTATGACGATGCCCTGCTGGTAAGGCCTGAAGCCTATGCTTTTCCCCTTTTTAAACGCATCATTGATGCGGATCTTGACCTGAACTTCCACACCCCCAATGCCCTTCACATCAGGGAAATCACGGCCAGGGCGGCGGATCTCATGTTCCGTGCCGGGTTTAAGGCCATCCGTCTGGGCCTTGAGACCACTGATTTTTCAAAGGACCGCCACCATGATATCAAGGTCCGGGAAGATGAGTTCTTCAGGGCAGTGGAAAGCCTGAAGGCGGCAGGCTTTGAAAAGGAACAGCTTGGGGCGTATCTGCTCTGCGGATTGCCCGGCCAGAACCTGGATGACGTGGAGACCTCCATGAACCAGGTCAAGAGAACAGGAGTTCTTCCCGTACTGGCCTATTACACCCCCATTCCCCATACCCCCATGTGGGAAGATGCGGTTAAAAACGCCCGGCTGGATATCACGGCACACCCGGGGCTGACCAACAACAGCCTCTTTCCCTGTGTCCGGCCGGACAGGGACATCGCCCGTATTTCACAATTGAAAAAAATGCAAAAATAGCTTATACCCAAGCTAGATGATGAGGTTCGGGTTTACGTAAACTGAGGAAAAAATGATAGTATTTGATCTTGAATGTATAAACGGCCACACCTTTGAGGGATGGTTCGAAGACCGGGCTGATCTGGATAACCAGATCGAACAGGGGCTGCTCCAGTGTCCTGTTTGTGAGACAGCTGCCGTTGAGCCCAAGCTCTCTGCCGTGGCCATTAAAACCTCGTCATCCCCCCAGTCCCACAATGCCCGGCAGGCCATGCAGGCCAGCCAGGAGGTCATGGCCGAGTTCACTGAAAAGGTAGCGAATTTCGTAGAAAACAACTATGAAAACGTTGGTTCATCCTTTGCCAAGGAGGCCCTGGAAATGCACTACGGGGCCAAGGATTTCCGGAATATAAGGGGCACCACCACCCAGGAAGAGGAAAAGACCCTGGAAAAAGAGGGAGTGCCCGTTTTTAAGGTACCGGTAAAGAAGAAAGAAAACGAAGATCTCAACTAGCCTGAAGTTTACTCAGTAAGGTCTCAGCCTCCGGGCAGAATAAAAACACCGCTTTCAGATCCTTGCAGGGGAATTCCCCGCATTCGGCACAGGTATCGATTTCCTTTTCCCGGCAACAGGGTTTTATCGGACACATGGTCTGGCAGTAAATCCCCTGGGTGCCGTCGGATTTACACCCATGGCAATGGACGTCGGATGCCTCTACCTTCCGTTTGTAAAGTTTTGACCATCTCTGCGCCACCTGGGTCTTCAGCTGATTGTCATTGTTCTTTGTCGCAACAAAGGCGTCGCAGGCTTCACAATCCAGTCCGCAATAGGATGTACAGGTTTTCTTATTCATTATTCACCTCAGTTTGGGCCAGGTATCTGCCACCCGGTATCCTTCGGGCCAGGGATCATCCGGATCCAGCATATGCTGATGGGTTCCGGTTACCCAGGCCCGTCCGGAAATGGCGGGAATGATGGCATCAATGTTTCCCACCCGTGCTTCAGCTTCGATACGGCAGTTGAACCGCGAACCGATCACAGACTCACCAATATAGGCATCCCCGGGTTTAAGCATCCCCCGTTTGGCAAGCACGGCCATCCGGGCCGAACATCCCGTGCCTGTCGGGGAACGGTCCAGTTTACCCGGCTGAATCACCACGGTATTCCTTCCCTTGAGCACCCCGTTCTCCTCTTCCAGGGGCGCTGCAATCTGGCAGAATGAAATATGTGTCCAGTCCGGATTCTCGGGATGGACAAAACCCAGCTGTTCAGTGGCGGCATTGGTAATCCTGATGCCCATTTCCGCCATGTCCCTGGCCTCATCCGGCCTTACCTCAAATCCCAGGTCCCTGGCATTCACAATCACAAAGCTGTCGCCGCCGTAGGCCGTATCCACGGTCAGCGTCCCAATGCCTTCCACCTCAAGGGATGCGTCCAGGCGCTGGGCAAAAGAGGGCACATTATACACGGTCATCTGCCGGACCTTCCCGTCTTTACAATCTGCCACGGCCCTGATCAAGCCGCCGGGGGCCTCAAGGGTCAGCTCGGTCCGGGGTTCCTCCATGGGCAGGATACCTGCCTCCAGGAGCACGGTGGACACGCAGAGGCTGTTGGAACCGGACATGGGCGGGGTATCCTCCGGCTCCATGATGATCCATCCCATCTGGGCCTCGGGATGCTTAGGCGGCACCAGCAGGTTGACATGCCGGAACACCCCGCCCCTGGGCTCATTGAGCATGAAATTTCTCAGGGTATCATCCCTGGCTATCCAACGGGACTGCTCCCATAGTGTATCTCCGGGGGGCGGCGCAACCCCTCCGACAATTACATCACCCACCTCACCTTCCGCATGGCAACTTACCGTATGAATTACTTTTGATGTCCGCATGGATTCGCCCTCTTTTCTACAGGATTCTATGTATGATTTATGTATAGGAATTTTCATTATCATTAATAGGGAGCGTATACCAGGCTTTTCACTGCAGCAGGCAAATAATCGGGAAAAAATCATCAATTTTCAATGCAGATTAATAGATAAATTGGGAATTCAAGGCTGTTCTTACCCGCCAACCGGATTCATCGGGGTCATTGTCAGTCCTTTACATTTCCGCTGATACGTTTACCGCCAAAAGCATGAATCGTTCTGGTTCCTGCTTTACATCTGCCCCACTGCATCGTTCCCTTTGGGATAAACAACTCATCTCCGGGTTTCAGGATAATTTTTTGCCCCTCTAAATATGCGGTGTATTCCCCACATACACAAACCATGTATTCATCAAACGCATGGGCGTGTTTTTCTGAAATCCGGTCCGCACGGCACTCCCAAAACGCAATCTGTGTTTCATCTGCACCCTGGAAATAATATCCTTCAATATCATCTGTATTCTGCTCTGACGCATCAACCTTATTCCTTGGATTCTTCATAAAATCCGGAAAGCTTTTCACATCCCAACCTCCAATTCCACAATAGTTCTCAGCAAATCTGACTCTGTTTCTTTTCGGAGCCTATCTTTGACAATTGCCATAACACTGCGATTTCGTCCGGCCAATATAACACCGGAGCCATTGTTATTAAAATTTATTTTTCTTTTCGCCCATACACTTCAATTACCGGTCCGCCCTGTGCAACGCCCCCCAAAACAGGTTATTAAAAAGCTCTCACCCTTTATTTTACTTTTCAGAAAAATAGGGTAAACTGATCCTATATTTTGAAGGAGATAAAATGAAGAGAACAGCTGATGTGCTTTTACGAAAAGACCGGGTCAGGAAATCCGTGAATATCACTGAGCCGGACAAGCCTGAAATCGTAAGGGCGGTTATGGAGAAGTGGCAGGGTATCATCGACCTGATCGCTAAAATTCTGAACGTACCGTCTGCCCTTATCATGCAGATCACCGAAGATTCAATGAAAGTATATGCAAAAAGCCGGAATAAGGAAAACCCCTATGAAGTCGGGGGGAGTGATACCCTGGGGCACGGGCTGTACTGTGAAACCGTTATCGGCACCAATGAAGAACTCCTCATTGATAATGCCTTAAAGTACGATGACTGGCGTGACAATCCCGATGTGGAACTTGACATGATCTCCTATTACGGTCTTCCCCTGCAATGGCCGGATAAGGATTTTTTCGGCACCATCTGTGTCCTTGATAATAAGGAGAATGCATACAACGATGATTTCAAGGAGCTGATCGCGGCATTCAAGTCCTCCATTGAAAAGGATCTGGATCTTATGTGCCAGCGGCAGAAACTTAGATTTTATGCGGAGATGGACAGCCTGACAGAGGTGTATAACCGCCGGAAAATAGAATCCATTATTTCAAATGAGTATGCCAGGAGTATGAGAAAGTCCCCGGCCTTTTCCATTGCCCTTTTTGATTTAAATAAGTTCAAGGAGATCAACGATACAGACGGCCATGTTGTGGGAGATGCCATTTTAAAGGCCTTTGCAGCGGGGATCAACTCACGGATCCGGTCCATTGACTCATTTGGCCGGTGGGGCGGGGATGAATTTATCCTGATCTGCCCGGATACGGACAAAGCAGGCATGGAAATTTTACTGGACAATGTAAAACACTCCGTCAAAAAGGATATGGATAAAATAACGCCGAATGGGGGATTCTGCTATGGTATTGCCGAATTTTCCGTAACCGACAGAAATTACGATGAAATCCTGAAAAGGGCGGACAAGGAGTTATATGCAATTAAAACCGGCTGTGGCACTTAGCGTGGTTACGTATCCCCCGGCCCCGTCATCTATTCAATCAGGCCAGACCAGCCTTTGACAATCTGAATAATCCTGGAGATAAATGCGCACCGGCACTCCTCTGAACAGGGGGAGGTGATATTTTTATTCAGGCAGCGGCCGGGACAGTCCCGGCCGTCATTTTTCCGTTCCCGGTAAACCGGTCCGGTATAGAGGTCCAGCAAGGCCTCCGCCTTCACGGCCATGGTTGTTCCGCAGGAATGGTTGAACAGGAAAAGGCCGAGTCTCAGGTTCTGGAAAAAGACCTGATAGCCGATGATCTCAACCTCACCGTCCGCCAGAAAATCATCCCTTGTTTCCCACTGCCCCCCGCATTTGTTGCATTGCTTGAACATATCCGCCTGTTCAGGCAAGCACCCCGGGATTCACGATATGGGGAAGGGTTCCGGTTTTATAAAATGCCGCTATGTTTTCCGCAGCCAGCCGGGACATATTGTCCCTGGCCTCCCGGGTGCCGGATCCGATATGGGGAAGTACGGATACGTTTTCCATGGACAGCAGGGGATGGTTCCTGTCCATGGGTTCAGGATCCGTGACATCCAGGCCGGCCCCCCAGATTTCTTCTGCCTTTAACGCGGCCAGGAGATCGGGCTCATTGTGTATGGGCCCCCTGGCCGTATTTATGAAAGGGGCTGAGGGCTTCATCCGGCAGAATGCCTCCAGGTCAAATATCCCGCGGGTTTCATCACTTAAAACCGAATGAACGGAAACCACATCGCTGCGCTCAAGAAGTTCGGGGAATTCCACCCATTGGGCATCCAGAAGGGTATCGGCCTCTTCATTGCGGCTGCGGTTGTGATAGATAACCTCCATATCGTAAGCAGCACGGCACCGCTGCGCCATCTTCATTCCGATGCGTCCCATACCGAAGATGCCCAGGATCTTGCCACGCAACTCCATGCCAAGGTTTCCCCTGGGCTTAAAATACCCCCATTCCCCCTTTAAAATGGTTTTATGGAGATAAAACATCTTCCTGGCCGTGGCAATCATCAGTCCGAAGGCAATATCCGCAGTGGCCTCACTCATGACATCAGGGGTAAAGCCCACGGGAATACCGGCGGCGCTTGCCGCATCAATATCAATATTGTCGTATCCAACGGCAAACTGGGAAATGATCTCAAGCTGGGGGTTAGACCGTATGAAAAGCTTGTCGATGCGGTCTGTCAGGGTGCAGAGAAGGGCCTGATGGCCTTTAATATTCTCACTCAGCTCCTCATAGGTCATGGGGCGCTCTTCCGGCCAGCAGGTCAGGGAAAACCCCTGGCCGCTCAATATATCCGTGCCCACCCTTGGAAACTGACGTGTAACCAGAATCTTTACCTTGCCGGGTCTGTTTTTTTCCGGATCATTCATTGTTCATTCCTTGCTGATATTACCTGGTATCTCATAAATTGAACATCAAAGGGGAGGTGGCGAAACCGCTTTGAGCCGGCGGTTTCAAATCCCAGTGATGTGTACCAGCCTTTTAATTTCACATGGTTCTTAATTATACCGATGCTGATCTCTGTTTTACCGTCTGCCCGGGCCAGGCGGATCACGTGGTCCACAAGCTGCCTGCCCATCCCCCGGTTCTGAAACCGGGGCAGTACTGCCAGGCGGTTCAGATATGCCGGTCCGGGCCCAGGACTGTCATAGGCCACACATCCCGCGACCTCTCCTGCCGTCTCACGGACAAAGTACCGCTCTCCCCTGTCCATACCGGTCCGGATCCACTCCGGGGTGCAGAAGGAGGGATGGGAGGGTGCATTGCTGCAATTCAGGTTGAACTGTTCTGCCACGGGTATATTGGCGGCCCTGATAATGGCGGCAACAGATTTTATATCTGCGGTTTCAACTTCCCGGATCCCCATACCCCTCCAAGGTTTAACATAATTTTTCCATGGTATCAGCGCATTTTTACCCGAGCCCCGGGTCTTTGTCCATAAAAAAACTATGCCCCGTCCTCGGCGGACAGGGCATAGCACCGGTATAAAACTGTCAGGGAGTATCAGCTGACAGGTACACCCCATTTTTTAACGAACTTGTCAGTATCGGATACAGCCACGTGGATATCCTGTTCTTCGTCAGCAGGCATGATGCTGAGGTTCAGGTGGAAGTTGAGGGGGTTGCGGACTTCCATGGAAGGATCGGTGTCGATGGTCAGGACAAGGTCACCGCCGGAGGTTTCCACCAGGCCTTTGAGGGTGGTTTCATTGGCGTGGAAGGCTTTGTAGT
>JAKSAX010000313.1 GCA_022361395.1 Desulfobacterales bacterium | reverse complement strand
CAAGGATACGAACGCAGTGAGTACCCGCAGGGCTTGTCCTTGATAGATCCGGCTCCCCATGCTATCTGCGAACCGACGGCAGAAGGGGGAAGAAAAAAGGCCAGGGGATTGTGACCACTGTCAAGTCAAGTTTCGTTCAGGACATTTAAATTTTTCCTTCCACCAATCTGGTCTATGTTTTTTATCCGAAACTCATGCCGGACAGGGGTTCACCGGCCTGATCCTGGAATAACCGCTGTTTCACAATAGAATGACAGGAACAGGCCGCCCTTGGTCATTCAGGACTTTAATACACCGGGATGCTGCCCTTCCTGCCGGTCTTATGCCCTCCTTCTGCATACTTGTCACGCAAAGTACCGGAATCAAGCATAAGATATTTTCAACAGTTCTAACACTCAGCTAATAAAAAAGGATTATTTTCTAATGGAAATTAAACAATGATACCGAGGTGATCTGGTGCGTCTTATAAAACAACTCCTTACAGCCTGTATTGCTGCTGCCATGTGTTTAACGTTCTATGCCTGTTCCGGCAATAATACAACCAGGATTCATATCAGTGGCTCAACCACCATTGAACCCTTTATGAACAAAGCGGTTGCCCTGTTCAAACAGAGCAATGATACGGAAATCTCAGTTGCAGCCCCAGGATCAATGGCTGGGATTGCCTCCCTTATTTCAGGATCGTGTAATATTGTCATGTCCTCGTCCCCCCTGCTGCCTGACCAGAAGATCCTTGCCCGGTCAAAAAACATAGACATAAAATCCTTTCTGTTGGGCTACGACTTTATTGTTCCCATTGTAAACAAGAGAAACGAGGTTGCCGGCATCTCACTTACCCAGCTCAGGCATATCTACAGCGGGAAACTCACAAACTGGGCCGAAGTGGGCGGAAAGGAGGCCCCCATAGAGATCATCAACCGGAACATGAGTTCCGGCTCATACGCCCAGTGGAACCGGATCCTCTCCCCCTCAAACAACTTCCAGGGACTGACCCTGGCCTCAAACAGTGCAGTGCTGGCCCATATAGCCGCAAACAAAAATGCAATCGGCTACATCAGCAACAGTTTTGTAAACGCGGAAATAAAAACCATCCCCCTCCATGAAGCCAATGCGGAAAAAGACAAAAACTGGACCGCAGCCTATCCGATTAAACGCCCCCTGTTCCTGTACGTAGACCAGAACAGGTTCAGCAAACCCCTTAAGCAATTCATTATATTCATCATCCTAAGCGATAAGGTGAAAAAACTGTTCAACGAAAGCGGGTTTTATTCAAGCTGACAAGCTATCTCCTTTAACCCTGGGCTTTTTCGGTTTTTGCAACGACGCGGCTAAGCCTATTCGTCAATCCTAACCCACTCAATAGTTAGCTTTCCCTAAAAAAGACTTTCAATATAAAAAGTATTGTGTTATACAAAAAGCGAGTAATCCGATATTCGTAATAACTCGTCCGTTTAAAGACCGCTCCTGCAACATAGGGTTGCAGGGGTGTTTTTTTTTATCGGTTATCCTGAAGCCCTGCAGTGATGCGTTTTGAAGATGCCTGAAGGATATCTCAATGCATATGGCTTAGCTTACAATTAGAGAATCAAGCCTGCTTGCCGTCCTGCCAGGCTCCAGTCAAACCGTGAAAACTTTGAGACCGCTTTACCGGTCACCGGAAAGCATAACTCAGCTCACCGGGTCAGGCCCGCTAAACGCCGTTCATTTGAAATATCCTGTTTTTCCTGTACTTTGGGGTGAATATGGTTAATAATCAGCCAGCGCGTTTACCCCATTGATCTGGCAGGAGAAGAGTTATGGATTTAAAGGCTATTTGTCCGGAGAAGCTGCTCACCCCTGAAGAAAGCGTTAAAAAGATCCACAACGGGTCCAGGGTCTTTATCGGCACGGGCTGCGGCGAACCCCAGCAGTTGATCCGTGCCATGATCGAAAACAAGTCCATCCAGGATATCATTATCTACCAGATGCTCTCCGCCACCCTGTCCGAATATGTGGATGATGAGAATTTCCTGTCCAGATTTTCCATTAAGCTTTTTTTTATATCCATCCTGATGCGCCAGTTTGCCTTTGAGGGAAAGATCGATTATATACCGGTTTACCTCTCCCAGATCCCCAGGATTTTCAAGGACAATGAGATCGGACTGGACTTTGCCCTGATCCAGGTCTGCCCGCCGGATGAACACGGGTACTGCTCCCTGGGGATTTCAGTGGACATCACCCTGTCCGGGATGAAGAATGCAGATGTGGTCATTGCCCAGGTCAATCCCAATATGCCCAGGACCTGGGGGGACTCCCTGGTGCACATAGATGAGCTCGACTACCTGGTGGAGTATGAGGAAGATCTCCTGGAATCCCTGCCCGAGACCAAAAACCGGCAGGTGATTGAGAGGATCGGTCATTACGTGAATATGCTGGTGGATGACGGGGACACCCTCCAGATCGGATTCGGCCACCTGCCGGATGCGGTAATGCCTTACCTTGCGGATAAAAAGGATCTTGGCATCCATACCCAGGTTATCACGGACGGGCTGCTGCCCCTGCTCAAGCAGAAGGCCATTACCAACAAGAACAAGAATTATCTGACGGACCGGGCCGTGACCTCCCTTTGCATGGGCTCAAGGGAGTTGTACGACTTTGTCAACGACAACCCCATGTTCTACTTCAGGTCCTCGGCGTTTGTGAATGATCCCAATGTAATTGCCAAAAATGACAATCTTATTTCCATCAGCTCTGCACTTGAAGTGGACCTTACCGGACAGATCTGCACCGATTCCAAAGGCTACCTGTTTTACAGCGGCATTGGTGATCAGGTGGATTTCATCCGAGGGTCTTCCATGTCCGACGGCGGGTTTTCCATTGTGATTATTCCGTCCACAGCCCAGAACGGCAAGGTATCCCGGATCGTGCCCCATTTGAGTGAAGGTGCAGGTGTGGCCACCACCCGCGGGGATATTGATATTATCGT
>JAKSAX010000237.1 GCA_022361395.1 Desulfobacterales bacterium | reverse complement strand
CTCAAGGTTAAATCTGCTGGCACGGCAGTTCTCAACCCACCTGTCCGAGCACATAAAACCGGTAAAGGCGCTTTCAGGTATAGCGGAACTGGTGGAAGCCCTTGAACAGACAAACCTGGAAACCATTTTCAGGGCAAACCAGATCCTTGACCATTTTACCCGTTCCATGGACCTGGATGTCAGCTACCTTATGGATATCAACGGGATTACCCTGTGCTCTTCAAACCGGAATGCCGGAGACAGTTTTGTGGGCAAAGATTTTTCATTCAGGCCCTATTACACCAAGGCCATTCAGGGGAAATCCGCAACTTACCTGGCGCTTGGCACGACTTCAAGGAAACGGGGCGTATATTTCAGCCATCCGGTTTATAACAACAGCAGGAAAATCATAGGCGTTGCCGTCATTAAATCATCTGTTGAATTCATGGAATCCTCCCTGTTTTCAAATTCCAAAGAGGTGCTCCTGTTCACGGACCCCAGGGGTATGATTTTCATGTCCAACAAGCCGGAGTACAGGTTTAAACTGCTTTGGCCCCTTGAAGAGGAAGACCTGAACGCCGTTGTCGATTCCAGGCAGTTCGGCAACGGCCCCTGGACCTGGGCAGGAATCAAAAGGACCGGGGAAGGCCTGGTGACGGACCCACAGAATAAAGAGTATCTTTACTCGGGAATGACCGTGTCAAACTATCCGGGCTGGCAGATCATCTCCTTGCGTGAAAAAAGGGAGATTCAGAAACAGGTGACCGAACCCTTTGTCAAGGTAATCGGCCCCATTGTGGTGTTTATTTCGATTATGGCCGGGCTGCTTGTTTTCATACTCTACCAGATGGCAGCCCAGGAACTGGCCAGGCGTAAACAGGCTGAAGTAAAGCTGAAGTTCTCTGAAAACCGGTACAGGAATATCTATCATAAAACCCCTGTCATGCTTCACTCCATAGATACAGAGGGAAGAATCATTCATGTATCCGATCACTGGGTTGAGGTTATGGGGTATGCCAGGGAGGAGGTTATTGGAGAACAACTAACCCGCTTTTTCACGGAAGAATCAAAAAAGTATGCCCTGAATATCATTTTCCCGAGGTTTTTCAGTACCGGTTTCTGCAAGGATATCCCTTATACCTATGTGAAGCGGAACGGTGAAAAGATGGATACCCTTTTGTCCTGCTACGGGCTAAGGAATGATAAAGGCGAGATTATCCGCTCCCTTGCCGTGAGTGTGGATGTAACGGAGAAAAATATTGCCCAGGCAGATCTTGAAAAGGCAAAGGAAAAGCTGTCCTCTTACTCCCAGGACCTTGAAGGCCAGGTAAAACGGCGGACAGGCCAGCTTGAAGCCGCCCAGGCCAGCCTTAAAAAACTGTCCAAGAACATCATTGCCTCCCAGGAACGTGAAAAAGAACTGGTGGCAAGGGAGCTTCACGACCACCTGGGCCAGGTCCTGACAGCCCTTCGCATTGATGCGGTGTGGGTGGAAAAGAAGCTTGCAGCCGTTGACACGGAGGCCGGCAACCGTGCAGGCAAGATGGGTGACCTGATTGAAACCACGATTCAGGATGTAAGAGACATGGCCTACAGGCTCAGGCCGAGGGTACTGGACGACCTGGGCCTATGTGATGCCCTGGAATCCCTTGTATCTGATTTTGAAAAACGCTCCAACGTCTCCTGTGTATTCAGGCACGATGAGTTGCCGGAGATTGACAAAACCCTGGCAACCGCCTTATACAGAATCGGACAGGAGGCGGTCACCAATTCCCTGAGGCATTCGGATGCCTCCACGATTCTTGTTGAACTGAGAACGGATGCTGAGGGTATTGTCCTGACCATAGAGGATGACGGGTGCGGGATGGCGGCAGAGAAAAAGGGTGCCAGGGAAGGATTTGGTTTGGAAAGTATGCGGGAGCGGGCAAACCTGGTGGGCGGGGAATTAAGCATTAAATTCACGCCGGGAACAGGGACCCTCGTGTCCTGCAAAGTGAAAGGATTGACATGATAAGGGTATTGCTTGCCGACGACCATAGTATTGTCCGTGAAGGATTGAGAAAGGTTCTTGAGGACGACAGTGAAATACGGGTTATTGCAGAGGCGCCTGACGGAGAGACAGCTTTTGACAAGGCCCTTTCCGAGTCCCCTGACGTGGCGGTGATCGATATTTCCATGCCCGGTATGGACGGCCTTGAAGTGACCAGCCGCATGTCAGCCTATTGCCCCCAGATTCCGATACTCATCCTCACCATGCATGAAGAGGAGCAATATGTAATCCGGGCCATTGAAGCGGGTGCCATGGGCTACGTCACCAAACAGTCCGCACCGGAGCAATTGGTGGCCGCAGTTAAAAAAATCCATGGCGGGGGCAGGTACCTCACTGAAAAGGCAAGTGAAGCACTTGCACTCAGGGTGATCCGGGGAAGCAAAAACAAAGACCTGACAGAGTCCCTGTCCATGCGGGAGTTGCAGGTGCTTAGAAAACTTGCCACCGGCAGTACAAACCGGGAAATTGCAACAGCCTATAATATCTCGGTAAAAACCGTTGATACCTACAGGTCAAGAATCCTAAAAAAACTGAGCCTCAGAAACAATGCCGACCTCTCAAGGTACGCCATCCGGAATAAACTGGTGGAGTTCTAAGGGACCGCGTAAGAATTAGTTCACATTCTGTTTGTAAAATCCCCAATGTTTTAAGGGTTTTTATAAACAGACTATTTTATAAACAGACTAGGTGAAGTTATTTTTGCGCGATCCCTAAGCGTGGTCTCATTTTTTTTTGGAAGCCGGATAGTTCAGGCTGTCAAAATTTGTAAAAATCTTATTCAGCGTGACCCTGCAGTTCTCCATTTCCTCAAAGGATATGCCCTGCTCCGCCTCACGGAGCATCTCTTCCACCAGGGCGATCAACTCCCCTTTAAACTCTTTGGCCTTGTTTGTAAGATAGATGAGCTTACTGCGCTTATCTGTCCGGTCAGGCACCCTGAGTACGATGTTCTTTTTTTCAAGGACGTTTAAGAGGCGGGTGATGGCGGCTTTATCCTTGACGGCGATTCGGGCCAGTTCCTGTTGCGTCTGGCCGTCCTTTCTGTAAAGATGGATGAGAATACTCCATTGCTCATAACTGACATCAAAACCTGCGTCCTGAAACTTTTTTGTCAGCCGCTTGACGATTGCCCTTGAGGTTCTGCCCACCAGATATCCGATGGATGAATCAATGACCCGGTTATAATTGTCCATATGCCCTGTTTTGTCTAAATTATTGTCTTTAGTTATTTATTTCAGGACACTATGGCGGAAAAACGTTGATAGTGCAACCAAAGATTTATCGTTCCGGCCTCAAAATAAGGAACCGCCCCTGACAGGGCGAAGTTGTCAGAGGCGGTCCGGGTTTTCTTTACGGCTAAGGGATCACGTAAAAATTAGTTCACATTCTGTTTGCAAAATACCCAATGTTCTAAGGTTTTTTATAAACAGGCTAGGTGAAGTTATTTTTGCGCGATCCTAAAATGGGCAAAAAAGCGATAAAGAAAGTCTTAAGTTGTGGCATTATTCTCAGCATCCCTTTTGAACCAGTTGAGCCATATGCCGCTTAAGAACCAGGCATAAGCCCAGGTACCAAAGAAGATGGCCACAAACGCTTTGACGATATCCATGGAGCTTCCGTCAAGGGAAAAGCCCGGGACATATCCGAAGAGCAGGGGGCCGAGGTAAAGGAATTTGGCAAACTTAAATGCAGAAAACGCCGTCTTCCACATATTGGCCTTTGCAATGGTGGCCCCTGCAAAAGCGGCGATGCAGACCGGCGGTGTGATATTGGAATCCTGTGACAGCCAGTAAACGATCATGTGGGCCGCAATTTCATTCACCCCGAGATGTGTCAGGGCAGGCACTGCCACAACCGCTGTAATAAGGTATGCTGCCGTCACCGGGACCCCCATCCCAAGTACCAGGGAGGCCAGGGCCACAAGCAGGATGGTCAGCAGAAGCGAACCGCCGGCAAGTTCAATCATGATATCGGCAAAGGTCAGCACAAGCCCTGAAAAGGTCAGTACACCGATGATAATACCGATAACGCCCACAGTGGCACCTATTTTAAGGCTGTTTTCGGTTCCTGACCTGGCAGCATTGAGAAAACTGCTCAAACCGGGCTTTACCATGCCGGGATTTTTAAAATACATGACAACGGAGGCACCTATGCCGATGACCAGTCCGAGCCATTCGGGAAGCACTCCCTCATTGGATCCCACGGCAATATTGACCAGGGAGACCAGGAACACCCCTGTAACGATAAAGGCCATGGTCAAATCCATGCGGAGATCTTTCCTGACCCAGCTGATATAGACACAGGTAACAAGGCCAATGATCGCAGAATACCCGGGCGAGTACCCGGTAAGCATCAAAATGGTGATGGCTATCAGCGGAATGGTATAAAACCACTGGGTTCTAAAAATATGACCGGCGGAATGTTTGGATTTCTCCCCGACAATATTATCTTTTTTAGCCTCATAATGCACCATGCAGAACACGGAGAAAAAATACATCAAGGCCGGAAAAATTGCCACGAGCATAATCCGTGAATAGGGGACCCCTGTAAGTTCTGCCATGATAAATCCGCCGGCACCCATGATGGGCGGCATAAACATACCGCCGATTGAAGCGGCAGGTTCGACACCGCCGGCAATATGGGGCCTGAATCCGGCTTTTTTCATCATGGGGATGGTAAACATCCCGGTTGACACGGTGTTGGCAATGGCTGATCCGGAAATGGAGCCGAACAGGCCAGAAGCAATAACCGATACCTTGCCCGGACCGCCGACCTTATGCCCCACAGCTGCCAGTGGCCAGTCGATAAAGAACTTCTGGGCACCGCATTTTTCCAGGAAAGCCCCGAAAAGAACGAAGAGGATTACATAGGTGGCCAAAACATTGGCCATGATACCGAAGACGCCGTCACTTTTATAGAAGATACTGATACACAGCTCGGTAAAGGGCGCACCTGCATGGGAGACCAGGTCAGGGGCAAGATATCCGTATACCCCGTAAACCAGCATCAGGGAACCGAGGATGACAAATACACTCCCGACCACCCTGCGCGCCAGTTCAATACCGATAAGCACGCCGATGATGGCAAAGACCATGTCAGTGGTTGTTTCAGCCCCTGTCCTGTAATTAATGGTTTCAAACATAAAGATCCAGTATCCGATGGATGCAAGGGACAAGAGGATCAGTGTATAGTCTATCACCCTCCCGATTGTTGATTTGGATTTGTACAATAGGAAGACAAGTAAGTAGGTTATAATGACATATACCCCCCTGTGATACTGGGTGGCCATGGGTTGAACAACGGCTGCCCAGGAGTAAAAAACGACCAGGATTACCGAGCAGGTATCAAAAATAATTTGCTCGAATCGATTTAGTTTTTCATACACGGTTTGCCTTCCTATCTTGGTTAAACGGTTGCGGGAAAACGGCAGGCACGGAACATTCCCGTGCCTGCCTGATTATTCATATTCAAGTCTTACAATACACCTTTTTCTTTCCAGAATTTTTCAGCACCGGGATGGAAAGGCGTTACAATACCGTCTGCGCCGGTTTTTACAGCCATGTTTTTAAAGGTCTTTTTCTGGGCTTTCATGTGGGCAAGCCCTTCGTCGGAATAGATAAGG
Organism: Desulfobacterales bacterium; assembly: GCA_022361395.1. Classification (GTDB taxonomy): domain Bacteria; phylum Desulfobacterota; class Desulfobacteria; order Desulfobacterales; family Desulfobacteraceae; genus Desulfobacter. The sequence continues at coordinate 8,008 of JAKSAX010000237.1, read as the reverse complement.
GAAAGCATTTTATAAACCGTGTCAGCAGATACCTTGGCATTGGCAACCCAGAGGGCGGAATCCTGGAAGGAGGGAGACTCGTAGTCTACGCCTTTGTAGGTGTTTGCGGGAACGGCCAGCTTGGCAAAATACGGATATTTTTCATAGAAGCCGCTGGATTTTGCATCGGCATCCAGGTTAACCAGGGCGATGTCATTGGTCTGCGCCGCCATGATAACCGCGCCGGAGGGGAAGGCAGTGAACAGCCAGAAAGCGTCGAGCTGTTTGTTACCGAAAGCCTGGGCAGCATCATTGTAACCCATGGCGTTTCTTTCGATTTTGTCCCAGACCCCGTTGTGGCTGAAGAAAAGTTCGCAATTGGCAAATGCGCCGGATCCTGCATTACCGACACCGACTTTTTTACCCACCAGGTCTTTTACGCTCTTGATTCCGGAACCGGCCCGGGTAACCAGCTGGGCAGGCGCCCCGTACAGCCAGGCAACGGCCAGGACGTCTTCGTATTTTTTGGTATCGTTTTTCATCATGCCGTTGCGGCCAAGATAGACATGGCCGGAATAAACAACACTCATCTGCTGTCTGCCGGCATTGGTTTTTCTCAGGTTCTCTACGGAACCGGCTGACGACTGGGCCTGTACCTTAAACTCAGATACTGCTTTCATGGGCTTGTACACCTGGATACCATTGGCTACAACCTGAAAAGTACCACCGGCAGGGCCACCGCCGAACACAACTCTTTCCTTGGCAAATGCAGTCTGGCAGAACGCCATTGAGAGAACGGCAATAAACCCGATGATAATTAATTGTTTACCTTTCATACGATCCTCCTGTTTTGGTGTTTAATAATGATTTAAAGCAATTGCCACAAATTTTTTCCAATCCGGTGACCGGATCCCGGTCTCCGGTATTTTGGAAATTCTTTCTGGCAATTGCTGTATCCGACCATTTGTACCGGATACCAGGGTAGCAATATGAAAGTCACGGATCAATTAGAGGATTTCTGATTCTCGTGTAGGTAAATTTCTTACAAAAAGAGTGGCTGCTATGGATAAAAATTGATCAGAACGGTCTTACAATATCCCTGATCCGGCCGTTTTCCACAGCTTCAAGAAAGAGATTTCCCAATTCTAAACTTCTTTCGGCAGCTGTCTGCCAGACCCGGAACCGTTCATCGTCGTTGCCGTGGAAGCGCGTAAAATCCTTCCGGTCAGGAATTCTGCCCCAGGGAAGGCCTGCAACAAAGGCCGGTGAAGGCGCCACAAGGATGGTCCGGTCAACCAGGCTGCCCTTTGCCCGGCGCCCGGAGATCTTCTTATCAAACCATCCGGGTGTGATCTCCGGATAAAAATGGGGGTATAGAATAAGCCCCTCCCTGCCCTGATCCAGTGGAAAGACAGGGTGATAATCCAGAATCCCCCCGTCCCTGTACATCCCTTTCGGGGCAGCCGGGATATCTGCAATCCCGTCCATGATCACGGGGATGGAGCCGCTGGCCAGCAGGGCATATTTAAAGTTTTCCCGGTCAAGGACAACCCGGGTTGTGGGAAAGTCATCCATGTCCAGAGGCCAGTGCCCGGAACCGGGTGCATGAAAACCGGGTGAATGAAAAAGGGTGCGCCGGAAAAACAGGGACTGTGTGCTTCTGGATGCCAGATTCATCATAAAGGCCGCCCCCATACCCGCAATCTGGGCAGCCTTGTTCTCCGCGGCCATTACCCCCCTGCACCTGACCGCTGCAAACCCGAGCCTGAATCTGGGATTGGTTAAAATCTCACGGATCTTTTCGGGCGGCAGCAGAATATCAAGGATTTTAAGGGACTCGGTTGTAATCTGTTCCGGGGTCACCCTGCCCCTGTACCTCTGATGTATATAGGCCTCTTTCAGCCGGTCAAAGGCCCGGGCCGGGTCTGCCTGGGCAGCGGCAGACATCTTCCAGGCCCCTATGGATGTACCCAGAATGTAAATTTCCTTTTCTGCACTGTTCAGCCACCTGGAAAATATCATCCGGTCCAGCCCGTAAATCGCCAGCCATTTGGCTGCACCCGAAGCCCCCAGCACCGCCCGGATATCTGACGGCTGCAATCCCTTCTCCCGGATATGGGCCAGAGCGGTTTTACCTGCCTTAAAAACAAGCAGGTCACTTGTCTCAGCCATGGTTCATTCCTCCTGCATTGTGAAAATCCACCCTCTTCAGCATCAGCCCCGAGGCCGGGGCAATGGTCCGGAGTGGCCGGCTGGTTTTTCCTGAAAGGGATTCACGGATATCTTCAAGGCAGATCATCCCCTTTCCCAGGGCGATGAGCTGTCCCATCATCAGGCGGACCTGGTGCCGCATGAATCCCCGGGAGGCCACCTCATATGCCCAGGTCTGTTCGGGAAAAAAACTTGCGGAATACTCCGTGTTCTCTTTTATCCTGCTGACAAGGATCTCACGCTCAAAACAGGTGTCAGCACCTGCCCGGGTACAATAACGGACAAAATTATGCGCCCCTTTAAACAGGTCCGCCCCCGCCTGCATCGCCGGAATGTCCAACACCTCCCGGAAACAGGCCATAAGCGGGGCACAAAAAGGGTGGGCCTTCTCCCCGTGGGAAAAAAGATAGAGATAGGTCTTGGTCCGGGGGCTGTTGATGATGTTGAAACCCGGACCCACCGCCTCAATTTCCAGGGCCCGGATATCCGGGGGCAGGTTGGTATTCATTTCCTTTAAAAAGGAGGCAGGTTCAATATCCTCTTCAATAAACAGCTCAAAAGCGGAATGATCTGCCGAGACCATGGCATCGGTGCGGCTGGTACCGAGAATCTTGAATTCCGGGTGCCCCAGGACAAATTCAAGGGTTTTTACCACCATGGACTCAACGGTTTTCACCCCGGGCTGCCGCTGCCATCCGTGGAACCGGAACCCCAGGTACTGGATATGGATAAGATAGTAGTTCATTCTCCCATAGGGAGTACCAGGCTTGGGCAAGCATTGGCAAGAAGTTTGTGAGGTCCGGCTGTCAACCCGTTTTATCCTTACGCTTCCCGCCCACAGCTTCTCCTGCGGTTCTCTTTTCAGGAAATCCTTGACATATTAACCGGGCAATTGTTTATTTAACAGGTGTTAATTTTATAGTTGAGAACCCGAGGACAGGGAACCGAGTATGAAAGATTTCACCGATAAACTCATTTATATCACCGGCGGCTCAAGCGGTATCGGACTGGCCACAGGCAGGCTGCTGGCATCCCTGGGGGCTGATATCGTTCTTCTGGCCAGGCAGGCCGCCCCCCTTGAACAGGCCCGGGCCCTGCTTGAGGGCAATAAAAAAACCGGCCGGCAAAAAATCAGGATACTCAGTGTGGATGTGGGCAAGCCCACTGAGGTGAGCGAAAGGATGAAACAGGCAGTGGATTCCTTTGGCGCCCCGGATATCCTGATCAACTCCGCAGGCATAAACAAGTATGCCGATCATTTTGAAAACATCACCCCGGATATGTTTGACGAGGTGATGAAGGTAAATGTAAACGGGGTGAGAAACGTGACCCATGCCCTGCTTGACCCCATGAAGGAAAAAAAGGGGCAGGTGGTGATCCTCTCTTCTGCAGCGGCCCTGTTCGGGATGTTCGGCTACTCCACCTATGCCGCATCCAAATCCGCCCTCACGGGTTTTGCCGAGAGCCTGCGGTATGAACTCAAACCCTTAGGTATGCAGGTTTCCATTATATTTCCCCCTGAGGTGGACACCCCGATGAATATAGATGAGGCCAAAACCCTGCCGGTCCAGGGAAAGGCAATGAAACAGATGGCGGGCACCCTCACCCCGGCCTATGTGGCAAAGGTTATTGTAAAGGCCATTGCCCAGAAAAAGTACTTTGTCATACCGGGCATGTTAACAAGAGCTTTTTACCTGCTTCACAGGCTCTCCAACGGAGTTTTAACCAGAACCATAGCAGATATGGTGGTTAAACAGGCCGGAAGAGGAAAAGCATGAGATCAGGCAGGCGCAGGGTAATCATCAGGCAGTGCGGGACCTATGACCGCGATAAGATAAAAACAATAATTCATGAGGGCATACGGGAACTCGGCCTGGAACCCTCAGGCAACATCCTGATAAAGCCCAATATTGTCACAGCAAACAAGGGGTATATCCATCACAGCTTCACAGAACCCGCCATGCTGGACGCCATGGTTGGCTGCCTGCGGGACGGCCATAACCAGGAAAAGATCACCATCGGGGAGTCCGGCGGCATCGGCATGCCTTCAAGGCTGTTCTTTGCCGAGTCCGGCATAAAAGAACTGGCAGACCGCCTGAATGTCCCCCTTGTGGATTTCAACGAGGAACAGGTTAAGCAGGTCTCCCTGTCAAAGGCCAAATGCCACAGGACAATGGAGGTGGCCAAATCCATTTATGAGGCGGAATTTAAAATCTGGATGCCCAAGTTGAAATTCCACATTGTCACGGATATCACCAACACCCTGAAGTTGAATATCGGCATTTTAAATCACAAGGAAAGGTTCCTCTACCATGATGACCGCCTCCACCACAAGATTGCAGATATGCTGGAGATCGGGTATCCGGACCTGATCGTCTCCGATGCCGTAACCATCGGCAGGGGATTTGAATCAAGCCCCTACCCCGTCCATCTCGGTGCCATACTGATATCAAACGATCCCCTTGCCTGTGACATGGTGGCGGCAAAAATTTTAGGCTATGACCCTGGCCAGGTGATGCACCTTGCAGAGGCAAGCGCCAGGGGATACGGCTCCCTTGATTTTGACGACATCTCCGTCTCAGGGGATATCACCATACCCGAACTCAGGGACCGGATAAAAGATGTTGATTCCCCGTTCCAGGATCTGAGCAGGCTGGACACCCCACTCTCTTTCTACGAAGGCATCAATAAATCCTCAGGCAACCTCTGCGACGGCGGCTGCGCCTGCTCCATCAAAGGGGCACTTGGAACGGCTGAGAAACGGTCCCCGGGAACCCTTAAAACAGCAAAGAAGGCAGCCATTGTCATGGGGTATTACCAGGGTGATGTCATCCATCCCGGCATCCCGGTCTTTCTGGTGGGCACCTGTGCAGGGGTTTCCGGCACACTTGAAGCAAAAAAAGTCATTCGCATCAACGGATGTCCGGTAAAGGTTAAAGACCTGATGATCTTTCTGTTGATCCGGCTGAACATCAAAAGCCCTGTCTTTGACTTCAGGAACCTCTCCCTGCTCATGTACCACTCCCTTGTGTCCGCATGGATGAAGCTGACCATTCCCTTCAGAAAAAAGGCTAAATTTAAAAATAATTAACCCAGATGTAAGGAGAAGGATATGCCCCTAACAGATCAGGAACGCCAGGCGCTCAAAGAGACAGCCGTGCAGATCCGCAAGGATATCATCGACACCACTGTGGCGGCAGGGGGCGCCCACATCGGCGGCGCCCTGAGCATGGTGGAGATCATGACCATCCTTTACCATAAGTACCTCAATGTCAGACCGGACCGGCCGGACTGGGAAGACCGGGACCGGGTGGTGGTCTCCAAGGGGCACGCCGGTGTCGGTGTTGCATCTGTCCTGGCCGGCCGGGGCTATTTTCCCAGGGAAGCCCTAAACACATTCAACCAGTTCAAATCCCGGTTCGGCATGCACCTGGACAGCCTGAAGGTGGCTGGGGTGGATATATCCACAGGCTCCCTGGGGCACGGCCTGCCCATGGCAGCCGGGCTGGCCCTTGGTGCCAGGCTGCAGAAAAAAAACTGGAAAACCTATTGCATCCTGGGAGACGGCGAGTGCAACGAAGGATCGGTGTGGGAGGCGGCCATGTCTGCAAGCCATTACAAGATCACCAACCTGATCACTTTTGTGGACCGGAACCGCCTGATGATCGACGGTGCCACAGAAGATATCATGGGGCTTGAGCCCTTTGCAGACAAGTGGACGGCCTTTGGCTTTATTGTAAAGGAGGTGGACGGCCATGATTTCAACGCCCTTGCAGGGGCCCTGGATTTTGCCCTGGGCCAGGACGATGCCCCCGTGCTGATTCTCTGCAACACGGTCAAGGGAAAGGGGGTCAGCTTCATGGAAAATGAAGTCAAATGGCATTACGGCAGCATGAACTCCACCCTGGCAGACCGGGCAAAGGCGGATGTGGACAGGATCAACTAGAACAAGAATGCGGAGAAAAAAATGGCAAAAGAAGTCACCGGCACCACCTGGACCGTTTATGATTCAGACACCCTGACCCAGGCGGAAATTTACGGGCAGGTCCTCTGCGATCTCGGGGATGTACACCCTGAAATCGTGGGCCTTTCGGCAGACCTGGCCAATTCCACCAAAATCGGAAATTTCGGGAAAAAATACCCGGACCGCTTTTTCAACGTCGGCATTGCAGAACAGAACCTCTTTGGCATGGCAGCGGGCCTGGCCCGGTCCGGCATGCTCCCGTTCGTCTCAACCATGGCCGCCTTTACCACCATGCGGGCCGGGGAGCAGGTCCGCACAGACATCTGCTACCAGAACCTCAACGTAAAGATTATCGCCACCCACGGCGGCACCAGCTTCGGCCCTGCCGGCTCCACCCATCACTGCACCGAAGATATCGCCATCACCCGGGCCTTTCCCAATATGACGGTAATCGTTCCTGCCGACGGCATTGAAACCGCCAATGCGGTCAAGGCCTGTATAAACCATGACGGCCCCGTGTACATCCGCATCGGGCGCGGGTTTGAGCCGGCGTATTACACGGATGAAAACTACGGGTTTGAGATCGGGAAGGCCGTGGAAATCAGGAAAGGCACAGACCTGACCATCATAGCCGCAGGCGTCACCGTGCTCCAGGCTGCGGAAGCGGCAAGGATATTAAAGGAAACCGACGGCCTCTCAATCCGTGTCCTGAACATGCACACCATCAAACCCCTGGATGAGGCGGCAATCCTCAGGGCGGTGGAGGAGACACGGCGCATCATTACCTTTGAAGACCATAACGTCCTCGGGGGCCTGGGATCGGCCGTGGCAGACGTCATCGCGGCCAGCGGCAAGGGCTGCGCCTTTGAAAAAGTCGGCATTCCGGACTGCTTCTGCATCGTGGGGTATCCCGAGGATCTCTACGCCCACTATGGCCTGGACGCCAACTCCATTACAGAAAAGGTCCGCGAGGTCATGGGCCGTGATTTTGAAGAAGATGAAGACTGGGAAGACGAGGTATAAATGACGACTCAAAAAGATCTCCTGGCATCCAGAATCCTTCTTAGGGCCGTACTGCCGGTGGCAAAGGTGGTGGCTGAAGATGTCCCGGCAATGGCCGAACGTTTCAGGGGGGTAAACGCAAGTTTCCAGATCCGGGCAAAAAACAATGAGGAATATATCGGCGCCGGTTTCCGGGTCACGGAGGGCCGGCTGGAATGGGTGGACGGCATCCTTGAGAATCCCGATATCCGGTTCAGCTTCGGCTCCCCTGCCGCAATGAACCGGTTTCTCACCGGCGGTATTGCCCTTCCCGGAATCAAGGGGCTGACAAAACCCCGCCTCCTGTTTAAGTTCATCACCCTGCTTCTGAGCCTGACCATCCTCCTGCCGGACAAGCGCCCCGCAGCACCGGATAAAATCCGTCTTAAGATCAAGCTGGTCATCTACATGATCACCACTGCCCTGTCCCAGTACAACAAGGCAGGTGATCCTGACATGAAAAAATGGACCGGCATGCAGCCCGACCGGATCTACCAGATATCCTGTGAACCCGAAGGTATTGCCGCCTACCTGAGGATCAAGGCGGGAAAATCCAAAGCCGGACGGGGGTATTACACACGCAAACTCCCCTTTGTCCACATGAAACTCAATACCGCGGAAAATGCCCTGCCCGTGTTTCTCAACGAGGTGGAATTTGTGGAGGCCATCTCCAAAGGGTATGTTGAAGTGGAAGGGTCACCCGAGTATGCGGCAAAGATGAATGATTTCATGCAGCGGATACAGGCCCTGATTACCTGATAAGGATTTATCCGGTTCAATGAACCCGGACCAGGAATTCCGGCCGCCCGTTTT
>JAKSAX010000439.1 GCA_022361395.1 Desulfobacterales bacterium | reverse complement strand
TTTAAAATGCATCTGAAAAAGGGGGACTGATAAATTGAATCAGTCCCTTTTTGATTTGTTTTGGAGAATTGCCCATCCGGGACCAAAAGACAGGCAGGTCCTCCTTTCTCGGTATCTCACCATCATATTTGACATAATAGGGGTGTCCGTCATGTTAAGGTCAGGGTGCGTATCACCTCATTCATTGTTCCCCTCTTGATCAGCTTTTTTTCTTTCCTGTTCAAAATAACACATTGATATGGTAGATTGTCTGTTATCAAGCGCTGGGAGACTATCCTCTTAATGTTATAGCTGTCCGGAGATCTTATGATATTTTTGATCAGGCGATTTTCTGGCCCCTGCATGATGACAGTCATCGTTGCAGGCTTTGTTTTAATTACCGGGCTTACGTGCCTGGCAGCCACCCCAAAGCAGCCTCCTGCTGCTCCTGAAGACTTCCCTGTTTATCCGGTGATAAAGCCAAATGTGGACTTCTGGATAGATGTGTTTACCAGGTATTCCCGGGGTGAAGGCGTGATCCATGACGCCCGGAACCTGTCTGTCAGGTACGGGGTGGTGAAGCTGAATCCTGAAAATACCCGGAAAGCAGCCAGGCAGAACCGGAAGACCAAGGAAAGGCCCTGGATGAATACGGGGCCATCCTGGTGAAACTGGCCGGGGGCAAGGCCCCTGTTACTGCCAAAGAGAAGAAGGTCGCAGCGCTGTTCGGCCAGGATGCAAAACCGGCTACCTATAAACGGGCAAAGCAGAACCTGAGAATCCAGACCGGGCTCAACCGGCATTTCAGGGACGGCATCATCCGTTCCGGGGCCCTGGTCGGAGAGTTCAAAAGAATATTTCGTTCATACGGCCTGCCTGAGGACCTGGTATATCTGCCCTGTGTGGAATCTTCCTTTGATGTGACAGCTTATTCGAAATTCGGGGCTGCCGGGATCTGGCAGTTTACCCGGAGTACCGGCAGGCGGTATATGAAAATCGGGTATGTGGTGGATGAAAGACGGGATCCGTTTATCGCCACCCATGCGGCAGCAAAACTTTTAAAACGGAATTACGGGGAACTCAGGCAATGGTCCATGGCCCTTACCGCATATAATCACGGCCTC
>JAKSAX010000393.1 GCA_022361395.1 Desulfobacterales bacterium | reverse complement strand
CCGCTGTCAAACTTGACTCAGGCCCCGCCCGCCCCTTACAGGGCATCCTGGTGCAATACGAGTTAAACGCCCTGAATAACAGGCTTTTTCAAGAAAAAATTATCCTTCACTTATTTTCTGGCACACAACCTGCTTTTTGTCTTGGCAGTCGAATTTATCTTTTAATTTAATTAATGGAGAATTATCTATGAGCCTGCCAATCATAAAGAACTACATTAACGGGGAGTGGGTGACATCCGAATCCGGCGACTTCGGGGATATATGGAATCCGGCCTCAGGCCAAAAAATCGCACAGGTCCCATACGGCAATAAAACAGATGTGGACCTTGCCGTGAGTGCGGCAAAGGAGGCCTTTGCCGAATGGCGGGAGACCCCGCCCCTGAGCCGCGCCAGATACCTTTTCCGCCTTAAGGAGGCCTTTGAGGACGAATTCGAGGATATTGCCCGGGTATTGACCACGGAACAGGGCAAGGCCATTGACGAGGCCAGGGGTGAAGTCCGGAGGATGATAGAAAATATAGAACACGCCACCGGTGTGACCACCATGATGACAGGGTATTGCCTGGAAGACATCGCAAAGGGCATAGATTCGTCATTGTACAGGCAGCCCATGGGGGTGTTTGCAGGTATTGCGCCGTATAATTTTCCGGCCATGGTTCCCTGGTGGTTTATCCCCTATGCCCTGGTCACCGGAAACACATATGTGCTCAAACCGTCGGAACAGGTGCCCATGACCCAGAACCGGGTATTTGAAATCATTGACGACGTCGGATTTCCCGAAGGCGTGGTCAATATGGTCAACGGATCCAGGGATGTGGTCAACGCAATCCTGGACCACGGGGACATTGAAGGCGTATCCTTTGTGGGCGCAACACCGACTGCAAAGTACATATATGAAAGATGCGGTGCCACCGGGAAACGGGTCCAGTCCCTGGGCGGGGCGAAAAACGTAGTGGCTGTCATGCCGGATGCAGATGTGGATGCGGGTATGCCCTCCTTAATTACCTCCTTTTTCGGCTGTGCCGGCCAAAGGTGCCTGTCCGGTTCCATCCTGGCCCCTGTGGGAGAAGGGGCAGATGCCTTTATTGAAAAATTCATAGCCGCCACAACCGCCATGCAGGTGGGCGACGGCCTGGATGAGCAGAATGCCATGGGTCCTGTGGTCAGCAAGGCACACAGGGAAAAAATCCTGGCCTATATCGAAACAGGAATCCAGGAGGGTGCGGACCTGATACTTGACGGCAGGGGCCTGCAGGTGGACGGATATCCCGACGGTTTTTTTGTGGGCCCCACCATTTTCGATAATGTCACCCCGGATATGACCATTGCCAGAGAAGAGATATTCGGGCCGGTGGTCAGCATCATCCGGGCCGGTACACTTAATGAGGTCATTGACCTCGTGAACACCAGGGAGTTTGCCAATGCCGCCTGTATCTACACCCAGAATGCCGGTGCGGTCAGGGAGTTCAGGTACAAAGCCACCCCGGGCATGATCGGGGTGAACATCGGGATCGCCGCCCCCATGAGCTTTTTTCCCTTTGGCGGATCCGGCAACTCCATGTTCGGAGACATCAAGGGTCACGGCCGGGAGAGTTTTCAGTTTTTCACAGACACCAAAGTCATCATGGAACGGTACTTTTAAACATACTCAGCCCCGAGCCCCGGTTTTCCGGGGCCACAGGGCCATGGAGGTAATTTATGCCCCTGGTTAATTTCGGCAGTATCCTCGGATTTGCAGAGGAACTTGAACAGCAGCATCTGGATTTCTACACAAAGGCGGCAGCGCTCGGCAGTTCCGGCCAGCCTGACTTTTCCCCTCTGGTCAAATCCGCAAAGAAAAAACGCAATGAGGTCAGGAGAATCCGCCGGGAAAACGTCACGGAAATGATATTGGAAACCATCAGCGGATTTGTCAGGGAGCCCTTTGTCATGGCGGACTGCGACCCTGAAACCCTTTCGCCGGCCGGGCAGGTCGAACAGGCCCTGGCAATGATCGACCGGTCCCTAGAGTACTATGAGGCAGCCGCCCTTAAACTGGCCGGGCAGGCCGAGGTGGCAAGGGGATTGAAGCAGTTGAAAAAGAAACACCAAAAGGACCGGAAGATTCTGGCCGGTTAAACCGATTGTGAAAATCTAATACAAGGAAATTAAAAGATGAACTCAGAAAAAAACTGGCTGGAATATGACACGGAACTAATGGTTGCCCAGGATAAGGAAAAACTCTGGCACCACATGAAGTCCCACTCCTGTTTTAAAAGCCAGGAGCAGATGATTGTTGTGGAAGGCAAGGGACTGATGATCAAGGATATCCGGGGAAACGAATACCTTGACGCCACCTCAGGGGGCGTGTGGAGCGTCATGGTGGGATACGGCCGGGAATCCATTGCAAAGGCGGTTTACGAACAGCTCAGGGTAATGCCCTACTATGCAGGGGCATACGGCACCATCCCGTCCATAAAATTTGCAAACAAGCTCGTGGAGCTGCTGCCCGGCCTGGATAAGGTCTACTTCTCCAACTCCGGTTCCGAAGCCAATGAAAAGGCGTTTAAAATGGTCCGCCTGGCCTCCCGCATTGATCCGGCAAGGAAGGGCAAGTACAAGATACTCTACCGGGACCGGGACTACCACGGGACCACAGTGGCTGCCATGAGCGCCTGCGGCCAGTTTGAGCGGAAAAAGGATTTCGGCCCCTTTGTGGACGGATTTCCCGAAGTACCCCATTGTCTCTGTTACCGGTGCCCCTTTGATAAAACCTATCCGGGCTGCGACATTGACTGTGCCCGTGCCGTGGAAAAGGTTATTCTGGATGAAGGCCCGGATACAGTAGGCGGATTCTGTGTCGAACCCATTACGGCAGGAGGCGGTATCATTCCCCCGGTAAAAGAGTATTTTCCCATTGTCCGGGACATATGCAAAAAATACGGTGTCTGGATCATCATGGACGAGGTGGTCTGCGGGTTCGGCAGGACAGGAGAATTCTGGGGACACTCCCACTACGATGTGGACCCGGATATCGTGACCATGGCCAAGGGGCTTGCCAGCTCTTACGAGGCATTATCAGCCACTGCGGTGAAACAGGAAATCTATGATATTTTCCTGAACGATCCCTCCGCCCCTGAGGAGCGCACCCATTTTTTCAGGGATATCTCCACCTACGGCGGCTGCACCGCCCCCATGGCAGCAGCCCTGGAAAGCACCCGGATCATAGAGGATGAAGACCTTGTGGCCAACAGCAGGGAAATGGGAAAACTTCTGATGGAGAGACTGGGCGAACTGAACAGTCTGCCGTGGGTGGGAGACACCAGGGGGGTCGGCCTGTTCTGCGGACTTGAGGTGGTCGAGGACAAGGCAGGCAAGATACCGGTAACCGAGGCCCAAATGGCACAGCTGATGGGCAATATCATGGCAGAGGGCGTGATCGTGGGCAGGACCAACTCAAGCCTGCCCGGACTGAACACCACCCTCTATTTTGTTCCCTGCCTCACTGTAACGGCACAGGAGATCGACCGCATGGTCACTGCTGTTGAAATCGGCCTGAAAAAAACATTCGAATAAAAACCAATACATTTGTTAAAGGAGAAAAAATGACTGATTTCAATGCAATGACCGATGCCCTGGTGTCCTGTGACGCAGCAAAACTCACCGAGCTTGTGAACGCGGCCCTGGCTGCGGATGTGCCTGCCGGCGATATCCTCAACAAAGGCCTGATTGCCGGTATGGATATTGTGGGCGAGCGTATGGAAAACGGGGATATGTTTATCCCGGAAGTACTTATGGCAGCCCAGGCAATGGGCGGGTGTGTGGAAATACTTAAACCCATGCTGGGTGATGACGACGGGGGCTCAGGCGCCTCTGTCATTATAGGCACCGTCAAAGGGGATCTCCATGACATCGGCAAAAATCTTGTGGCCATGATGATGGAAAGTGCCGGCCTTGAGGTCCATAACCTGGGCGTTGATATTGCCCCTGAAAACTTTGTAGAAGAGATCAAAAAGAAAAATGCCCAGATCGTCTGCCTGTCCGCCCTCCTGACCACCACCATGCCGGCCATGAAACAGACCGTGGACGCCATCGTGGAATCCGGTTTAAGGGAACAGGTAAAAATCATGGTTGGCGGTGCCCCCGTCACCCAGGCCTTTGCAGATGAAATCGGCGCCGACGGCTTTGCCGCAGACGCCGGTTCCGCCTCCAAAATGGCCAAGTCCTTTGTCAACTAACAGCAGCACAACCTTTTAGAGTCTTCAGGCAAATAATCTGGATTTTGTCCGGAGATCAAGGCGCAGCATAATTTCAACCGGAGGCATACATGAGTATTCCGAGGATTGAAATTATGCTGCAACGAAGAGATCCGGACAAAAGGCAGTTATTTGACGAAGACTAAGGAGACACACACACATGT
>JAKSAX010000423.1 GCA_022361395.1 Desulfobacterales bacterium | reverse complement strand
TCTCCGCCAAGGCGGAACTCACCGAAGCCGATTATATCGTATCCGGCGGCCGGGGTATGGAGTCAGAAGATTTCAGCGTTGTGGAAGAACTGGCCGAGGTGCTCGGCGGCGCAGTGGGTGCTTCCAGAAACGCCGTGGACCTTGGCTGGCGTCCCCAGTCGGACCAGGTGGGACAGACCGGCAAGGTGGTCTCCCCCAAACTCTATATTGCCTGCGGCATCTCCGGCGCCATGCAGCATGTGGCCGGCATGTCCACCTCCAATGTCATCGTGGGCATCAACAATGATCCGGATGCCCTGATCTTCAGGGCCTCTGACTATTGTATCGTGGATGATCTGTTTGAGATCGTCCCGGCTATCACTGCTGAACTGAAAAAATAGACAGACCCGCTTTTCCCCCGGCCAAGCCGATCCCAATTGCAATAGAAACCGGCCGGGGGAGAAAATAAAGACCGGGGTGCCCAGCCGCCCCGGTTCTCCCCCCTTCAAAGTGTAATGGATTACAGGTCTATTCGTTACACATGTGATAATTTCATTACACCATTACACTTTTGTTCACCCCTCCTGATTCCTGCGGCAAATGCTGCCGTTCAGGTCCCTGGGCCGTTTCAGCCATCCAAGGCTGCCTGCAGCGCTCATGGCACAGATCTTGATCCCCTTCCCCGGTAATGCAGCCCCATGGTATTGGACCGTGAGGTATGGTAAACTCATGACAAAACCGTCCAAAGGAAATTAAGAATGGGAAAAATACATATCCCCTCTGCGCGCCAAATCATTATTGCCGTCCTGTTTTTGTTTCTTGCGGTCATGACGTTCCACCTGACCACCCTGAGAAAGGAGACTGTCTCCATCCGTCTCCATGACGACCAGATCGATATCCAGAAACTGACCAACGCCATTGCCACCTTTATCATTGAAAAGGGCTACGGCTACAAGGTGCAGATGGTGGAAAGCACCATCAAAGAGGTCCATGAACGGCTGACAGCCGGAGATATCGACATCACCCTTGAAATGTGGAAGGACAACAACCTGGCCTGGTACCACATGGCCGAAACAAAGGGAAATGTAGTGGACCTCGGCCCCATATACACCGGCGGCCGGCAATACTGGATCATCCCCCGGTGGTATGCCCGGGAACATAATATTACCTCGGTGTTTCAGATGAAGCAGCACTGGCGGGACTTTGCCAATCCCGAGGATCCCTCCAAGGGCATCTTCTTCAACTGCATTTTCGGATGGACCTGCCGGGATATCAACCGGGTGAAACTTAAAGCATACGGCCTGGACCGCTATTTCAACACGGTTGCCCCCTCATCCCCCGAGGCCCTGGAAGCCATCTACAAGAATGCCCTGATGCGTGAGGTACCGGTATTCGGCTACTATTGGGAACCCAACGCCCTGGTCGCCAGCCAGGACTGGTACGCCCTGGAAGAACCGTCCCACTCCGAGGCGGTCTGGGAGACGATTATCCGTGCGGCAACGGATCCTGACGCTCCGGAACCGGAGGAGGCCTGCGCATTCAAGGAAATTGACGTCCACAAGGTAGCCCACCGGGCGCTTCTGGAAAAGGCGCCTGACGCAGCCCTCATGCTTGAAAAGATGCAGATCAACCCCCGGATTTTCGGTGAAGTGCTGTTTTCCAATGCCCGGCGCGACATTACCCCCGAAGCCTTTCAGCTCATGGCCCTGGATTTTCTGAAATCCTACCCGGACCAATGGCGGCCATGGGTCACGGATAAAGCCGCAAAAAAAATTCAATCCGCCGTGACTGCACACAAAACCGAACGGAGGGGGAATTGAGACGGTTCTTCAAACGCATCCACATCAAAATAATCTTCGGTGCCCTGATCCCGGTATTATTTGTCATGGGGGTGATCACCCTCCTGGCCCTGGTGACCATTGAGAATACCGCCCTGGAGGTGGTGATCAAACGGGATGCGGAACTGGCGGAAATCGCCGCCAACCGCCTGTCGGAAAATCTGCAGAAATACCCCTTTCTCTTACAGTCCCTGGCCGCCAAAGATCCGTTAACCGCCATAGACAAAGATAAGGCCGGCGTCATGGCCAACCTCACCCGGAACTGGCTTCATATCTTTGACGGGGGGATCTATATCTATGATATCCATGGCAGTGTTACCTGGTCCTATCCCGAACAGAACCTGATGAACACGGAACAATTTCCGGACGGTCCCGGTTTTAAAACGATTCTGACCAGCCTGCGGCCCTATTTTTCGGATATTATAACCACAGACTCCCCTGCCGGGAACATCATTGTCATCGGTGTTCCCATTATCGGGAAAGACGGTGAATGCACAGGCGTTATTGCCGGCATAAGCTCTGTGAACCACTCCGCCCTGGGGGTAACCTACACCAAGGTGCTGGAGTACAAATCAGGAAAAAGGAGCTATGCCTTTCTGGTGGACGGCAAAGGCCGGGCCCTTTACCACCGCCACAGTTCGCTGATCGGATCAAAGATGGAAAACAGGATACCGGTTGAAAAAGTTGTAGCAGGGGAAACCGGGGCCATGATCGCGGAAAATACATCCGGAAAACGGGTGATCTCCGGGTTTGCCCCGGTGCCCGGAACCGGATGGGGCATCGTGACCCAGGGAAACTGGAGCATGATCCAGGATCTTGTCCGGTTTTATACCCGGCTCTTTCTCATCATCCTGTGGGCCGGGGGCACCCTCTCCGGCCTGCTGGTCTTTTTTCTCATCCAGCGGCTGATGCGGCCGGTAAGGGAGTTGACCCGGGGGGCCCAGCAGGTTGCCAACGGGAAATTCATTGAAATCCCGGTCAATCCCACAGGTGATGAAATCGAAATCCTTTCCAGGCAGTTCAACTCCATGGCCCGGGCCACCAAATCCTCCTTTGCAAATATCAACAAACGGCTTCACGACCTGGACAAGGCCAGGCGCGCCCTCAAGCAGAGCGAGGAAAAAATATCCGGCATCATCAATGCCGTGAATGATGCCATGCTCATGGTGGATGATACGGGGAAAATACGCTGGATTAACGACAAGGGCAGAAAACTCTTCGGCAGGACTGCGGAGGAAAGCCCTTACTATGAGATCCTTTACCAGCAGCCGGCCCCTCCGGACGACTGCATTATCCGGAACTGCTTTACCACAGGTATTGAAAACGACACGGAGCTTAAGATTCTCAATACAGGCAAATTTCAGGATTTCTGGTGCACCTGCAGTGTGGTCCAGCACCACAGGGGCGGACAGGTTGCCCGGGTGGTGGTGGTGTGCAGAAACCTCACCGAAAAGAAACGTCTCCGGGCCGAGGTGCTGAGGAATGCGCAGCTTGCCGCCCTGGGGGAACTTGCCGCCGGTATTGCCCACGAGATAAACAACCCCATAAACGGGATCATCAACTATGCCCAGATCATTGAGGATACAGGCAGCCCGGACACACCCCATGCCCAGTTGCCTGCCAGGATCATCAAAGAGGGGGAACGCATTGCCATTATCGTAAGCAAGCTGCTCTCCTTTGCCAGGTCAGGAACGGAGAAAAAAGAGCCCCTGATCTTCCGGGAGGTTGTTGATGATGTGCTTGACCTGACCTGTGCCTTGCTGAAAAAAGAGAATATAATCATAGAGATGGATATCCCGGATGACCTGCCCGCTGCCAGGGCAGTGGTACACCAGATCCGGCAGATATTTTTAAACCTTATCTCCAATGCAAGATATGCCCTGAATGAAAAATACCCGGACAGGGATCCTGATAAAAAAATCATTATCACCTGTTCCGCAGTTGAAAATGAGGAGATCCCCATGGTCAGAACCGTGGTCCGGGACCAGGGCACCGGCATCTCCAAAAAGATAATAGAAAAAATATGCAACCCCTTTTTCTCAACAAAGCCCCCGGATCAGGGTACAGGCTTGGGCCTCAGCATCAGCTACGGAATAATTGAGGAACACCACGGGGAACTTGATATTCAAAGTGTCCACGGCCTCTGGACAGAGGTGGTGGTGGATCTTCCAATGTGGAAATCCTGAACCGTTTTCTAAGGACAGTGATATTATGAGTGCAAAAATCCTGGTAGTGGATGATGAAGAGAGCATCCGGTATTCATTTGAAACCTTTCTGGTCAATGAGGGCTACGAGGTGGCCTGTGCGCCGGATCTTGAAACCGGTCTTGCCCTGGTGGCCTCCCAGGTGCCGGACCTGATTTTCTCGGATATCATCCTCAAAGATGACAACGGCCTGAAGCTCCTTGAAAAGGTCAATGACCTGGGGCTGTTTTCACCGGTGATCATGATCACCGGGCAGCCCAGTATTGAGACGGCAGCCGAGGCAGTCCGCCTCGGCGCATACGACTATATGGTCAAGCCCATTGTCAAGGAGAGCCTGTTGCGGGTCTGCAGGACCGCCCTGAAAAACAAGCAGCTCATGGATGAAAAAGAGCGGATCCGGGCGGAAAAAGACCATTACCGGAACCACCTTGAAGCGGTGTTTGCCAGTGTTGACGATGCCATCATCACCATTGACAACACCCGGAAAATCATTGCCTGCAACGATGCCGCCTTTGAAATCTACCAGTCCAACATGCCCGGGCTGACGGAACCCGGCCAGCTTACCGGCACCAAAATCAGGGAGAGCCGCAACCCCTTTCTGGCTGCCTGCCGGGACACCATTGAACAGGTGCTGGACAAAAACCGGACAGTAAAGAATGAGACAAAAACATTCACCGATGCCAGCGGCGCACAATCGGTTATCTCCATGAGCTGCTCCCCCCTGTTAAGCAAGCACCAAAAATCCCTGGGCGCGGCCCTGGTGGTCAAGGACATCACCCGGATTCACCTCCTTGAAAACCGGCTCAGGGAAACCAGCGAATTCAAGCGGATCATCGGAAATTCCTATAAAATGGACAAGGTTTTCGACCTGGTCAGGGCCCTGGCTGATACAGATGCCACCGTGCTCATCACCGGGGAAAGCGGCACGGGCAAAAGCCTTGTGGCCAGGGAAATCCACGCCCTGAGCGGACGGGCCTCGCACAACATGGTTACTGTCAGGTGCTCGGCCCTGGCAGAACAGCTGCTGGAAAGCGAATTGTTCGGCCATGTCAAAGGCGCCTTTACCGGGGCAATCCACGACAAGGTGGGCCGGTTCGAGATGTGCAACAAGGGCAGCATCTTCCTGGATGAAATCGGGGAGATTTCACCCGTGCTCCAGCTTAAACTCCTGGGAGTTATCCAGGACCGGGAGTTCGAACGGGTGGGAGACAGCCGCCCCGTCAAGGTGGATACCCGGATCATCGCCGCCACCAACCGCCTGCTCAAGGAAGAGGTCCAGAACGGACAATTCCGGGAAGACCTCTACTACCGCCTCAATGTAGTGGAGATCAAGATGCCGCCCCTGAGGGACCGCCACGGGGACATCCCCCTGCTGGTGGAACACTTCCTCAACCACTTCAGAAAAAAATACAACAAACCCATCCATGCCGTCTCAACCGAGGTCATAAAGATCTTTACCGCTTATTCCTGGCCCGGAAACGTCCGGGAACTGGAACATGCCATTGAGCACGGCTTTGTCCTCTGTCCCGATAAAATCATTGATACCGGCCATATCCCCTCTGAGATCATCAAATTCAACCGTCCCAACGGTCCGGTCTCATCTGCAGCCAGAACCGAGTCAGAGGAGAAACACGAACTGATCTCCATCCTTGAAAAAACAGACTGGAACAAGGCCAAGGCCGCCCGCCTCATGGGCGTCAGCCGCCCCACCCTTTACCGGAAACTTGAAAAGTTCGGACTGGAGCAGGACAGCTGAAAATTTTTTATTCGCCGGTGATACGGTACAGGTATGCCGGTATGCGAAAGGCATCGGCATAAACCCGGCAGCCGGAGCTGCGGGCCCCTCCACGACGCCCCGGCTGCCCGGATCTCGTGGTTGGATGTTGTTAAAGTCCTATGCGCCGCCATGTATTTATCTTGTAAAATTTTCATTAAAGACGCTTTTGTACCATAGTTGAATGCCTTGGCTTAGCTCATTTCAGTCA
Source organism: Desulfobacterales bacterium (assembly GCA_022361395.1). GTDB lineage: Bacteria > Desulfobacterota > Desulfobacteria > Desulfobacterales > Desulfobacteraceae > Desulfobacter. Next base: position 1,863 of record JAKSAX010000423.1, on the reverse strand, counting down.
GAAGGATATCACTTTTATGCATGAAAATTCTGATAATCAAGATCAATGCAAGTTATGCCGTGGGTTTTATTATGTTGTGTGATTTTATTCCGTTTGATTCAAACAAGATTTTTAAATCTTTCATTTTATTCGTATAATTCAGGCCCCAAAGTATAGGAAAGCCCGGAGCAGCAACTCCGGGCTTTGATTGTGAACTTCCACCGACATGGTCATGAGGAAGCTGGTGATTTGAGCCGCTTTCCATTTGTGGGAGAGCGTCAAAATCCTTTTCTTATAATAAAATCCGTCCTCAACCATTCACAATTTTGGGAACCAAAAAAACCCAAATGAAACCCGAGCTTGACAACATCTTTTCCTGATGGTATTTATCCATTGAAATATTTTGAATAGAAAATATATCTATACATAAATATTTTACTCATAATTTTTTAATATGAATCTAATACTTGCAGCATCGGTGTCCTGCCGCTCCTTCTGTCTGCTGGTATTTCCGGAATCCACTCTGGAAGACAGTTTATTTTAATTTCAAGAAACCAGAGGAGAATCAAAATGGATAATTTTTCATTTATATTGCCCGAGGTGGACAAAGCCGATCAGGGCAAAGAAAAAATCATTGTTACCTACAAGGGGAAGACAAAGGAACTGGTCACCCACGATTACCCGGCCATATACAGCATACCGGGACTGTACGAAAATCTTTTCTATGACACCCTGAACTGCCAGTCACCCAAAGTGGTCTGTGGGCTTCTGGGAGAGGTACTAAAGGAAAAGGACGCCTCTCCTGATGAGCTTGTGGCTCTGGATGTGGGCGCAGGTAACGGGATGGTCGGAGAAGAACTGGCCGGTCTGGGCGTAGACAAGGTGCTGGGTGTGGATATTATAGAAGAGGCTGCAGAGGCAGCCCATCGGGATCGCCCCGGCGTCTATGATGCCTATTATGTGCAAGACCTGACTGACCTGCCAGGAGAGGTAGAAGATGAAATCAACGAGGAAAATCCCAACTGCCTTTCCATAGTTGCAGCCCTTGGGTTTGACGACATTCCGCCCCAGGCCTTTGCCAGTGGCTACAACCTTATCACCGACAAGGGATGGGTTGCCTTTAATATAAAAGATGAATTCCTCCAGAAGAACCATCCTTCGGGCTTTTCAGATCTTATCAACCGGATGGTGGATGATGACCTGTTGGAAATCATGGAGCAAAAGCATTACCAGCACCGACTTTGTCTGGATGGCACCCCCCTGAATTATTATGCCGTGGTGGGCAGAAAACAGGGGGATATTCCAAACCAGATGCTCAGCGGTTTACAATAAAGCAATGCTTGATCAAGGAGGGAAGATGTTGGAAGAGATTACGACCTGTAACCCTAAACTCACTGTGTTTGACAAAAGCCAGACTATGGCTGTCCACAGAGCCGCTCTGGATATTCTGGATACCACAGGTTTTGTTATGGAACATAACGGGGTGCTGGAAATGCTTTTGGACCACGGTTGCACCTTAACCGGGGAGGGACGGGTGACCATGCCTGAAGTCCTGGTGGATGAGGCATTGGTTTCCGCGCCCAAACAAATTGATATTTTTGATCAAACCGGCCAGCTTTCGATGCCCCTGGCCGGTGAAAATTTCTTTTTCGGCACTGGTTCGGATACCATATTCACCTGGGACCTGGACACAGGGGAAAGACGCAGAACGAGGCTTTCGGATACCGGCAACTTTGCAAAGCTCACCGACGCCCTGGAACATATTGATTTTTCAATGTCCATGGGTAACCCCGAGGATGTAGAAATTGAAGAGATTTATGTCCGGGTTTTTGAAGAAATGGTCCGGAACAGCAACAAGCCCATCTGTTTTATCGCTGACAGCGG
>JAKSAX010000444.1 GCA_022361395.1 Desulfobacterales bacterium | reverse complement strand
TATCCGCAATGACCGGTGTTGTGAAAGATGAAAACCGGCTGATCCGGGGCAACGGCGTCCAGATCATGCCGGGTTAAATGCCTGTTCTCACGACATTTGGTCTGATCAAACCCGTAGCCGCGAATCCAGGCACCTTCCGGGAGGGAGGCCTGCTTTTCCCTGACGGCGGCCTGCACCTCTCCGATACTCCGGCTCAGGTCAACCCTGGCTTCATACAGACGGCATACCGCCCAGTCTGAAAAATGTCCGTGGGGCTCTATCAATCCCGGAATGACGGTTTTTCCCTCCAGGTCAATTATGCGGGCATTACCCGCCTCTCTCTTAATCCTGTCCGTAGTGCCCACGGAGAGGATACGGTTCCCCCCCGTGAGAACGGCCTGTGCAGACGGCAAATGCGGGTCAACCGTGATCACATTGCCGTTTACCAGGGCAAGGGAAGGGGATATATCATCTTCGATTGTGCATGCTTTCATTAAACTCTCCTGGAAACCTTATGCTGGCCTAAACTGTCCCCATAGGCATACAGCTTAAGATCCCTGCCGAAAAAAGTGAGGTGAAATACGTAAAACGGCCGGTAAACCATACGGCACTCTGAAATATCCACTTTCGGATATTCCTTGAATCTGAAAAATCCGTCACGCATGAATGCATCCCTGACCTGTGACACAGCTTTTGCCGCCTCAAACCTGGGCTCAATGATGCGGTGGGGATCTGCCTCAAAGGTTTCAAGTTCAAGGGGGTTGCCAAGGACCTTAATGGTGTCGAAATCCAGCCCGTCGGACAGATATACGATTTTTTCCCCGGTCCTGCCCGAAAGGGAATACCGGCCTGTTCCCGTTACCATATAATAGGGTTTGAAAAGAGAATCTGCCCCGGAACGGAATTTCCCCCATTTCAAAACAGGCCAGAAAAAATTTTGGCGGGCCTGTTCCGGCCCAACCCTTTTCCGTGTTGCATTGATCTCGATCACTTGGCTTGCACCCTCCGTTATCCGGCGATTTTCAACGGTGGCCGGCAGGTCCTGCGGCCACCGCTGCTTTTCCGGGATTAATTACCCTTGGCGCCTTGATAGGCATACATATACTCAAGTTGTTCCGGCGACGACTTGGGCGTAACAAAAGAGACCAGGATAAAGACCACGGCAGCCGTGATGCCGCCGGCCAGAATGGGGGAGATAAAATCGAACAGGCCGAAGTACTTATTTCCCACTGTAACAAGGGCTGCTACAATAATGGCCGTGGAGGCGGCAAACGGGGTCCCGCCTTTCCAGAACATACCCAGGTAAAACGGTGCAAAAACAGAGGCCGAATACATGGTTCCGGCAAAAACGATCATCTTGATGACATTTTCAAACTGCAGCCCGAAAATAATGGCAAAGGTACCGACCCCGAGAACCACGATGCGGCTGACCTTAAGATAATGATCCTCTGATTCGTCCGGTTTGAAAAACCGCTTGTAAAGATCAACGGTAATAAGGGTGGAGGCGGCTGAAAGATAAGAGTCAGCCGAAGACATGCAGGCGGCAAAAAGAGCGGCCATGGTCAATCCGGCCAGGCCCACAGGCATGACATCGCGGATGATAACCGGTAGAACCATATCGGAATTCTCAATCTCCGGAAAAATAACCTTTGCCCCCATGCCGACGATCAGAACCCCAAGTCCCATCACGACATAGGCCACCGCAGAAAACCGGTAGGCGAATTTTGCTGATCCCACATCTTTTGCCGAAAAGACCCGCTGCACATAGTATTGTCCGGTGCCATACACAAAAATGCAGAAGAACACGAAAGAGATCGGCTCCTGGATCCCGTTGGCAAATGCGTCAAAGTAGGATTCAGGCAAAGCTGCCGTCATTCCGCCCATCCCCCCTACTCTGGTCCAGAGTGCCGCTCCCATTATCGTAACAGCCACCATCATTACTATGAATTGTGCGATATCGGTATAAACAACGGCACGCAATCCACCGAAGTAGGTGTACAATATGATGATGAGCATGCCGACCACAAGACATACGGGCTGAGACCAGCCGGTTACGGTGGAAAGGGTGTAAGCCGCCACAACCCCCTGGGATGAGGTGTACATGCATGTCCCGATGGCATGAATAACAGCAGAGATAACCCTTGCATGGGGACCGTAACGCCACTCAAGATATTCAGGAACCGTGGTAAGCCGGAACTGCCTGAGACGCCCCACAAGCTCAGCCATGATAATAAACCCGGGAATAGCGCTCCAGCACCACCACACACTGCAATACCCCTGGGTATATCCCCACCCGGCCGCGCCCACGAGAACAGAGGCGCCCATATCTGTTGCCGCCAGGGAGCAGCCTGCCTGCCACTTGCTCAGGCTGCGGCCCGCAAGAAAAAAATCCTCGGTGTTCTTGACCCTTTTCGTGGCCCGGATCCCTATGTATATTACAAAAAGCATGTACATTAATACGGTTATAAGATCTATTGCTGAAATTTGCATCCATCTCCTCCCCAATTGTTAATTCATCTTTTTTAACGATACTGGTGGCTTTGCCCTTAAAAGTAAAGGGTCCGGTCACTCATCCTCTTGTCTCAACGGCTCTCTTTTGTTTCCGCACCTCCTTATTGTTGCACTGCCCAAATGAACTAATGATCGGTCAATGAACAATGACCGTTCATCGCATCAATTGTTTTGATATAGAATATTTCCATATGGAATATTTTTATATGGAATTAGGTATAAGAAAATTATTTCCCTGTCAATATATTTCGACATGGAAATATATTCCCTCCCTGATCAGCATACGACATCATCCAAAGCCTGTATCCGATACCGTTTTTTTAATAACCGGCCGGTTTCCTTCATTGACCCGCTTTCCCGTTTTCAGTATATAACGCTATCGACGGATGCAATCAGCGCAGGAGGGATATGGACAACCAGGATAAAAAAGACAGAATAGACATATCAAGCGATATCAAATGCGAGCTGGGACTGGGTCCGCCGCCGGAGGGTTACCAGTTAATAGGCAGAATAAGGCGGATTAACGCCTTGTATGTTCAAATGGCCTCCAGGATATTTCAGGAAAAATTCGGATCAAACTGCGGCGAATACGATGTCCTGGGGACTATTTACTGGGGCACAAAGAAAAACGAATGCCTGACACCGGGCGAAATTGCCAATATGATGATTCTATCCTCCCCTGCCCTGACCAACCGGGTAAACCGGTTAGAGGCAAAGGGCCTGGTTTTCAGAGACCGGGGCGCCAAGGACCGGAGACAGGTTCTCATCGGGCTCACCCCGGAGGGAAGAAAGATGGCAAAGGAGATGGAAAAGGTCTATGACAGCCTTCTTCAGGAGCGCCTGGAGGGGCTTGAAAAAGAGGAGCAAGATGAACTGGCCGCCCTGCTCAGGAAAATGGTGCTTTGCTTTGAAAAATAGGGGCCGGGTAACAAATCCGGCCAACAGGAACCGTCCTTTTTCCATACCCCCGGAAAAAGGACGGTCCGGACCGGCCCATGGGAATTTGAATTCCTTATCTACTGGGCGACACAGCTTCTGACGTCCCCGTTGCCCCTGTTCTTTACAGCCACACCGCCGGGGGGCGCCACACGGATGGTGGCCACCTTGTTTTGGGTAAAGAAGTCAATACCATCCTTGCCCTGGACTTTGTTGGTACCCAGATGCGAATCTTTTATACCGCCAAAGGGCAGGTAGGGGTGGGGGGCACAGACCCCGACATTGACACCGATCATACCGGCATCGGCCTCACTGATGAATTTCTCCGAATAATACTGGTTCTGGGTAAATATGCAGGCGCCGTTCCCGAATTCCTGGTCCCTGATCAGTCCAAGGGCATCGTCAAGATCCCTTATCTTCATAATAGAGGCCACCGGGCCGAAAATCTCCTCTTTTGCAATGGTTCTGCAGGGGGTTACATCCGTAAAAACAGTGGGTCCCACAAAATATCCGTTTTGATTTTCCTTGGGCACAACCGGATTCCGGCCGTCCAGCACTAACCCGGACCCTTGTTCAATCCCGATCCCGATATACCTTTCAATGCTCTGTTTTGCCTTTTCGGAAATCACCGGTCCCATGTAGACAGACGGGTCCATGGCATCCCCGACCTTTACGTTGCGGGACGCCTCCAGTACCCGTTCTATCAGTTCGTCATAGACTTCGGGGACTGCGGCGACAATGGAACCGGCAAGACAGCGCTGGCCTGCGGACCCGTAACAGGAGTGGATAAAACTCTCAATAAAGAGATCCCAGTCCACATCTTCCATGACCACAAGATAGTTTTTAGCACCGCCCAGAAGCATGCTCCGCTTCCCCCCCCTGCCGCAGGCTTCAGCCATTTTTTTGGCTGTTGGCGTAGACCCCACCAGACAGACCCCGCTTATCCCGGGGTGTTCATACCAGGTCTCAGGGATGGAGCGGTTTCCGTGAATGATATTGACGACCCCGGCGGGAAGGCCGATACGGGAAAAGATATCCCCCATCTTCTGCATGAAAAGAGGGGACTGGGTGGACGGCTTGTATATAAAGGTATTTCCCACGCCGATGGCATAGGGAATAAACCAGCCAAATACAAGTGCCGGGAAATTAAAGGGCGCCACACCGCCGAAAACCCCCAGGGGTTGCCGGATCACCCGCCCGCTGATCCCCCCGGAAATATGATCAAGGGTTTCTCCCTGGATCATGGACGGGATGGAACAGGCAGCCTCTATCAGCTGGACGGCCCGCTGGACCTCCCCTCTGGCTTCGCTGATATGCTTGGCCTGGTCAACGGCAATTGAAACGGCCAGTTCTTCCTGGTCCTGCACAACAGCCTGACGCATGGCAAACAGATGATCCATCCGTTTCCCAAGGGAAACGTTTCTCCAGGTTTCGTAGGCAGCAGAAGCGGCGGCCACGGCAGAAAGAGAGGTTTCATTGGAAGAGAGAGGCACTTCTCCGATTTCCTCTCCCGTGGACGGGTTAAACAGCGGAACGTATTCGCATCCCGTCTCTTCCACCCACTCACCATTGATGTAATTTCTCACCCTTGTAAACTCTGTCATTTGCATTTCTCCTCTTTTTTATCCGGGATTAAAAATTTCTGCGGTGTCGATTTGCACCTCTGATATATCACATCACAAAAAAATCATTACTCATGGCCCAAGAATTTATTTTCCAACAAGCAATATTCATTCATGAAATATAATAAAATACTATTTAATTTTAAATAATTACAAAAACATCCAATCATCACACCAGCAGCACAGATATCTGATATATCAATAAAATTTCATTCATAGATATATCAGAAAATATTCAATGTCAACAGGCAAAAGCCACTAAAACGCTCCAAGTTTTTTAATCCTTATTGACTGACTCACCTCATTGATATATCAGTTATACGATTATAGTATTGCCCATTCAGACACCAGAC
>JAKSAX010000594.1 GCA_022361395.1 Desulfobacterales bacterium | reverse complement strand
TCCCGGAACCCTGATCTCAGCAGAGCAGCCTGTCTGCTTCCCCTGTCAGCAGGCCCGGCCTGTTTTAAACTATGACCGGGTATTAAGGCCGGTTTGCCTGCAGGTTGTTTAATTCCGGTATTTATGGTAAGTTTTCACATTGAATCTAATATGTTATGGGGATGGTTATTGGGGAAGATGAACTTCAGAATCCAGCGGTGTGTTAATCAGACGTCCCTGTTTATTTCCCTGGCCCTGCTCTTTTCCTTCTGCCTGTTTTTCCGGCCGCAACCGGCTCCGGCCCGGGAGGCAGCGCCGCCGTCACATATATTGATGATCAACTCCTATCACCAGAGTCTTGAATGGGAAAAGGATATATTCAGGGCGGTCCAGGAGGTTTTACAACCCGGAAAAAACAACATCCAGCTTCACATTGAGAACATGGACACCAAACGGGTGCCCTATACGGATGAATTTAAAGAGAAACTGGTCGCCCTTTACCGCCACAAGTATGCCTCACTTGACTTCAGCCTTATCATTGCCACGGATGACAATGCCTTTAATCTGATGCGCCAATACCGAAATGATCTGTTCCCCGGGGTTCCTGTGGTATTCTGCGGGGTAAATTTCTTCCGGGAACATATGCTGGAAGGCTATCCCGGGTTTGCCGGGGTTGCGGAAACATTTGATGCCGGAGCCACCCTGAAAACGGCACTGGAACTCCACCCGGAGACCGAGAATGTCCTGGTCATCAACGACTATCTGCCGACGGGCCGTGCATGGACACAGACCATCAAGACGGAATTGGAAGACCTTTCGGAAAAACTGAACATCACCTATGCAGGGAACCTGTCCATGGCAGACCTCTTACGGAGTGTACGGCAGTTGCCTGAAAAAAGCATTATCCTTTACGGGGTCTATTTCCGGGACAGGCTCAACCGGTTTTACACGCCCAAAGAGAGCACGGCCCTGATATCCGGCGCCAGTCCGGTTCCGGTATACGGACTGCTGGACTTTAACCTGGGACACGGCATCATAGGCGGCAAGTTGATTTCAGGCTATTTCCAGGGCAGGGCCGCGGCGTTAATCGCACAGCAGGTCCTGGCAGGAAGAGATCCCGGACAGATTCCGGTCATGAAAAATGCCGCCAACCACTATATGTTTGACCATGACCAGCTTGCCAGATGGAAAATCAATACAGCCCGCCTGCCGGACGGCGCCGTCATCATTAACCGGCCCGGTTCATTTTACCGGGACCATAAGGTATTTGTATGGCAGATCAGTGGCTTTTTTGCCCTGATGGCAATGGTTATTTTTGCCCTGGCCCTTACCATCAGGCGGCGTAAGAAGGCTGAAAATAGATTAAGGCAGCTCCATAAAACCCTGGCCCAAAAGGTAAAAGACAGGACCCGGGCCCTGCACAGCGCCATGGAGTTTTCAGAAAAGACCAGCCGGGAACTCATGATGACCAGCGCCCGGATGCAGTCCATCCTGGATAATTCCCCTATCGGTATCATCTTTGCCAGCAAGGACAGGGAGATCAAGCAGGTTAATTCCGAAATCGTCTCCCTCAGCGGCTACGACTATGATGAACTAATCGGCAAAAACACTGAAAAATTTTTTATGTCACCTCAGAGCTGGAAGGAATTCGGAAAAAAAGCCTACCCTGTTCTTCTGAATCATGAAACCTATGAAACCCGTATTCAGTTCAGGAAAAAGGACGGGGCAACGCTATGGTGCCACCTCCAGGGGCGGCTTGTGTTTCAGGGTGATGAAACCCGTGGCATTATCTGGATACTGAGGGATATTTCCGAGTCCATGGCTGCTGAAAAGGAAAAGCAGATCATTGCTAAAAAACTGGAACAGGCCCAGAGGTATAAAAGCCTGAACACAATGGCAGGAGCGATTGCCCATCATTATAACAACATCATGATGTCGGTCCAGGGCAACATTGAACTCCTCCGGATGGGACTTTCAAAATCATCAAAGGCCCACCAGCTTGCAACCAGCGCCCTGGAATCCGCCCACAAGGCCTCCATGATCTCAACCTCCATGCTGACCTATGTGGGACAGCAGAAAATGGAGGCCCGGATTATGGAGTTCAACAGCCTTATTTCAGACACCTGCGACCTTCTGAGGAACAACGTCCGGGAGACAACCGGAATCACAATGGTTCAGTCGCCCTCTCCCCTGTTCTGCCGCATGGACCCGGCCCAGATCACAGAGGTCCTTTTAAACCTGGTCATGAATGCTGACGAAGCCGTGGAAGGGGAGAACGGGCAAATCACCCTTAAGACCTTTGCCACAAATATTGACCACCTGGAACACCCGACGCCTTTCCGTGATGTAGCCTTGAAACCCGGCCGGTATATCTGTTGCGAAATATCGGATAATGGTTCCGGGATTGACCTGGATACGGCAGATCATATTTTCGAGCCTTTTTTCACCACAAAATTTACCGGCCGGGGACTGGGGTTGTCCATTGTGGCAGGTATTGTCAAGGCACACAGCGGTACCATGCAGATTAAAAGCAGCCCTGGAAAAGGAAGCTGCATCAGTATATTTCTTCCTGTTGAGTTATCCCCGGAATCCATTGAAAGCCGGCAACCGGAAAAAGAGACACCGGATGCCGCCATTCCGGAATTTTCCGGCACGGTTATCCTTGCAGACGATAACCTTGAGGTGGGACGGATCGGGGAAAAACTGCTCAGGCGGCTCGGATTTAATGTGATACTGGCCTCGGACGGACAGGAGGCCGTGGATCAGTATATAAACAACAGGCCGCTGGTTACCCTGTTGCTTCTTGATGCGGTGATGCCCAATATGAACGGTGTTGAGGCCATGACCAGGATAAAATCCATTGATTCCTCTGCAAATATCATCCTGGTCAGCGGATACAGCCAGGATCAGATAAAAATGAACAACGCGCCGTTCAAGCCGGATATGTTCATCCAGAAACCCTATCGCCTGAACAAACTCATTACTGCTGTCAGCATGGTTCTGGAAGCGGAATAACGCTTCAGCCGGATATGAATAAGGTCTTCCCCCCGTTTTTGACGGAGAGGATATCCCCCCTGTCCAGAAGATACTTCAGGGTCACGACGATCCAGCCGCCGAGCAGCCCCCGCTGAAAGGATTTACCAGGATAAACCCTGCCGTAAACCCCTCTGAAGGAGATTCCCCTGCCCCCGGCGGCACGGACAAGTTGCAGTATCTCTTCAGTCCGCTTATTCCGGTGGCCGATGGCCTCCTGAATCCGTTCACGGGGATTGGTAACCGGACTGCCGTGGGCGGGCAGGATCAGTTTCAGCCCGGGTAACTGCCGGATACGCTCAAGACTTTCAAGATAGAGGCCAAGGTTTGACTTCATGGGACCAAGCCAGGTGGTCACCGATCTGAAGATAAGATCCCCTCCAAGTAAAATCCCCCTTGACCGGTTAAAAAGGACAATATCATCATCACAATGTCCCGGCACAGGAATGACCTCCCAGGACTGCCCGTCAACTGAAAGCCTGCCCTTTTCCCGGACAGGGGTGATGGGCCCCGGAACAAACCGGACTCTAAACAATTTGATGACCAGCGCATTGATCAGATGATTCCGGATCTTTCGCCAGGAATTCTC
>JAKSAX010000525.1 GCA_022361395.1 Desulfobacterales bacterium | reverse complement strand
CTGCACATGGACGGCACCCCGGTGCATGGCCCCCCATTGCTCATCATCTTTCTGACGGGAATATACAACCCTGTATCCCAGTTTTTCAAAAACCCGGCCTGTTATCCTGGACAGGATAATCTGACTGGTCCAGTTGTTCACGGCAATCCTGATGGGATCAGGTGTTTCGGGAACCTCTGCCCTGCCTGCCAGGCCCGGAGCAGGAAAGGATAAAAGAATACCGGCTGCAAGGTATATAAGTATTTTTCCATACAGATTCTGGAAAACATATGAAGAGAATAGATTTTTCATCCCCCTCCTTCTGGTATTACGATTTGTGCAGTTTAAATCCGGATCGGCTTCCGGGCCGGTGGGTTACGGCTTTTTGAAATTTTACCATAGAATTGCCGTAAACATCCAAAGATATTTCGAACCTGTCATGATCGCTATAGCGTATTTATTGACACCATTACGGTTTATGGTTAATATAACAATCAAAAATATGTTAAAACATACAAACTCACAAATTTCAGCACAGGAGATCCCATGGACATCCAGATACTGCCGTTAGCATCCTTTGTCATCGTCACAACTTTTTCACCGGGGCCGAACAATATATCCAGTGCATCCATGGGAATTTTATACGGGTACCAAAAGACCATGGCGTATCTTTACGGTATTACAGCCGGCTTCTTTGTTGTGATGATCTGCTGTGCCTATCTGTCCAGCACCCTGCTGGCGCTTGTTCCTGAATCGGCGCGATATTTAAGGATTATCGGGGCCCTGTATATCATCTGGCTGGCCGCTGGCACCCTCCGGTCAAACGTTGGTTTCGGCGATATAGAGCAGCCGCAAAAAGCATTTACCAAGGGCTTTGCCCTGCAGTTGTTCAATCCCAAGGTAGCGGTTTACGGCATGACATTGTTTTCAACATTCCTTCATCCGGTTGCAGGCCACCCCCATACACTGGCTGCTTTTTCACTGGGGTTTTCCCTGACGGCCTTTATCGCCACATCCACCTGGGCACTCTGCGGGGCTGCAATAAAGAGTAAATTGAAAAACAAAACCTTCAGGAAAAGGATAAACCTGGTTCTGTTTTTTGCCCTGATCTATGCAGCTATTGATCTTTCAGGGATAATCACCTGAGCCGGACAGAATTCCACGGTTCACCGCACCTACCTGAATACGTAGCGGAACCGCTCTGACAAACTGCCGGTGATGTTTCCCTCTTTGAACATGGACTCCATGAGCCACTTTAAAAATCCCATCTTGTCTTCCGGGGAATACACCGGAACCGGCTCCCCTTCAATCCCGGCCATTTCCCCTGCCCATTGGATTGCATCGTCAAGGTTGCCGAGACGGTCCACAAGTTTCAGTTTCAGGGCCTTTTGGCCGGTGTAGACCCTTCCGTCCGCAAGGTCTTTCATGGTGTTGATGTCCATATCCCTTCCCCGGGCAGCATCTGAAACAAACTGGGCATGGAGCTCATCCACCAGTTCCTGGAACAGGGCCTTTTCATCCTCTTTCAGTTCGCGGAGGGGGGAGCCCATATCCTTGAATTCACCGCTTTTGATGACCACGGGAGAGATGCCTATTTTTTGAGCAAGCTCCATGAGGTTGGCATATTCCATGATAACACCTATACTGCCGGTTATGGTGCCCGGATTGGCCACAATTCCCTGGGTGGCCGCTGCAATATAATACCCGCCTGATGCTGCCACGGATCCCATGGATGCAATGACCTGTTTCCGGTCACGGGTCTTCATCAACTCCCGGTATATCTCCTGGGAAGGCCCGATACCGCCGCCGGGGCTGTCTATTCTGAGAACAATGGCCTTGATTCCGTCATTCTCCCGGAACATCCTGATATCTTCAATGACCTTTTTGGAGGACATGATAGGCCCTGTGACCTCAACCACACCGATATTTCCCCTGCCCGATCCGATGGGGTCTGTCAACCCGTGACTCATCATGCCGGATCCGATGGCCAAAAGAGATACCAGGCCTAAAAACCCCAGGGTCATACACCCGCAGACAACCGAGAGAAAAAACAAAAAGGGATGGCGCCGTGCAAACATTATATTCATTTCCTATTAATTAAGGGGCCGCGTAAGAATCAGTTCACATTCTGTTTGCAAAATACCCTATGTTTTAAGGGTGTTTATAAACAGATCAGGTGAAATTATTTTTGCGCGATCCCTAACCGGATTCAAAAAAAAAGGGCCGGATAAACCCCTTTGGATTTATCCGGCCCTGAAGCGATCTGCAATTAACTTAGATCAACTGCATTAGTCTTCTTTATCTGCTTCTTCCTGGGCCTTGTCCGCCTCAAGCTTTTCCTGGATGTTGTTTCTCAGGATTTCGCCGAATGCAGAGGCTGCAGGTTTTGTATTCTTGGCAAATTCTTCAAGATATCTATCGTCATCATCGTCTTCAAGACGTTTGATTGACAGCCCGATCCGCCTTTCGTCGGAGTTGATGTTCATTACCTTGGCAGTGATGGATTCACCGATCTGGTAATGCTCTTTGGGGCTCTTGATATTTTCTTTACTGATCTCGGATACATGTACCAGGCCTTCAATGCCTTCCTCAAGCTCGACAAACACACCAAAGTCAGTCAGGTTGGTGATCTCGCCGGAGATCTCTTTACCCACTTCATAACGCTCGGCAACGGTTTCCCAGGGATCTGCCTGGGTCTGCTTGATACCCAGAGAGAATCTTTCATTGCCCTTGTCAATGTCAAGGACAACCGCCTGGATGGTATCGTTTTTCTTATAGACTTCGCTGGGATGCTTGATCCGCTTGGTCCAGGAAATATCGGAGATGTGAACCAGACCGTCGATGTCATCGTCAATACCGATGAACAGGCCGAATTCAGTGATGTTCTTGATCTTGCCTTCAATGATGGTGCCCACGGGATATTTCTGTGAGATCACTTCCCAGGGATTATCAACGGTCTGCTTGATACCCAGGGAAATTCTGCGGTTGTCCGGTTTGAGATCCAGAACAACGGCTTCCACCTCTTCACCCACGGCAACCATCTGGGACGGGTGACGGATCTTGCGGGTCCAGGACATTTCAGATACATGGATAAGGCCTTCAACACCCTCTTCCAGCTCAATGAATGCACCGTAATCGGTAAGGCTGACAACCCGGCCCTCAACTTTAGAGTTGATGGGATATTTGTCAACAGCTGTGGTCCAGGGATCCGGAGTCAACTGTTTCATACCCAGGGAAACCCTTTCCTTCTCAAAGTCAAAGGAGAGGATTTTCACCTTGATCTGATCGCCTACAGAGAAAAGCTCTGAGGGATGTTTGACGCGTCCCCAGGAGATATCAGTGATATGCAGGAGTCCGTCTACGCCGCCAAGGTCGACAAACACACCGTATTCGGTGATGTTTTTGACGATACCGTCCATGACTTTGTCATTTTCAATGGCAGCCAGGGTAGCGGCACGCATGGTCTCTCTTTCAGCTTCCAGCAGCACCCTTCTGGACAGGACAATATTGTTTCTCTTCTTATTGTACTTGAGGACTTTGAATTCGTATGACTGATTAACCATTTCATCCATGTTGCGGATGGGCCGCAAATCAGCCTGGGAACCGGGCAGAAAGGCCTGGAGTCCGATATCAACCGAGAAACCGCCTTTAACACGGCTGGTGATAACACCCTCAATGGTTTCATCTGCATCGTAGATCTCTTTGATGGCATCCCAGACTTTAACCTTTTTGGCTTTGTCACGGGAGAGAAGAACGGTCTCTTCCTCTTCGTCCCATACTTCAATCATTACCTCAAACTCGTCGTTGACGTTGACATTGACATTGCCGTCGTCATCAATGAATTCATGAATAGAGATCTGACCTTCAGATTTATATCCCACGTCAACAAGGACTGCTTCCCTGCCGACGGAGATCACTGTTCCGGTGACTACCTGTCCCTCTTCAAATTTACTAAGGCTGGACTCATAAATGCCCAGAAGCTCTTCCATGGTCTCTTCGCCGGTGAGTTCAATTTCTTCAGGCCCGTTCACCGCGTCCTGTGTCTCTAATTCTTCATTCATGTTTTGGTTTTCGTTTTCTTCAGCAATGTTGTTCATTAATATTATTCCCCCTAATCGAATTTTGTTACCCGCCTTAACACCTGAAATCCATGACATTGCACTAAGACCTGATGAAAATACGAGTACAATTTACCCTTATACCAACGGACAAAAGAAAAATCAAGCAGATAATAATAAATATCAGGAAGCCTTGATTTCGGACAGGATTTTCGCCACCACCTGATCAATGGTCAAATATGTGGAATCAATTGAAATTGCATCGGGTGCCGGCTTCAGGGGGTTTGTCTTCCGGCTGGAATCATTTTCATCCCTTTTTTCCATCTCCGCCTGAACATTCTTAAGTTCTTTCCGGGAGGCATCCATTTCGTCATACCGCCTCTGGGCACGAACGCTGAGGTCGGCAAACAGGAAAAATTTGAAACGGGCGTCAGGAAAAACCGCCGTTCCCATATCCCGTCCCTCAAACACGGCATCCCGGGTTGCGGCAATGTTCTTTTGAATCCCGAGCAGGGCCTGCCTGACTGCGGGAAGGGCTGAGGTGGCAGAGGCGAGCATGGTGATCTCCGGGGTCCGGATAAAGGGGGTAATGTCCTTGCCGGACGAGGTCAGCACCAAATCCTCGCCTTCCATTATAAAACTGAGATCAAGATCCGAAAGAAAAGCCGCCATTGCCGTTTCATCTTTCCAGTCGATCTTCCGGCGGTCAACTTCATAGGCAACCCCCCTGTAGAGGGCCCCGGTGTCAACATACACACATCCCAGGGCAGCTGCCAGGCGTTTTGAAACCGTTGTTTTTCCTGCGCCGGCAGGTCCGTCAATGGTGATAACTCGAAAATTCATGATCTATAGTACCTCTTTTAAAGCGGTGATAAAGGTGGTGTTTTCTTCAGGGGTACCGGCATTGACCCGCAAAAAGGTGTCAAACCCGTAGGAGGCCATGGACCTGACCACGACCCCCTTGTGAAGCATTTTCTCAAAGATCTCTTTGGCATTGGTTTTAAGGTCCACCATAAAAAAATTGGACTGGGTCGGCAGCACCTCTAGCCCCATTCCCCCGAGTTCTGCCATCAGAAAATCAATCCCATCATGGGTGGCCCGGATACTTTTGGCCAGGAATTCCTCATCCTCCAGAGCAGCCTCTGCTGCAGCCTGGGCCAGGCTGTTTACGTTAAAGGGCTGGCGGATCCGGTTAAGTATCTCAGCCACTTCACTGTCCATGATCCCGTAACCGATGCGGAATCCGGCAAGGCCGTATGCCTTAGAGAAGGTCCTGAGGGTCACGATTCTGGGATCGGAAAGCGGGGTTTCCAAAGAGTTATATACCGACGCATCCCTGACAAACTCAATATAGGCCTCATCAACAACAATGAGCACATCTTCAGGCACCTTACCTGCAAAGGCTGAAAATTCCTCTTTTGTCAGGGTTGCGCCGGTCGGGTTAAACGGATTGGTGATAAAAACCATCTTTGTCTTTGGTGTGACCGCATCTGCCAGACCGGGAAGATTGGTGGTGAAATCCGTCAGCGGAACCATTACAGGAACCCCTTTGGCGGTTTTCACACTGATCTCATACATGAGAAAGGAGGGCAAAGGCATGACAGCCTCATCACCGGGATTTAAAAACGCATGGGCCAGGAGGGCAATGATATCGTCGGAACCGTTCCCCAGGACCAGGTTATCAAACCCCACCCCGAACCGGTCTGCCAGTTTCCTGCAGAGGCTGTGGGCAACAGGCTCGGGATACCGGTTCATGGATGAGAGATGCCTGTTCACCGCATCCTTGACCCGGGGGGAAAAGCCAAAGGCATTCTCATTGGAAGCCAGTTTTACCGCATGGGTAATCCCATACTCCCGCTCGACCTCTTTGAGGGGTTTGCCTGCTTCATATGGTTTAATGGTGCGGATGGGTTCGCTGACTGCAAATTTCATGACGGATATCTCCTGGCCTTTTTGTATTTGCCCTTTGGGGCCAATGGTAAAACACCCTATTTAGTTAGGATTTGAATTTTTGTCAACACCTGTGATAGAGTAAGGGTATAACAGGTTTTGCAATATCATTCGGAGAGACAATGAAACAGATTTCCGCCCCTTTGACACGCACCGGGTTAGACACCCTTAACACCACCCTCCCTGACAGCCTGAAAGGCCGCAGACTGGGGCTTCTGGCAAATCCGGCCTCAGTGGACCGGAATTTCATCCATGCCCGGGATATCCTTCACCGGCAGTTTCCCGGCCGGCTTAAGGCCCTTTTTTCTCCACAGCACGGTTTTTTTGCGGAAAAACAGGATAATATGATCGAGTCTGCCCACGGTGAGGATCCTGAGTTGGGGATTCCGGTTTTCAGCCTGTACAGCGAGACCCGGATTCCCACGGCCGGGATGTTTGATGATATCGACACCCTTGTGGTGGATATCCAGGATGTGGGCACCCGAGTATACACCTTTATCTACACCATCTCATACTGCCTTGAAACGGCAGCAAGAACAGGTAAATCCGTTGTTGTCCTGGACCGCCCGAACCCCATCGGCGGCCAGGTTGAGGGAAATATCCTTGAGACGGAATCCGCCTCATTTGTAGGCCGGTTCCCCATTCCCATGCGGCACGGCATGACTGTCGGGGAAATCACCCGGTACTTCAACAGGACGCAAAACATCAACTGCGACCTGACAATCATACCAATGGAAGGGTGGCAGCGTAAGATGTACTGGCAGGATACAGGGCTTGCCTGGATCCCCCCCTCCCCCAACCTGCCCACCCCGCTTTCGGCAATGGTCTATCCGGGCCAGGTGATATTCGAAGGCACCAATGTTTCCGAAGGCAGGGGAACCACCCTGCCCTTTGAACAATTCGGCGCTCCTTATATGAATGCCCGTGCCATGCACAGGCGGCTGGACAATACCATTCCCGGGGTTCACCTGAGACCGGTCTGTTTTGAACCCACATCAGGCAAGTGGGCCGGTAACGCCTGCCAGGGGTTCCACATCCATGTGACCCGGCCGGAAGCGTATAAGCCATATCTTGCCTCGCTGATCTTTATGCAGGATATTCTCACGGTCCACCCGGACGAGTTTCACTTCAAGGCCCCGCCCTATGAATACGAGTATGAACGGCTGCCCATGGACCTTATCCTGGGAAGCCGCGCCATTACAAAGGCATTGGAAGACCGGGTGGATCCAAGGGAGCTGGAGGCGGGGTGGCAGGACGGCCTGAACCGGTTTATAGAGGAGTCAAAATCCTTTTATCTTTATGAATGATTCGTCTGACATAGATAAATCCGGCATCCGGTGGAAGCGGATGAGTTTCAAGGGAAACAAAGTTTGGGCAGCCTATGATGCCCGGGGGGAATTGCTGCTGAAAAACCAAAAGGCCTGGATCAAATACAACCTGGAACAGGACTATGAATACTGGATAAAAAAAGAGAGCCTGAAACCCGAAGACCAGGCCGTGCCTGCAAAAGACAGGAAAAGCGGTAAAAAAAAGGGTAAAAAGGAAAAAGAGCCCCCGATTGAACAGGACCTGCCGGAAAATTGTATCCGCATCTACACGGACGGCGCCTCCTCAGGCAACCCGGGACCTTCCGGTATCGGGGTCCTGCTTCTGTACAGGGAAAACAGGAAGGAGATCTCCGAATACATAGGTGAGGCCACCAACAACATCGCAGAACTGACAGCCATCCACAGGGCCCTGTGCGCACTCAAACGCCGGGACCTTCCGGTCCGCATTTTTTCGGACTCATCCTATGCTGTCGGGTTGCTGACCCAGGAGTGGAAACCCAGGGTAAATCAGGAACTGGTCAATGAGATCAAAACAAAGATGCAGGGATATGCAGACATAGCCCTGATTAAGGTCAAGGGCCATTCAGGGATCAAGGAAAATGAAGTGGCCGACTTCCTGGCAACCTCGGCCATAAAAAAAGGGCCGTTATAAAACGACCCCTTTCATATTTTTAATTGAACGTCTTTAAGGCTTATTTGGCAGCTTTCAGCTCGTTCAATTCTTTTTCAAGTTCAGCAATTTTAGCTTTATCATCTTCTGCAGGCGCTTCAACGCCTTCATCATTTTTCCAGGAGTCTTTCAACTCGTCAAATCCGAGATAAAGGGCAAGACCGCCACCCAGCAGAAGTACAGGCGGAAGACATCCGGCCAGAAGATTCAAAAACTCACCAAACCAAACCGCCAGACCAACAACACCGAGAAGAACTGCAATAGCTCCGCCAATTAACGTTTTCATAACTATCCTCCTTAAAAATCCTGTCTAATTTGCTAATAAATGACTTATACCTTAAATCAAGAAATGCATGTGTCAATAGATGAAGAAAAATATCACAGGCCCCTGATTTTATCAAGGCGTTTTTCCCGGCCCCGCTCGCCTGAGAGAAGCGCTTTTATTCCAGTGTGTTGCCGCATTTTCCCCTAAAAACCAGACCTCTGTCACAAAAAATTATCATATTGCCTTACGCCCCAAGCTCTGCTATTGAAATAGTCCTTAACCATTCCATGCCTTTAAAGGCTTGCTAAAGACTGCAATTTATTTAAATTTTTTAATTTAGATCAATACTTAAGGAAAGTATAATGAGCCTCTTGAAACCGCTAAAAAACCTGGTTACCAAGACAAGAGCCAAGGTACGCAGCACCATTGACTACCTGCTGGGAGACACCCATGAATATTACACCAGCTTTTACCCCGGCAACCAAAGCGTTATCATCAGAAAAATCATCACCCACCTGGTAAAAAAAGTTCCCCTGGATGATCATAACCTGGATAAAATCAAAGGCATCCACCCGGACAGCATTGTTGTATTCACCAGTAAAAACAAGCGTTTTTTTGACTTTCTCTATTTGCATACCCGCCTCAAGGCCCTTGAACTGCCCTTCCCGGAACTGGGATTTGACCTGCGTTTTTTCTTTCTTCTGCCCGTAAAACGGGTGTGCAGGATTCTTCTGTCCCACCTGGACTATTTTCTCCATCACTTTCATATAAAGGATATCTATACCTCAGGATTTGCCGAGAGAACCCTGCTGGATCAAAAAGCCGGTTTTGTCTGCCTCATTGAGGAAGATGATTTTTATAAACGCTTTATCAAAGCCACTCCTGACCCTCTTTTCCACCTGATTGAACTCCAGAAGCGGATAGACAGGTCTGTGGTCATTGTGCCCGAAGATATAATTTATGTCACAAAGCCGATGCACAAGAATCCCGGGCTTGCCGACATTCTTTTCGGCACCCATGAAAAACCGGGGCTGATCAAACGGGTATTCACCCTGATCCGCACCCCTGAGAAAATAAGGGTGGAAGTGGCCGGTCCCGTGGACCTGAAGGAGTTCATCAGCCGCCCTGAAATAGAGCGCCTGGATGCCGAGTTCCAGACCCACCGGTTGAGAAGCCATCTGGTGGATATTTTAAACCGGCAGCGGAAAAGCATCACCGGTCCCGTTCTGAAATCCAGGCAGGAAATCACCGAAGATATTCTGACCCGTAAATCCCTGAGGGAGTTCCTGGCTGAATATGCCGCCAGGACAGAGACCCCCCTGCGCAAGGTCAATAAAAAAGCCGCAGGCTATATCAATGAGATTGCGGCAAATTACAACCTGAGAGCCATCAACTTCCTTAACTGGCTGCTGAACTGGGTGTTCAGCAATATATTTGACGGAGTTGTGGTTAACCAGGATGAGATAAACCGGATGCGGGAAAAATACGCCCAGGCCCCCCTGATCCTTGTTCCCTGTCACAAGAGCCATCTGGACTACCTGCTTCTTCCCTGGGTAATGTTTAAGCACAACATGCCCTGCCCCCATATTGCCGCAGGAAAGAACCTCTCCTTCTGGCCCCTGGGCCCGGTTTTCAGAGGTGCCGGGGCATTTTTCCTAAGGCGGACCTTCCAGGGAGCAGAACTCTATACCCGGATCTTTGCCGCCTATCTTGAAAAGCTGCTCTATGAAGGGTTTAACATTAAAATCTATATCGAGGGGGGCAGAAGCCGGACCGGAAAACTGCTCTGCCCGAAACCCGGCGGCCTTGCCATGATGATCAGGGCATATCTGAACGGCGCCTGTGAAGACCTTTACTTTGTTCCCATCTATGTGGGATATGACCGGGTTCTTGAAGAAGACGCCTATCTAAAGGAGATCGAGGGCGGGAAAAAGAGTCCTGAAACCCTGAAAGGCCTGCTGAATACCCGTAAGTTCCTCAAGAAAAAATACGGAAAAGTATATCTGAAATTTGATGAACCCCTGTCCATGAACACCTATCTTCAGGATAAGAATATCAACCTGAAACGGGCCACGGACAAGGAGTACATGGACTTTGTCAAAGGGTTCGGATACAAATTGATCAACTCGATTAACGAGAACACAGTGGCCACCCCCCACGGCATTATCGCATCCGCCATACTCAACTGCTCCCAGAACACCTTTACCAAAGACCAGATGCTCCGGCGGGTCAACACCTATATGAACTTTCTGACCTTTAACTCGGCCTATCTGTCCGATACCCTGGTCATGGACCAGGACAATGCATTTGATTCCGTGATCCGGAACTTTCTCTCCAGGAACTTTATTGAACTTGCCGACGAGGACGAAGAGGAGATCACCGATGTCACCACCTTGATCGTCAAACACAACAAGCGGGCCATCCTGGATTATTATAAAAACTCGGTCATCTGCTTCTTTGTTCCGGCAGCCTATACTGCCGTGGCCATCCTTGAAACGGACCGGTTCAAATTTTCCCCGTCCGATCTGGTGCTCCGGTACAAGTTCCTCCAGAAAATGTTTACTGACGAATTTTCTTTTGATGAAGAAGTCATGGCAGAGGAACAGATCTCCCGTGTGATCAAAGGCTTTATCAACGAAGGAATCCTGGTGCCGGACCCCAAAAAAGCCGACATTCTCAACCTGACCTCAGAGGGCCTGCGCAAGCTCAAGTGGTTTGCCGCATTCCTGACACCGTTTTTTGAATCCTACAGCACCTGCCTGCTGTTCCTGGAAAAGGAAAAAACCGACAAGTACGACGTGAAGGAACGGGCCAAAAAGATTCTCTCCTTTGGCGGTAAACTATACAAACGGAACCAGGTGCAGCATAAGGAGTCCCTCTCCCTGATCAATTACAGGAATGCAGCCAATTATTTTGCCAGGAATAATATCAACGGCTCCGCAGACCAGGTTCAAATTGATTATCATAAAGAGATCATTGACCGTCTGGCCCGATTGATTTCAGGCTGATCCCATGAAGGCGCTTATACTGGCAGCAGGGTTCGGCACAAGGCTGGCACCCTATACCCGGAGCCTGCCCAAGCCCCTGTTTACCATCAACAATACAACAGTGCTGGATCTGGCCATTTCCAGGCTGCTTGACTGCGGGTGTGAAAAAATCTTTATCAACACCCACCACCTGAGCCGGAAAATAGATGATTTTTTCCTGGCCCACCCCTGCAGGGACCGGCTCGAACTGGTCCATGAACCTGAAATACTGGATACCGGCGGGGCTGTTGCCAACCTCAAGGCATCTTTATCCGGCAGTGATTTTCTCGTCATGAATGCCGATATCGTATGTGACATGGACCTGAAACAGGCGGTGGCCGCCCATAAAGCGTCCAATGCCCTGGCAACCCTGGTGGTCCACGACTTTCCCCGCTTTAACAAACTCAAGGTCGAGATGGAGGCGGATCACCCGGCCCGGGGCCGGGTGATCCATTTTGAAGAGCCTCCCGGGTCGGGACTGGCCTTTACCGGTATCCAGGTACTCTCCCCGGGCATATTCCAACGGATGCCGGATACCCCCGTATTTTCAAGCATAGAGGTTTACAAGGCCCTGTGCCCCACAGGAAAAATAAAGGCATTTGTTGCAGACGGCCTCTACTGGAGCGATATCGGCACCCCGGAAAGCTACCGGGAAACCTCGCGCCAATGCCTTGCCGGCAGAGTCTTTAACCTGCCCTTGTCACGGCTCAATGAGGTGAAGATCACCCCCATTGCCGGGGACGGCTCCGACCGCCTCTGGTACAGGGCTGCCCACGGATCAGACAGCCTGGTAATCTCTGATCACGGCATCTGCCTTCAGGATTCCCGGGAAGCGATCATACCCGGGAGCACGGCCAACCTGTCCCAGCTCAAGGCCTTTACAGCCATCGGCAGCCATCTAAACCGTCTCGGCATTGCCGTCCCCAAAATCCTGGGACATGATACCCTGTCCGGCCAGGTGGCCCTGGAAGACCTGGGCAGTGTCCACCTTGCGGATCTGGCAGGGGGAAAAGATGACACCACCCTTACCCGGATGTACCAACAGGTCATTGACCGCCTCATTGAGTTCTCCCAGGCAGGCAAAAAAGGCTTTAACCCGGACTGGACCTGCCAGACCCGGACCTATTCAAAAGACCTGATCCTGAACCTGGAATGCCGCTACTTTCTGGATGCATTTGTCCAGGGGTATCTTGGAAAGGATACCTGCTGGCACTCGCTGGAACCTGCCTTTTCATACCTGGCTGACCAGGCCCTGGCCCATGGATTCACAGGGCTAATGCACCGGGATTGCCAGTCCAGAAACATCATGATCAGGGAAAACAGGCCATGGTTCATTGATTTCCAGTCCGCCCGCATCGGCCCGCTTCAATATGATCTGGCTTCCCTTTTAATTGACCCTTATGTTACACTGCCGGACAGGATTCAGAACCGCCTGGTCGATTATGCCGTGAAAAGACTGAACTTATCCGGGACCGGAGAAGCGGGGTTCCGTCACAGCTATGAATACTGCTGCCTGACCAGAAACCTCCAGATGCTGGGGGCATTTGGATTTTTGACCCGGGTTAAAAACAAACCCGGTTTTGAATCTTTCATCCCTGCTGCCCTGGCCGGCCTGAACAGACGGCTTGAGGCTATGAACTCGGAGGCCCTGGCCCCCTTAACCCAACTTGTAAGCAGCTTTTAAGGAGTACCCCATGAATAAAATACCCGTAATGATTAACGGACTGCCCGGAAATGTGGCCCGGATAATGGCAGCAGCCGCGCTCAAAGACGAAAGACTCTCCCTCATTCCCTGTTCCCTGACCGGAGAAGTGATTGAAGAGAAGAGCGTCACCATTGAGGGAACTGAGATCACCCTGATAAAACCCAGTGTCCGGGACAGCCTTATCCCGGAGATCCTGGAACAGAATCCGGGGGCTGTGTCCGTGGATTACACCCATCCCACGGCAGTCAACGCCAATGCGGAATTTTACACCCAGCACGGCATTCCCTTTGTCATGGGCACCACAGGCGGAGACCGGGATGCCCTGGAGGCGGTCGTGAACCTGTCCGATACCCCGGCGGTTATTGCACCCAACATGGCCAAGCAGATTGTCGGCCTCCAGGCGATGCTGGAGTTTGCCGCAAAAACCTTTCCTGGACTGTACCGGGATTACACCCTGGAGGTTAAAGAGAGCCATCAGCAGGGAAAGGCGGACACCTCCGGTACTGCGAAGGCCCTTGTGGCCTGCTTTAATGATCTGGGCACAGGTTTTGACGCCTCTGATATCCAGAAAATCCGGGACCCCGAAGTCCAGGAAAAAGAGTGGGGAATCCCAAGGGAACACCTGGGCGGTCACGGCTGGCACACTTACACCCTCAAGGCGGACAACGGCTCTTCCCTGTTTGAATTCAGGCACAATATCAACGGCAGGGATATCTATGTCAGCGGAACCTTTGATGCCGTTGTTTTCCTGGCCGGAAAGATGCAGCAGAAAGATGACGGCAAACGCTTTTACACCATGATTGACGTCATGACGCAGAAAGGATAAGTGCCAAGGATACGCTGTTCATGAACGCTACCCTGAAAATTATCCTGGTCCTTTTCGGCCTGGCCTATCTGATCTCCCCGGCAGACCTGATCCCTGACCTGCTTCTGCCGTGGATCGGCTGGATAGATGACAGCCTGGTGCTTTGGTCGGTCTATTACCTTATCCGTTACGGAGAGCTGCCCTGGTTTATGTTTAAGAAAAAGCCCGGCCCCCGCTTCCCCGGTAACAGTGCTAAACCCGACAGCAGATTTTCAGGCACCAGGCAGAAGAAAAAACAACACGGCACCCCGGACGCTCCCCCCAGGGATCCCGGGTCAGGCCAAAAGACCGGGAAAAAGAAAAAGCCCGGATCTTCCGGAAAAACACCTTATGATATTTTAGGGGTGCCCCCTGATGCCGGCTGGACGCAAATCCAGGCAGCCTACAAAGAGAAAATAAAGCAGTATCACCCGGATAAACTCTCCCACCTGGGTGAGGAATTTTCAACCCTGGCCAATGAAAAGTTCCTTGAAATCCAGGCAGCCTACGACACGTTAAAACAGAAGCACAATTAGGGGGAAAGGCCGTGAGCGGGTTTATATCCATTGAGCACCGGGGTGAGGCAAGGCAGATTGAAATCCGGCGGCAAAATTACGGAAAGCCTGAAAATCCAGTCCTGGTATTTCTCCACGAAGGCTTAGGATGCATTGCCTCATGGAAAGAACTCCCCGGGAAGATTTCACGCGCCACAGGCTGCAATGCCCTTACGTACTCCCGTCTCGGGTACGGCGGTTCCGACCCGGTCACCCTGCCCAGAAAACCCAACTTCATGCATGTAGAGGCCCTGGACATCCTGCCCCGGGTCCTGGCAGCCGCAGGGATAAAAGAGTATATCCTCCTGGGCCATTCGGACGGCGGCTCCATCGGGGTTATCCACGCGGGAAGCCCTAAGTCAAAAGGCCTCAGGGGACTGGTCACCCTGGCGGCCCATCTGTTCTGCGAACCCGTAACACTGGCCGGAATCCGCAATGCAAAAGACCTGTATCTCAATAAAAATCTCAAATCCAGACTCATGCGGATCCACGGTGAAAATACAGACACAGCCTTCTGGGGATGGAACGATACATGGCTGTCACCGGGGTTTGCCCATTGGAATATCGAGCGGTATCTAAAGCCGATCCGGGTGCCTGTGCTGGCGATCCAGGGCGACGATGACCCCTATGGCACCCGGGCTCAGCTGGATGCCGTCAAAACCGGGATCACATCCTGCACCACCCATCTTATTGAAAACTGCGGGCATATTCCCCATATGGAACAGCAAGAATCAGTATTGAACCTGATGATTCCCTTTATCCGGAGTTGTCTGCATCAGCTGCCCTGAGGGCTGTTTGAATCCCGCCACCTAAAACCGGCCTGTTAAAAAAGTGTTTGTTTTCAAAGAGTTTCTATTGTAAATTTAGGGAATCCACTACGTAACTCCTGCGATTCGCTATAAAGAGAGATCACAAACCGGGTGACCCATGACCAAGGAAGACACCAGATTACGAACCCTGTTCAGTCTGCTATCGATAATGGCCATTATGTCCTGCGTCATAGGCGGCTATATCTATTATAAAGCACTGCGCGATGCTTCCGAGGCCAGGCTCCACAAAGATGCTGCGGAGGAAATCACCACCCTGGGAAAAGAGGTTGATTCAAACCTTAACTGGTATATCACCACAGTGGAAATCTTGGCCGGGCTGAAAGAGGTGAGCCGGGGACTGAGAGACGAAACAGCACTTTCAGACACCAATAAGGTCCTGGCCCGTTATTGTGCCGCCTTAAAGGCCAATGCCTGTTTTCTCATGGACCGGTCGGGCAAGGTCATCGCCCTGGCGAACAGGGAATCACCCGTCAACTTTAAGGGAAAAAATTTTGGATTCCGCCCTTATTTTTCCCAGGCAGTTCAGGGAAAGCCGACTATTTATATGGCAGTGGGCATGACTTCAAAAAAAAGGGGAATCTACTTCAGCCACCCTGTAGGGGGGGAGGAAAATGACGCCCCGATAGGTGCCGCCGTAATAAAGGTGTCGCCGGATTTCATTGAAACAAAGGTTGAGGCCGGCGAAAATAAAATTTCATTACTCGTGGACCCGCACGGCCTCATCTTTGCCGCCAGCCGCAAGGACTGGCTGTACAACCTGCTCTGGGATGTACCTGCAACAACAAAGACAGCACTCAAACAGACGCGGCAGTTCGGCCCTGGCCCATGGCCCTGGACCGGCATGACACAGATTGACAATAATAAAGCCCTGGATCAGGAGGGAAACCTGTTTCACCTGCACCGGCACCCTATTGTCAGTCCGGCCGGCTGGGAGCTTGTTTACCTGCACACTGAAAATGAAATTATAGAGGTGATTACCAGGCCGCTTCAACAAACTGTGGGGTTCAGTATCCTTCTGATCTGTCTTCTGTTCGGCAGCCTTGTCTGGATCCTGTTCCGTAAGGCAAGTATCAGTATCACCCAGCGCAGAAGCGCTGAAGAGCAGATCAAGTCAAGCGAGGAAAGGTACAGGGGAATTGTGGATGCCATGGCCGACTGGGTCTGGGAACTGGATGAAAACGGGCAGTATACCCTGTGCTCGGAACAGGTGGAGGCGGTTCTGGGCTACTCTCCCGAAGAGATGATCGGAAAAACCCCCTTTGATTTCATGCCCGCCGAAGAGGCGGACCGCGTCACGGAGATCTTCAACAGGATCAGCGCCCGGAAAACCTCATTTTCCAACCTTGAAAACTGGAACCTGCACAAAAACGGCGACCGGATCTGCCTCATGACAAGCGGGGTTCCCATCCTGGACGCATCAGGCGCCCTTTTAGGCTACCGCGGGGTGGACAGCGATATAACAGACCGCAAGCTCATCGAGGACCAGTTGCAGAACAACCAGAAACGGATGAACTCCATTCTCCTGGCCATTCCGGGCCCCATGATCATTTACGATGCCTCAGGAGGACCGGAGTATCTCAACCCTGCATTTACAGATGTGTTCGGCTGGACCTTTGACGAGTTGAAAGGCCGGCCCATTCCCTTTGTCCCGGAGGATGAGCAGGCAGAGACCTCCAAGCAGCTGAAACACCTCCTGCACACCGGCACGGAGGTAAGATTTGAAACCAAGCGCCTGACCAAGGACAAAAAATGCCTGAATGTCATTGTCAGTGCGGCCTGCATCAAAGATCAGGATGGGAAGCTGCTCAACCTTGTTGTCAACCTCACGGATATCAGCAGGCAAAAATGGATGCAGGAAAAGATAAAAGAACAGAGTGATAATTTCGACAATGTTTATTACAGCGGATTTACTGCCATCTCCACCATTTCCGGAGACCGGTTTACCGACTGTAATGATTCGCTGATCTCGATGCTGGAAGCCGGATCAAAGTCCGAGATTCTCAATACCCATCCCGCAGAACTCTCCCCGGTAACCCAGCCCGACGGCCGGAACTCCCTTGAAAAGGCCAATCAAATGATAGCCACAGCCTTTGAAAAGGGATTCAATAATTTTGAATGGACCCATAAAAAATTCACAGGGGAACTCTTTCCCGTTGATATTTCCCTGACCAGGATAAACCTCAAGGGAAACCCCGCACTCCATTGCATGTGGAAGGACCTGACCAGGGAAAAGAAGTTGATCAGGACCCTGAACCAGGCCAGGGAAGATGCCGAGGCCGGGGCCAGGGCAAAATCCGAATTCCTAGCAAATATGAGCCATGAGATAAGGACCCCCATGAACGGGGTTATCGGCATGATCGATATGCTTATGGAAACGGAACTTACCCCTGAACAGAGAGAATTTGCCCTTTCCGTGAGTACCAGCGCGGATGCCCTGCTGATGCTCATTGATGATATCCTTGATTTCTCTAAAATCGAGGCAGGTAAACTTGATATGGAAAATATTGATTTCGACCTGAGACCCGCCCTTGAGAACCTCATGGACCTGATGGCGGTTAAAGCCTTTGAAAAAGGTGTTGAATTTGCCTGCCTGATCCATGACCGGGTACCCTGCCTTCTCAACGGAGATCCGGGGCGGCTGAGGCAGATACTTACCAATCTTACCGGTAATGCCGTTAAATTCGTTGAAAAAGGAGAGGTCTCCGTCACTGTGGACCTGAAAGAGGAAACCCCCACCCATGCCACGCTTTTATTTGAGATCAGGGATACCGGAATCGGCATTGCGCCGGACCGGCTGACCAGGCTCTTTGATTCCTTTACCCAAGCAGATTCATCCATGACGAGAAAATACGGTGGCACCGGTCTCGGCCTCACCATATCAAAACAGCTCACAGAGCTGATGGGGGGCAATATCGGTGTGGAAAGCCAGTTGGGAAAAGGGGCGTTGTTCTGGTTTACCGTTGTCCTTGAAAAACAATCCGGCACAGGCAAACCTGAGCAGGCGTTTCCCGAAAATATAACGGACAGGCGTATCCTTGTGGTGGATGACCACCAGATCAACCGCCGGGTGTTCGGGGAGTATCTTAAATCCTGGAACTGCAGGTATGAAGAGGCTGAAAATGCAGCCCGGGCCATGGAATGCCTGGAAAAGGCCGTCAGGGAAAAAGATCCCTTTGACATTGCAATCCTGGACATGCAGATGCCTGAGACCACAGGAGAAACACTCGGGCAGATGATAAAAGCGGATCACCGGTTCAACACCACCGCCCTTGTCATGGCCACCTCCATGGGACAGCGGGGAGATGCAAAACGGCTGGAAAAAGAAGGATTTTCAGCCTTTATCACCAAGCCGGTAAAAAAATCCATACTCTTTGACTGCCTGAGAATGGTTCTGGGCCGGGAAAATGCCGCGTTCAAGGCACTGCCGCCTCAAATCATTACCAAGTACAGGGTGGAGGAGGAACAGGTCGAACCGGATGTCAATCCAAAGGGGCTTCATATTCTCCTGGCTGAAGACAACCTGATGAACCAGAAGGTTGCAAAGAAGATGCTGACAAAGATGGGGCACCGCGTCAGCATTGCCAACAACGGGCAGGAAGCGGTTGATCTTTATCTTAGTGGCAAATTCCACCTGATTCTGATGGACGGGCAGATGCCGGTCATGGCAGGCGTGGAAGCCACCAGGGAGATTCGAAGGATTGAGGCTGATTCCGGAGGCAGGCGTATTCCGATCATTGCCGTTACAGCCAATGCCATGAAAGGAGACCGGGAACATTTCCTGGATGCGGGAATGGACGACTACATTCCCAAACCCATTAAGCGGAAGCGCCTTGAAGAGGCGATCCTGAACGCAGTATAACCCCGGCTGCCGGACCAGTGCTTATTCTGTCATTTTCCTAAGCCAGCGGACCATCGTTTCCTTTTGGGACGCAAGGGCTGCTATGGATTCCAGAATCGGGCCGGTATCTCCGTCCCCGGCCAGGTCCTGGATTTTGGCCGCAGCCAGGGACAGGGGAACCGCATGGAGGTTGGCCGCCCCCCCTTTTATGGCGTGTGCCTCTTTTTCAACGGCATCATTACGGCCGGCAGCCGCAGCCTCCCTCATAACCGGGATCTGCCGGTCAACCTCACGGACAAATTCATGAACCAGGTCAATCACCTCATCTGTCATGCCGTCAAACTCTGCCACAACCCTTTGAAAATCCATTGGCGGCACAGGAACTTTCAGGTCATCAGAAACCGTTTGCGGCACAAAATTTCCGGGCACCTCCCTTTGCCATTTGCCGATCCTGGCCAGGAGCACGGCTTTTTTTATGGGCTTTGCAAGATAGTCATCCATCCCGGCCTCCAGACAATTATCCCTGTCTTTTTGGGTTGCATGGGCGGTGAGGGCGATGATCGGGACCCGTTCCCCTGCCCTCCCGTCGCTTTCTGAACTCTCCTCAAGTTTTCTGATTTCGGCGGTGGCCTGCAGCCCGTCCATCTCCGGCATCTGTATATCCATGAGGATGAGGTGGTAGGTCCTTTTCCTGAATAACTCAACCGCAGCCCTGCCGTTTTCTGCCAGGTCAGCTTCATATCCCGCACTTTTCAGATAAGCCAGGACCACCTTTTGATTGGTGGGATAATCTTCGGCCAGCAGAATCTTATAATCTTCAGCAGGAGGAGCCACCTTGGGTGTTTCGGACAAATCCGCCGGCTCCGGCTCAAGACAATACCGGGACTGCCGGGTGAACGGAACGGTGAACCGGAATGTACTCCCCTCCCCCTCACGGCTGGCCACACCGATATTCCCGCCCATCAGTTCAACCAATTGCTTGCTGATGGTAATCCCCAGGCCCGTCCCCCCGTACTTCCGGGTGGTGGAGGTATCAGCCTGGGAAAAGCTGTCAAAAATACTCTCCTGCTTATCTTCCGGGATGCCGATTCCCGTGTCCCTGACCTCAAATCTGACAACCAGCCCGTCAGGGGAGTTTTCCTTCAAGACATTCAGAAAAATCTCCCCTCCTGCGTCGGTAAACTTCAGGGCATTGCCTGTCAGGTTCGCCAGGACCTGGCGAAGGTGGGTGGGATCCCCGATCACTTGGGACGGTATACCAGGTGAAAGGTATGCCTTGAATGCGATGCCTTTTTGCCCGGCACGGAGGGCGACCCCCCTGGTGAATTCATGGAACAGGGCGGTCAGGTCAAAGGGAATGTACTCGGGGTCCAGCTTACCCGCCTCTATCTTGGAGAAGTCAAGAATACCGGTGATCAGCTCATTCAGACCTTTTGCCTCTGACTGAATGGCTTCGAAAAAAGCTGCCTGTTCCTTTTCAAGCCTGGTGTCTGACAGGAGTTCGGTCATGCCGATAATCCCGTTTAAGGGGGTGCGGATCTCATGGCTCATGTTGGCCAGGAATTCGGTTTTTGCCTGTGATGCTTCTTCTGCCTTGTTTTTGGCTGTTTCAAGGTATCGTCCCAGCCGCCGCCGCTCTGCCAGTTCCTCTGCCAGGCGGTTCATGGTATGTTTGATCTCGGTAATATCGTAGAGGATTCTCAGGTTCCCCCGGTACCGGCCAAGGGGGCCCTTGAACCTGTGGGTACTCATTTCAAAAATCTTCCCGCCATAGACCAGTTCTTCTTTCCCGGTTTCTCCGTTTTCGGTCACCCTGGCTCCGGTTTCCAGGCTGTCCAGCAGCTCAGGCCAGGTTAAATTCAGGACATGGTGGCGGTCAAAACCAAAAATCCCTGCAGCAGAACGGTTGAGGTCAATAAGCTGCGCCTCCCTGTTAAATACAAAGACAGGATGGGGGGAGAATTTGTAATAGATGGACATGGCGCTTGTAATATCGCTGACCAACCGTTTTGAAAATATGCCGTAAGCCAGAAAGGGGCCTACCAGGGCCATGGAAATCGGGATGGGGTCCACTCCTTCCGGAAAGACCGACAACACGTAAAGCACATAGGTTGCCCCTGGAATGGCCGTGCCGCAGATCATCCAGATATAGGACTTTCTGGCGCCCCCGGACGACCTGATTGCCGAGAGCAGGTAAAACCAGATGGAAATGCCAATGGCAGCAACGGTCTGGATAATATGTAGATAGTATACCGGCCCCGGCACCAGGTGCGCCTTGATGCCGTCCGGTCCTGCCACGGTACTGACATCCCTGTAAAAAATATCCAGTCCGGGATAGGCCCAGCTTGACAAAAGAACCGCCAGTCCGGGCACCAGCACCAGAAAAAACGCCGGATGGGGGAATTGGGTCTCCCTGTAATAGTAGCAGTGCAATGATATCAGGGCCAGAAACCCCGGGGTGAATGAGATGCCGATGTATTCGAACTTCAGCCAGAGCAGGATCCCGTTGAGGGAAGACTGAATCAGTTCCTGGGAGTATCCCATGGCGTAGATGAAAATGCAGGCCACCAGTGTAAAGTAGAGGCGGGCCCTGATATTGTGTTTCAGGTAGCGTATGGTCCAGGCGGCAATGGAAAAAGAGAGCAGGGCTGCTGATATCGTTAGTGGCTGAAGGAAAATTTTCATCTTGTATTGCTTATCCGCCCGTGGCAAAGCCGCCTGTTATCATCAATAAAAAACGCAGCCTGAAAAAGAGTATGAGATCAGGATGCGGCCGCAAGTATCCTATCCAGAACATCACGGATATCATAAGTCCCTGGTATTACAAAATCGGCACTCTGCCTCCGGGGTTTGACAAATCGTTCGTGCATGGGGCGTACCTGGTCCAGGTACTGGTCTGCGACCGCCTCAGCAGTCCGCCCCCGCTCAGCCATGTCCCGCTTCAGACGCCTGATAAACCGCACATCCGGCGGCACATCAAGAAAAAGAGTATAATCCAGACAGGCGGCAACAGCTTCAACCGACAGGATCAGAATCCCCTCTATAAAGATAAACCGCCTCGGAATCACGACCTTTTGATCCCCCACCCTTGTGTGGGTATTAAAGTCGTATACCGGCATCCGGATGGTTTCCCCCCTGCCAAGGGCCTTTAAATGGGCGACCATCAGGCCGGTATCCAGGGCATCCGGATGATCAAAATTTATTTTTCCCCGCTCATCGGCTGAGATGTGGGACAGGTCCCTGTAATAGGCGTCCTGACTCAGGCATACAGCCTTATCCTTTCCCAGCGCCCGGACAAGAGAACCGGCCAGGAAGGTCTTACCGGACCCGGTCCCCCCGCAGATCCCTATGAAAAAAGATAGATTCGCCATTGCGTCTCATGTCCCGCTTACACCTGTTCCCTCTCTAAACTACGTTTAAAGACCTATCAGTAATCAGGGAAAATATCAAAACAATTAGCAAGGAATGGGGCGGGAATGGCGGTATGAAGGTCAGACTTTTTGGATCGGGGGGAGGGTAAAGCCCCCCTCCCGGGCAGGAGGGGGGCCGGTTGAACAGCCCTTGGTCAGAGTTCTTCGGGTTGACACAGGTTTTCTTCATTGGCAGCACTTCGTCCACAGCCCTGACAATAGTGGGTGGCTGATTTGATAAGCGCAACATAGGCCTCCGGATCCTTGATCTGCAGCTCGTCTTCTATATGGGCGCATAATGTTTTTTGTTCATTATCACTCATTGTCGTATACCTCCGTTTTGATAGAAAGAAATCTTTTTGCATGTGCCGTCTGGATGAGGATTGCAATAATGGATTATGATCTGTACGGCATCATTAAGCCATAATGTAGACACTGGGGTGTACATGTCAAGAAATCCCGGGAGGTTATGTTTTTTTATTGTTGCCAGTCAAAGCGTATAGTCAATACCAGGCTTCCCCGGTTGCGGGTCTCCGGGTCCGGCTGTGAACGGGCAGCTTAAAAAACTTTTGACCTGGGCACTACTCTGTGGTATTAACCCCGCTGATTTTGTAGAAATCAGCTTTTTAAAAGACCCCCCTGTTGCGTTGTGCTTCAGGGGCGGTACTTTTACGTTTTTTCCGTAAACGCCCTGCCTGCCGCGACACAGGCGCTTTTTATACCGGCAGGAACCGGTTTATATGATCCGGTTGACCCCTGTGGCCACGTTGTAACAATAGTCCCCCATTTTTTCATAGCTGGAGACCATGGCAATAAAGAAGACACCGGCATCCACGGAACACTCTCCGCCCCTGAGGCGTTCTATATGCTGGGAACGCATATCCTCCCGCATCCGGTCGATCCGGTCTTCAGTGGCCAGGGCGCGATCATAAAATCCTTCCGGCTTATCTTTCATTCCATCGACAATCAGGTCCAGAAACCGGTTTGCCACCCGGGAGATGTCGGTCAAATCCTTGACAGCCTGGTCACTGAAACGGATATTTGCATCATAGACCTTTTCAAGCATCTTGGAGATATTTTCCATGGCATCCCCGATCCGCTCGATATTATTCGTGATCCGCATCATCTCCGAAATCTCTTTGGCCTCAGGCTCATTTACCTCACCCTGGTAAATGGTGGTCAGATAAGAGATGATGACCTTCTGGCAGTCGTCAATATGGGTTTCTATGGCATCCCTTTCCCCGAGAATGTCATCATCACGCTGTGCCAGACAGGTGGATACCTTTTTGCTGTTCATCCTGACGTACTCAGCATAACTGACGATCTCACCTTTAACTTTGGCCAGGGCGCCAATGGGGGAGTCCATGAAACTCGTATCGAATTTAGGCAGTTTATACCGGTCTTTGGAATCCTTTTCCTTAGGGGAAACGAATATGGTCAACTGCACCAGCTTTGGCAGCAATACCAGAAACACCATGGCATTGATCACATTAAACAGGGTATGGCCGTTGGCAATGTAACGGGCGACATTAACATACTCGTTGTTAACCGTGTGATCCACCGGGCCCGCCCCCATCTGAAGGGTCGCGGTCCGCACGATCTCCTCAAAAAACGGAAAAATAATCAGGATGATGCCCACCCCGGCCACATTGAATATGGTATGGGCGTTGGCCGTTCGATGGGCTTCGGCATTTTTCGACCCAAGCGTAGCCAGCTGGGCCGTAATGGTCGTACCGATGTTTTCACCCAAAACCAGGGCCAGGGCAGTTGGAAAGGTCAACAGGCCTGAGGTGGCCAGCGCCATGGTCAGCCCCACGGTTGCGGATGAGGATTGAACAGCCACTGTCAGCACGGCGCCCATTGCCACGCAGAGCAACAATCCCCCGGCGGTTTCCGTATTGAAGGTGGTAAAAAATGAGATAAACTGGGGATCGGTTTTTATGGGCGACAGTCCGTGCTTCATCACACTCATGCCGTAGAAAAGCAGACCGAATCCAAGTATGATATCACCGATATGCCGGTATCTTCTCTTCTTTGAAAAATATTTAAACCCCACACCAAGGGCAATGGCGGGAAGCGCCGCCTTTGTGAGCTTGAACGCGATAAGCTGACCCGTGATGGTGGTGCCCACATTGGCACCGATAACAACACCGACAGCCTGTTCCAGCGTCATGATACCGGCACTGACAAATCCGATCAGCATCACTGTGGTGGCGGAAGAAGACTGGACAAGAGCGGTGACTCCGGCACCGGTTGCGCAACCCAGTATCCGGTTGGACGAAATGGCCTCAAGAATGCTTCGGATCTTTTGACCGGCTGTGGCCTGCAGGCCTTCGGTCATCATTTTCATGCCCAGAATGAATAATCCCAGCCCGCCCAACGTTTGGATCAGTATACCTGCGATGTCCACCAGTTCCCTCCCCTAAGATTCCCCGGCTAATAAAAATCTAACACAATACTAATCAAGCTCTAACAATTTTGGCACTGGTATACCCTAGTTCAATAATTTTTTCAATCAGGGAACCGGTTTTATCAGGGTCAACGCATGTAACTCTTATTAATTGCCTATAGTCCCGAGCAGGCTCTATATCACCCGAAGATTACCTCCTCCATATATTTTGGATCCATTGCCGCATTCAACCTCTTTGTTTTCACACTCCCTTTGAATGTTTTATTGCTCCTCAATAAATTTAAAGCGATGTGCCGGATGGCTGCAAAATTCTCAGGAGAGTTTCCTTTTCTCACCCTGCTCTCATCTTCCCGGAATGCAATATCCAAAACCCAATGCACAGAGTTCTCTATACCCCAATGCTTTCTTACGGCACAGCCAAAACTCAGGGCATCAGCGTCAAGGCTGCTGATGTAATAACGCCGCTCATGACTGCGATTGCCATCAATTTCACGAGTGCTTTCCACCATTCCTATGCTCTTTAGCCCTTCCCAGTTTTCTCTATCCTCAAGCCAATCAATATCTGATGTCACTACTGCTCTGCGCGTCTCAATCCTGCCATGTCCTCCATCTACTGCCGTGTGCTCATCAAATGCATAACCCTGATTTTTCATCTCTTCCATGTTGTCAAAGAATAATACGCTTTCATCGTAGAGTGTTTTATGATTCTCCTTTAGTGCGAGAATGTAGTCTCCAGTCTTATTAATAATTGTTTTGGCAATCTTTTTTTGGGTACCCATAGCATCTATGGTTATGATACAGCCGGAGATATCGAGGAGTTTCAAAAGAGTGGGAATAGCGGTTATCTCGTTTGACTTCTCTTCGGTCTTCAATTGCCCAAGCACCACTTGATTTGAGGAGGCCCACGCGCTGATCATATGAATCGCTTTTTTGTCATTTGACTTGTCATGTGACCGCCTCAGAGTTTTCCCATCAATTGCAATTACTTGACCTTTTGTGAGCTCTGCCACAGATCCGATCCAACGCATAAAACTACTTTGAAATTCATTTGGAATCATTCTTTCGAAAATCCTGCCAAAGGTATCATGTGAGGGGATTCCATGAGGCAACTTTAAAAACTTAGATAGCCATTTTTTCCGTTGGTTACCAAAGTTCTCGATTTGTTCGTATGTGTCAGCACCGGCAACAACCGCACAAATTGCAATGAAAATTATATCAATCAACTTATGACGTTTGTTGTGGTGTCGTGGGTCCTGGATGTTTTCAAAAAAAGGTTCCATCGTATTTTCAGTCATTGGCAACTCCTTATTTTTATTGCCAATATTTATCAAATATTTTTCGAAACGTCTAGTGTAAAATTCTTTTTAATTTCAGATGGTTAGAGCTGTGTCGTTTTGCCTATGGCAAACCTGGGCATTGAGGCATCGGCAGGGTGAAGGGACAGAGCGGCGTAAATGAGTATGGCGTCAGGACAGAAAGCCATGCTCATTTTCGCTTCCCATAAACTCAGGACGAGCTGGCGGGATTTAGCGGCGTGCCTTCACCCTGTCGGTGCCGGGTAAAGAGTACAATATTTGAGTACCTACAGATCAAAATTCTATATGCGATAACCCTGATTATTGGCCCCCGGCAATCGCACGTAAACTTGGCACGGTTTTTAATTTTTAAAAGCTTTAACACATGCACGTTATCCGGATTTTGCCTGCGAT
>JAKSAX010000295.1 GCA_022361395.1 Desulfobacterales bacterium | reverse complement strand
GATCCATTCGATGTTCTTGTTTCAAATGTCCGATACTGGGCTCGACGGCTGCACGTCTTTTCATCCAACGCCATAAGCTTTTTGGTGTCCGACCTCTTCGAACCTTATCGACATGAACCTCAATATTTCCCTTGTAGCCATGGCCGCGATAACCTCTATCAACAAACACTCGATTCGGCTTTTTTGCAACTAGCTCCACCTGATCCAAGGTTCGGGATAGGGTGTGCCCGTCATAGGGATTACCGTGCATTGCCAAAGCGCCAACAAACCAACAACCACGGCTTGTTGTTGCCACACTGACTTTGCAGCCGAATTCGTAGCGCTTATGTGCCTTTCCTTTACTAATGCATTCTACATGCGGTTCATGGACGCTGTAGACTTTATTTTTATCCTTCTTTTTCTGGCTCCAAATACGGCTGGGCACATTTAAAAGTGCAGCTATTTCCTCGTCTGGGTTTTGATATTTTCTTTGAATATCCCTTATCACTCGGCCAAGATAGGTCCTGAGCTTCTTGGTTGCTTTCTTTGCTCTCTTCATTTGCTTTGCATGAGCATACCGACTCTGTTTCAACAAAGTTCGCTTTGATAATCGATTGTAATTTTGTCGCAGGTCGATTTCTCTATCCTTGGCGGCTTTCACAAGCCGCTCTCTGGCTCGGTCATATAAACGGCCATCGGTTGGAAAACGTACATTTTTTTCCTGGACTGTTGTATCGACGTTAATGTTCCTGAGCTGGGTCTTCTTGACAGCCTTGAGTGCTAATCCGGCTTCTATTGTCTTTGTTAGAAGTTCTTCTGCCCCAGCTTCTCCGATCCTCTTGCGCCAACGAGTCATACTGGATGTATCACAGGGAAATTCGTGCTCAAAATATTTCATACCGCTGAAATATTGCCAATAAGGATTTTCTACCCAGCCTTTCAACACCGCGGTGTCACTCAAATCATGAGTGAATTTCAAGTAATGCAATGCCACCATTAACCTTGTTGGAATGCCTGGCCGCCCGTTATCTTCACAGAAAGTGAGTCCGAACTTATTGTCTAATTCCCCCCAATTCACAGCTTTAGATAATTTTACCAGACTGTGACCATAGGAGATGATGTTTTTCAACTGGGAACGGAAAAGGTCCCACTGGTCATCTTCTATGGGTGATTTTGTCGGTTTCATGATAAAATTTGCAAGAAAATGTTAAGGTTAGAGTCGATCTCTTGCAAATACAATAGCAACTTTCATCAAATTTTTCCAATAAAATCAGTAGTTAACTCCTTTTTTCAGCATCGACTATACTAGGTCGCCAATTTTTAAAAATCAACAATTCTTGCATTATTCATAAAATATCAAAAGTTCAAAGATACGAATGGTACCCTTAAGTATTGTCTATAAAATGGAAAACTGAGATGCTTTTGTTTTCAATTACCAAAGCTATAAATTAACGGAATATCCACCGTGCCCATCTGTGCCTAAAATGTGCCCGTCAAGGTCAAAAAATTTCAAACGTTTACAAACGAAACCAAAAGCAAAGACCAAAACCCCAACAATTTCAATGTGTTGAAAATATTAAAAATTCACTGACTTGTGAGTTTAGGTTTCAAAATCCCCCGCATGTATGTGCTTGCGAGTTCAAGTCTCGCCTCCGGTACCAAAAGATATCAAAGGCTTTCAGCGTTTTGCCGGAAGCCTTTTTTTTCTGCAAATTCTTCTTAATCTATTCCCTTTAGAACTGTTCAAAGTCTTGTTGTCAATCTCCCCTCAATTCTACCTAAACTGTGCCCGTCTAGCTCAAACGAATCCAGCATCTCCAAACAGAAAAAACCACCTTGACTTGAACGATATAAGTTTGTTAGGTTTCTACATTATTCGCAGATACAGCAAATGCCATTACCTCTTTTAAAATGATTCAGGGGCGTAGTTCCATGAATGCTATAACCCTGAAATAATAACGCGTTTGCTTTTGGGTGATTGCATCAGACAGTTTCATTAATCTAAAAAGTTATTGGCAATCACGATATTTCTAATCATTCAGATTCATTGCTGTTTTTACAAAACTCTGATCCGTCATTTATCCTCTGCTCACCGCTACCAGGGATGATGCCGATTTACAAAAGGAGTGCCCGGTATGGAAAACGAAACGGATACTGTCCTAAATCAACATAATGAACTTGACAGAGGTCTTCTGTTAAGCGTTCTCCGCACATTCAGGCGGGGTGATTTCTCAGTCAGGCTGCCGGATAATATTTCAGGGCCGGAAGGTGAAATTGCCGCGCTTTTCAACGATATCGCCCATAACAACCAGGTGATGGTTAAGGAAATAGCGCGGGTAGCAAAAGTAGTGGGAACCAATGGCAAAATCAGTGAACGTGCGGCCTTAGGCGCATTGCCCGGTGCCTGGAACCAGGGGCTCATCTCTGTAAACAAACTGGTCGGCGCCCTGGCCCTGCCCCTGTCTGAAATTAACGATGTAATCAGCTCTGTTGCAAAGGGAAAACTGGACACGGAAATGGCGCTGGAAATAGAAGGTACAAGGCGCAAAGGCGCATTTTTACAGACCTGTAAAAGTACCAATGCCATGGTGGAGAACCTACGGGAATTTGCATCAGAAGTGACCCGGGTGGCAAGAGAGGTGGGTACTGAAGGTAAACTTGGCGGACAGGCAAAAACCAAAGGCTTATCCGGAACCTGGCGGGATATAACAGGAAACGTCAACATGATGGCCAGCAATCTCACCGAACAGGTGAGAAACATTGCTGATATTACCACCTCGGTGGCCAATGGTGACCTGTCCAAGAAAATTACAGTGGAGGCCCAGGGAGAGATCCAGGATCTTAAGGACACCATAAACACCATGGTGGCCCAGCTCAACTCATTTGCCTCAGAGGTGACCCGGGTGGCAAGGGCTGTCGGAACCGACGGTATTTTGGGAGACCAGGCAAAAGTGGAAGGGGCTTCCGGCATATGGAGGGACCTGACCGATAACGTCAACGTTATGGCGATCAATCTGACCAACCAGGTGAGAAATATTGCAGAAGTTACTACAGCAGTGGCAAACGGAGATCTGTCCCGGAAAATAGAAGTGGAAGCTTCAGGCGAAATCCTGGAACTCAGCAATATCATCAATACCATGGTGGAACAGCTGAGATCTTTTGCCGATGAGGTTACCCGCGTGGCAAGAGAGGTGGGCACCGAAGGGAAGCTCGGCGGACAGGCGGAGGTAAAAGGGATTTCAGGTACCTGGAAGGATTTAACAGAAAATGTCAACATCATGGCCATAAACCTGACCGGTCAGGTGCGGAGTATCGCAGAGATCACCACGGCGGTCGCCAACGGTGACCTTTCCAAAAAAATTGAGGTGGAGGCCTCAGGTGAAATTCTGGAACTGAGAAACACGATAAACACTATGGTGGATCAACTGGGATCTTTTGCCGCCGAAGTTACCCGTGTGGCCAGGGAGGTGGGTATTGAAGGCAAGCTGGGTGCCCAGGCTAAGGCGCCGGGTGCCGCCGGCATCTGGAGAGATTTAACAGATAATGTTAATGAACTTGCCGCCAATCTGACAACACAGGTCCGTGCCATTGCCGAGGTGGCGAGGGCGGTAACCGAAGGAGACCTGACCCGTTCCATTAAGGCCGAGGCCAGGGGGGAAGTCGCCACCTTGAAGGACAATATCAACGAAATGATTCTCAACCTGAAAAACACCACAACCCTGAACCAGGAACAGGACTGGCTGAAAACCAACCTGGCCCAGTTTGCCTCCATGCTCCAGGGCCAGAGGGACCTTTTAAGGTTCGGTAACATGATCCTGTCGGAGCTGGCTCCCCTGGTGACGGCCCAGCACGGTGTCTTTTACATTGCAGAACAATCAGAAACCGAAACAAAATTAAAACTGCTCTCTTCTTATGCCTTTAAACAGCGCAAACAACTTGCAAGCGAATTCCGCCTCGGTGAAGGCCTGGTCGGGCAATGCGCACTTGAAAAGCAGCGCATCCTGATCACAGAGGTGCCGGATGACTATGTCCAGATCAATTCAGGCCTTGGCAAAGGCACCCCCCTGAACATCGTTGTCCTGCCCATTATTTTTGAGGATGAACTTCAGGCAGTGATCGAACTCGCCTCCTTTAACCGGTTTTCCGACATATCCATCACCTTTTTGGACCAGCTCACAGAAAACATAGGCGTCATGCTCAATACCATTGCAGCCACCATGCGGACCGAAGAACTGCTCAAGGAGTCACAGTCCATGGCAGAGGAACTCCAGAACCAGCAGGATGAACTCAAGCAGACCAATGAGGAACTGGAAGAACAAACTTTCCAGCTTGCCAGCCAGAAACAGGCTGTCGAGGAGAAAAACAAAGAGGTTGAATTTGCCAAGATTTCTTTGGAGGAAAAGGCTGAAGAACTGACACTGACATCCAAATATAAATCGGAATTCCTGGCCAACATGTCCCATGAACTTCGTACCCCGCTGAACAGCCAGCTCATCCTCTCCAGTCTCCTGGCAGAGAATGAAGAGGGCAATCTCAGCGAAAAACAGGTGGAGTATGCAGAGACAATTAACGCTTCCGGGAAGGAGCTTCTGGGGCTTATCAACGAGGTGCTGGATCTTTCCAAGGTTGAATCCGGGTCCATGACCATAGACATTGCCGACATCTATTTTTCCGACCTGAAATCCTGGGCGGAAAAATCCTTTTCCGGGGTGGCTGGGGAAGGACAGCTGCATTACCGGGTGGAACTTGATGAAAAACTGCCCCCGGCCATGCATTCAGATGAAAAAAGAATCCAGCAGATATTAAGAAATCTCCTGTCCAATGCCTTTAAGTTTACGGACAAGGGCCGGGTTGACCTGGCATTTCAAATGGCCCGCACCGGCTGGAGCCACCTCCACGAAGCACTGAATTCAGCAGAAGGGGTCGTTGCCCTGAAGGTATCGGACAGCGGCATCGGCATACCTGAAAACAAGCAAAGGGTCATATTTGAAGCATTTCAGCAGGCAGACGGCACCACCAGCAGAAAATATGGCGGAACAGGCCTGGGCCTTTCCATCACCAGGGAAATCACCCGGCTGCTGGGCGGTGAAATCCAGGTGAGGAGTGTTGTCGGGAAGGGCAGTACCTTCACGGTCTATCTGCCGTTAGCCTATATTCCAGTAGAAGAGAAGGCACATGGGGGGGAATTCCGGCGGCTCCCGGTCCACCCCCCACCTGCACCTAAAAGAAAGCAGGCCTCAAAAAGCATTGAAGACGACCGCAGTTCCATTGAAGAAGATGACCAGATCGTATTGATTGTTGAAGACGACCCTGTTTTTTCAAAATTACTGGCTGAAACGGCCCGGGCAAGGGGATTCAAAACCCTGGTCACTGACAGGGGAAAAGATGCGGTTGAGCTTGCAAGGGAGTTCGTGCCGGATGCCATCACCCTGGACCTCAACCTGCCCGATATGATCGGAATAACCGTTCTGGACATGCTCAAGCGCCACATGGCTACCCGGCATATCCCGGTTCACATCATCTCCGTGGAAGAGGAAACACCGCTCACTTATAAAATGGGTGCCATTTCCCATTTCCAGAAACCCCTGACCCAAAAAC
This sequence comes from Desulfobacterales bacterium, assembly GCA_022361395.1. Classification (GTDB taxonomy): domain Bacteria; phylum Desulfobacterota; class Desulfobacteria; order Desulfobacterales; family Desulfobacteraceae; genus Desulfobacter. Next base: position 18,623 of record JAKSAX010000295.1, on the reverse strand, counting down.
AGCTTTCTGAAAAATTCTATGAGCTTGAAAAATCATTGCACACGGAAATGAGAAAGCTGCTTGTGGTGGAAGATGATGAAACCCAGCAGGAAAGTATCAGGGAACTGATCGGAAACGGAGATGTCAAAGTGATCGGCGTCCGGACCGGAAGCGCTGCCCTGGATTCTCTTGAAAAAGACAGGTTCGATTGTATCGTGCTTGATTTGGGACTGCCCGATATGTCCGGTTTCGACCTGATTGGCAAGATCAATAAAAACCCCAGATCCCGCCATACACCCATTATCGTCTATACGGGAAAGGAACTGACCAAAGAGCAAGAAGTACAGCTCAAGCGTGTGGCGCAGACCATCATCATAAAAGATGTTAAGGCCATGGACCGGCTTTTGGATGAAACCGCCCTGTTTCTGCACCGGGTGGTTGAAAAACTGCCTGAAAAGAAAAGGCAGATGCTTGAGAAACTGCAGTTGAAAGATCCCGGGCTCACCGGGAAAAAAGTATTGGTGGTGGATGATGACCTGAGAAATGTATTTGCCATCACTGCTATCCTGGAGCAACAGGACATGGTTGTTAAATATGCGGAAAGCGGTATTGACGGAATCAAAATTTTAAGGCAGAACCCGGACACCGACATTGTGCTCATGGATATCATGATGCCTGAAATGGACGGCTACCAGGCCATTGCCGAAATCCGGAAAAAAGATGAGTTCAAGCCCCTTCCCATTATCGCGCTTACGGCCAAGGCCATGAAGGGGGACAGGGAAAAATGCCTGAACGCCGGTGCCTCGGACTATATTTCCAAACCGGTTAAAAAAGAGCAGTTGCTTTCCCTGATCCGTGTATGGCTGTCCAGGTAATCCGAACGGAGGTTGCCATGGAAAACAAAACGGCAAACGTACTTATCGTGGACGACCGGCCTGAAAACCATCTGGCCATGGAAGGAATCCTCAAGCATTCAGGGTGTGCCCTGATCAAGGCAAATTCAGGGGAAGAGGCATTGCGCTGCCTCCTTGACAACGAATTTGCCGTTATCCTGATGGATGTCCAGATGCCGGGAATGGACGGTTTTGAGACTGCAGCGCTGATCCGGGAACGCGAGAAGTCAAAACATATCCCCATCATATTTATAACGGCTGTGGAAAAGGCCCGGAAACAGGTTGAGCAGGGGTATACACTGGGGGCGGTGGATTATATACTCAAACCTTTTGAGCCCTCCTTTTTAAAGACAAAGGTGGGGGTGTTCGTGGAACTGCATCAAATGAGAATGCGTGATATTGAGGCAAGGAAAAAAATAACCCGGATGGCCGGAGAACTGGCCCGTTCCAACAGGGAACTTGAGGAATTTGCCTACATTGCCTCCCATGACCTTCAGGAACCCCTTCGGAAAATAAAAAATTTTACCGAACTTTTGGCCCGGCAATACCAGGGCCGGCTGGATGAAAAGGCGGATGAGTTCATGTATTATATCACGGACGGCGCCCGCCGGATGCAGCGGCTGATCAGCGGCCTTTTATCCTATTCCAGGGTAACCACCCGGAAAACCCCCTTAAGCCGGGTTGACCTGAACACCCTGGTATCCCAGGTGGTGAATTCCATTCAGATCAAGCTGGATGAAACCGGTGCCAGTGTCACCACGGATGGCCTGCCCACCCTTAAAGCGGATGAGATACAGATCGGACAAGTGTTTCAAAACCTTATTTTAAATGCCGTCAAATTCAGGGGGCAGGATCCGCCGGAAATTCACATATCCGCCCAAAAAAAAGATCTGCCCGGAAAAAAAGAGTGGCTTCTGGGGGTAAAAGACAACGGCATCGGAATCGAGCCCGAAAACAGCTCCCGGATTTTTGAGATATTTCAACGGCTCCACCTGAAGGAGGAATACCCCGGAGACGGTATGGGACTCGCGATCTGTAAAAAGATTGTAAACCGCCACGGCGGGGAAATACGTGCAGAAAGCCGGGGCAACGGCAATGGCATGACGGTTTATTTTACCCTCCCGGATAACGGAGACAGAGAAAGCAATGGAGACCCCAATAAAACAGACTAGGTGAAGTTATTTTTGCATGGTCCCTTAGGTTATGGGGAATACCGGGGTTTTGCCTGAAGTATGGGGAAAATATGTGTCAGCAGATCCTGCTTTGATACGGGTTTCATGAGTACTGCCTTGATATTGGGCAAAGAAATTTTTTCATCGCAAAGCTCTTTGCTGTAGCCGCTCATTAAAATGACGGGAAGATCCGGTTCCAGCTGAAATATGCGGATGGCCAGGCGATTTCCGTTTAAAACCGGCATGGTCATATCCGTGATCACAAGATCAATAGTACCGGGATGGGTCTTGATATACTCAAGGGCGTCGGTGCTGGAATTCTTCAAAGTCACATCAAACCCGTGCTGTTTCAGCAGCCGCCCGCAAATCTTAACGATAGGAAGTTCATCATCCACCACAAGAATATGCCCGTATCCTTTTTCACACCCCACATCGAACTCAGATATTTTCTTTTCCGGCTTCTTTTTCCCTATGGTCGGGAAATAAACCAGAAAGCATGTTCCCTGTCCCGCTTCTGACCGGACAACCACCTCCCCTCCGCTGTCTTTAACAATTCCGTGAACAACAGAAAGCCCCAGCCCGGTGCCCTCCCCTACGTTTTTTGTGGTAAAATAAGGGTCAAAAATAGTATCCATATGCTTGGATTCTATACCACAGCCAGTGTCTGAGACAGCCAGTTCAATATATCCGCCCGGTGTCAGATAATCACACTTCCCCGAAGTTGCAGGGGTCACATCAACTGCCTTCAGGGTAATGGTTAAAAGGCCGCCGTTCTCTTCCATTGCCTGGCTGGCATTGGTGCACAGGTTCATGACAACCTGGTGAATCTGGGTGGAATCCGCCATCACCGGATTCAGGCCGGTGTCAAGTCTGGTTTCGATATCTATGGACGCCGGCAGAACCGAACGAATCATCTTCAAGGCATCCTCAATGACAGGTTTCAGCCTGAGTTCCGATTTCTCAGTCCCCCGCATCCGGCTGAACGTGAGAATCTGGCGGACCAGGTCAGCTGCACGGCTTGCTGCTGTATGGATTTCCAGAAGATCTTCCTGAAGATCCTCCTGATCTTCGGCTTCCCCCTGGGCCAGTTCGGTAAACCCCATAATCGCGGTGAGAATATTGTTGAAATCATGGGCAATCCCTCCGGCCAGAGTGCCGATGGACTCCATCTTATGTGCGTGCAACAGCCTGTTTTCAAGGGATTTCACCTTTGTGACATCCTTGGAAATATGCACGGCGCCGATCAATTGGCCTGCTTCGTCAAACAGGGGAAAGGTGGTTACCTGAAGAATTTTTTCCAGGTGGGGGTGGATGACCTCTGCGGAATGAACCTCCTGGTTTTTAATGGTATGGGGCAGGGGGCATCCGTCACAGATGGAGTCGGAATCAAAAAGGGTGCAGCAGATTTTCCCGGTAACCTGTTCCGGTGTTTTTTGAAAACTTTTCCTGACGGCAGTATTAATCCGGATGATCTTTCTGTCGAGATCCACTATGGCGATAACGTCATCAATGGCATCAAAGGTTCTTTCCCATTCTTTCCTGCTGCTTCGCAGCTGATCTTCAACAGCCTTGCGATCCGTGATATCCCTTAAACTGGCGATATGGGCATTTTGTCCTTTCCACTCTGTTACGGCCACCCGCATTTCCACCTGTTTGATCCTGCCCCGGGGATCAATCATTTCCAAATCCGTTGATTCGCCTTCCACAATGGGGAAACCGAACATCTGGCCTTCGGGATTTTCAGCAGTATCTTTGAAAAGGAGCCTGGCCGCCGGGTTGCAGTACAGGATCACCCCCTGTTCATCCAGAACCAGAATGCCGTCAATGCTGTTTTCAACAACATCCTTGAACATATCGATACCTGTTAATGGCATATTCCCATACCTTTCCCTGCCGGGGATGCGCAAGCTATTCAAACATGCGCTCTATTTTGTCCTGTTCGGTGGCAAGCAGCTGCTGGGGAGCCCCGGACAGTATGCCGGAGACATTCCTGAACGGATCCCCGATATGCATCCCCCGGTTATCAATGGTATATTCCCTGAACGTCTTTTCATGCACAGAACCGCGCATCTTGAGAACGGTAATGCCCCGTCTCATTTCACCCATAAGTTCCACATAGCGCAGAAGAATTATGGAATCCGTGATGGTTGAGATATGATGGTCGGTTATTGATTCTCCCCCCAAAAGGGTGGTGGCCGTACTGGTGAAAAGCCCTGCGATCTGGCGGTCCTTGATAAATGAGGTCAGGCTGATCACAAATTCCCGGTAATCCTTGCCCGTGGAGACCCTTTCCAGGGCGGAAAGACTGTCCACTGCGATCCGTTCCGGCTTGAAAACCTCAATAGCTTCCTGAAGTTTCAGCAGGTGATCCGCAAGGCTTGCACTTTCAGGGTAAGCACAAATTATTTTAAGCAGCCCCTTATCTTCGGATGAATAAAAATCAATGCCCCATCCCTTGGCATTCCGCCCCATCTGGGACCGGGATTCTTCAAAGGCCAGGATCAGCCCTCTTTTACCCTGGCGGCAGCCTTCGCTGATAAAGGTGGTGGCCATCAGAGTCTTACCGGTACCCGTTGCCCCGTTTGCAAGCAGGATGGAATCACGGAAAAAACCGCCACCGCACATCTGATCCAGCTCTTTATTTCCCGAACTGATCCGTTTATCTGTGGAAAGCATTTCAAGGGTGATGGCAGAGAGCGGAATCACCTCTATGCCTTTATCCGAAATGGTAAACGGATATTCGCCGTTTTGATGTTTTGCCCCCCTGAATTTAAGAATCTCAACCGTCCGCCGCCGCCGCTCATTTTCAAGAACATGCCTCAGGATAATAACATTATCCGCTACAAATTCCTCGACCTGAAATCTTGCAATCTCCCCGTATTCCTCTGTTCTTTCGGCAGTAATAAGCGTTGTAACATCAAGAAGTTTCAGCCCGGATGCAACACGAAACAGCTCTTTCCGCACCTTACTTGTATCGCTGAACTGGGAAAACAGGGCCCCGACGGAATCAATGACCACGCGTCCGGCACCAACCTTTTCCACGGCATGCTCAATCCTGGCCATCAGGGCTGAAAAATCATATGCACCGGACTCGGTATTCCGCCCTATGGGATCCGGGGACACATCCACAAATGCAAATTTATTCAGTGCCTCATAACGGGCAATATCAAAGTTAAAGGTGAAAATATTCCGTCTGATATCCTCGGGGGGTTCCTCAAATGTCACAAAGACACCTGCATCGTCGTACAGCTCTATGCCGTTCCTGATGAATTCCAGGCCCAGTACGGTTTTACAGCTGCCGGAAGAACCGGAAACAAGGGTTGCCCTTCCCTTGGGTATTCCTCCCAGGGCAATATGATCCAGGCCGTTTATTCCGGTGGGTATTTTTTCCATCAGACCGATACTACCTCCAGACTCCTCATTCATGGAGCTATGCATATTTTCATCCTTTATTAGGGTTTGAGCCGATATTTGTAAACGTGTCCTGTTTTATTTTGACGAACCCCAGTCCGCTAAGAACCTTTTCCCTGTCAGACAGATCACCGATAATTTTCCTTAACGGAGACGGCTGTTCTTTGACCAGGGTCGGGGTAGCAATGATTTTATTATCTTCAGCCAATTGCGGATTTTGTAAAATATCAATTACCTCCAGATCATAATCACCTGAAAAATTGGCGTCGCAAATGCTGCTGATATTCCTCAGAGCTACCCGTGAACTACTGCTGTGACCCGTTATATAAAGCTTCAGGACATAATTGGCCATGGTCCCTCCGTTGTTCTTTCTGTCAAAAACGTATACATCTGTTCAGATACAGGCTCTTACACGGTAATAATCTGCCAGAAACCCCATGAGTTCCAGAGCAAACAGCCGCCCCTCCAAGGTATACCCCCGCACCTTCAGTGGGGCTGCCCCAAGAGATTTGTCTTCGATCACCCTGAGATGCAGGTCAATGACATCTTTTGGCCCGCCGTTGAGCCGGCCGATACGGGCTGCGAGCTTCTCAATTCCCAAGTTTGAAAGAGATTTGCGGTAATTGAGTTTTTCCAGATAGGCTTCAATCAGGTCACTGTAGTCATCCTGCAGCTGCACAAACGCTTCACTCTCTCTTTGGTGCAGGGGGCCTACACCGGCCATACTGGCCGTCACTGAGCCCTGCTGCCATCCGGTCAAAAGTTCTCTCTGGTGTGACAGGGCGGTTTCAAGTTCTTTACGGTCATCAAGGGCACGTTTCAGGGACAGCGTCAGCCGGTTCCTTTCCGTGGCATACCGGATGCTCCGGTTCAGGTACGCTTCATCATATTCGCCCTTGATCAGATAATCCTGGGCCCCTTCCTGCAGGGCAAGTTCCGCCATGCCGTCGTCACTCACATTGGTCATGACGATAATCGGTATTTCCGATGCATTTTCATAAACTGCCTTAATGGTTTGAACCCCTCTGCTGTCCGGCAGGTTCAAATCCAGGAACACCACGCTATAAGTCTTTTCGGACAAAAACCCCAGGGCCTCTTTCAACCGTTCTGCCGTGTCCAGGGAGGACACGGAGCCGATAAGCGACCTGAACAGGACGGCATCGCCGGGATCGTCTTCTACCAGAAGTATTTCACATGAAGATATTTTCATTGTTACGATATACTGAAAATCCCCCAATGGGATTGATTTTTCTGAATAACGCCCTTCACTTGGGCGATTGATCTAATGAGCCAGTCAGAGTTAGAGAGCATTCTTTGATCGTAAGCTTACAGTAGCCCAATTATAATAAATAATCAATCATATAATGAAAACATCAGGGATGCCCTAAATAAGGATGCACAGGCTCTATAGCAAATGTTAAATGCGTCCCCAAAAAAGCACGGTCAGATTATCCTCTGATTTCAGGCTCCCGGCCGCCACTAACCGGAGGCTGATTCATTATCTCCGGAAAAGGGCAGGAAAAAATCGTCATTTTTTGAAATGACCCCCTTGCGGATGAAATAGTCCCGGTATGTCATATCCTCTGTCTTGATATGGTTAACAAGCCAGTCCTTTAAAAATTTCCAGAGATCAACCGTGATGGGCCTGTTATCCACATGTGTCACCCCGTCTTTAATCATTGCCCTGTAAATCTTGATCTCTTTCAGATAGCAGCCATGCTGCCTGACATGATCTTCGGTATGAGTATACGAGTGTTTAAGGAGCAGTTTTTCTTCAAGGCTGAAATGGAATTGGGCATAATCCAGCAGGTTGTCAAGAGTAGCCACCAGGACGTCATTTGCCTTGGCCTGATTCATCGCAAAAAAATAATCATTAATTATTTTAAATATCTGCTTATGCTGATGGTCAACCTGCCTGATATTTGTGTTCAGGGATATGTCCCATTCAAATCGTTTAATTGGTATCCCCCGCGTTAAGCTGTCCGGCGGTCAGGAGTTGCGTAAAACAGAACGTGAATTAATTGCTGCGCGCCCCGATTATTGCGCCCCCTTGGCCCGGTATTAAGAAAAAATCGCCCAAAATGTGAATTCAGTTAAGTCAGGTACAATCTGAAGTGATCTGTAAACCAGGAAATCATTTCCACTGGGAAAATGCAACAAAAAACTTGATATGAGACTGGCGGTGATTCAGGCCTGAATGATTATGAGCGCCGTGCTCAGGGATTGCGAAAAAATAACCGGGAAATTTTTCCCCGGTTATGTTATGAATTAAGATCATTAAGGGGATACATCGTAAGCAGCATCCCCGGCAAACAGGTCAAATTTTCTTGGCTTTCCCACTTGATTACTGAAACCGGTTTTAAAACCCGCACCTGCTGCATCCTGATTACTGCCTGCTTAGGGGAAAAAAATCCATTCTTTAAAAAGGAGGTCACCATGGAAACCGCCCTGATTCCGCCTGCAGAATTCTGGTACATATTTTTGCTGATTCCAGTCCTAGGCGTCTCTGTTTTCACCTTTATCATATCAAAACGATTAGCCCCCCTGGTGCTTTCACGGACAGACCCCAGGACAGACAGGATTGTCACAAGAACCTTTAATATGCTGAAATATGCACTGGGGCAGTACCGTCAGCCCAGATACATGCTGGCGGGCATCCTTCATATCACCATTTTTTCAGGGTTCATGATTATCTCCCTCCACTCCGTTACCCTGGTGATGACCGGGATCAAGGAAGGATTTACACTGCCGTTCATGGGCGGACTTCCCGGAGAGATCTATGCGGTGCTGAAGGATATTATTGCCACGGCAGTCTTTGCTGCTGTGGTAGTTGCCTTGGTGCGCAGGGTGGTGTTCAAACCGCAGCGGTATGCAGTGCCGCCCAGATATGGGAAGGAAAACAGGTTTGAAGCCCTCTTTGTCCTCTGCATGATTGCCGGCCTCATGATTTCCGATGCCTTTTATGAGGGCAGCCTGTTCGCGGCCCGGGCAAAAGGAGAGGCAGGATTCATCTTTCCGTTCAGCCTGACCTGGATTGCCAAAAATCTGATGGACGCCTCTTCCGCGTCAACCCTGCAGGGAACACATATGGTCTCCTTTCTGGTCCATGAGCTGATTTTCTTCTCTTTTTTGATTTTTTTACCCCTGGGCAAACATTTCCATGTCATCACCTCTTTTCCAAATGTATTTTTCATGAAGCTTGAAAGGGGAACGGTAAAACCCGTGGAATGGGATGTAAAGGAGGAAGACCTTGATGATATAGAATCCTTCGGCGTAAAAAAATTCGAGGATTTCACCTGGAAGCATATCCTGGATTTTTATTCCTGTACGGACTGCGGGAGATGTTCTGATCATTGTCCTGCCACGGCCGCAGGCAGGCCCTTGTCACCGAGATTCATCTCCATTAAATGCCGGACCTATTCATTTAACCACTATCCCCTGACCGGGGAATTCAGAAAAGGCGAATCACTGATACCGGCAACACTGGAAGAAGATGAAATCTGGTCTTGCACCACCTGCGGGGCATGTGAACAGGAATGCCCGTTGTTCATCGAATATATTGATAAGATTGTAGACCTGCGGCGGGGCATGGTGGATGAGGGCATGGTCCCCCAGAGCCTGCAGAAACCGTTAAATGCAATGGCAAGAAGGGGGAACCCCTACGGAAAAACAGAGAAAAAACGGGGGCACTGGACAAAGGCGCTTTCCAGGGAAGAGAACCTGGATATCAAGGTATTGGGGAAAAACCGGGCAGAGATCCTCTATTTTGTTGACAGTGTCACATCCTATGACGACAGGATACAGGAAATCGGCCGGGCTACGGCAAGGGTCCTGACCCATACCGGGGTTGACTTCGGAATACTGGGAAAAACGGAGAAAGACAGCGGCCACGAAATCAGGCGGTTTGGGGAGGAAATGCTTTTCCTGGACCTGAAGGAGAAAAATACCGGGGCGATTCTTGATTCAGGCGTTGCCGGGATCGTGGTGAATGATCCCCATGCCATGAACGCATTACAAAAGGATTACCAGGGCCTTCCGCCGGTGGAACATGTGAGCCTGCTGGCGGAAAGGAAAATCCGGGAAGGGGTTTTAAAATTCAACCCGGTGGAAAACAGGGATGATGTTTATGTGTATCATGACCCCTGTTACCTGGGACGGCACAACCTGATATATGAGGCCCCGAGATTTGTGATTGATGCCATTCCCGGAATTCACAGGGTGGAAATGGAGAGGTGCAGGGACAGGGCATTGTGCTGCGGGGGCGGCGGGCTGATGCTCTTTTATGAGCCTGATGAAGAACAGCGCATCGGGCAGATCCGGGTTAAGATGGCGGAGCAGGCCGGCGCCAGTGTTATCGTAACCGCCTGTCCCTATTGCATGGTGAATATAGAGGATGCCATAAAAACAAGCGGTCTTGAAAATCAGATCAGGGCTGTCGACCTTATGGAACTTGTGGCCGGTCATATGGTTTAGTTAGATCCCTTAATGTTCTGACATCTTTTTAATCGCCCTTAAAAAATCCTCCTTGGTTTTCCACAGTTCCCTGGGAATCTGGGGGCCCACGTATTTTACAAATGCTTCGGACCCGGCAATATTGTCAGAGTCAATTTCCGGTTCAATCCATGGAAGCTGGACAGCCCAGACCACATAGATATTGCCGGGATCAGGCCCGTTGGTGTGGGTGACGGCTTTGGGAAAAAGTGCAAAGGTGTCTGAATTCATCTCATATTTTTCCGGTTCCACATAGGTATATCCCCTGCCCCATATGGTCCGGATCAACCGCCCGGCAAAGGGATGCTGGTGAAGTGGTATTTTATCAATGGGAAAAACGAATTTGATCAGGCCCAGGCCGTTTTTATAATTGCACGTAAATATTTCCTGGCCCAAAGTCTCATATTCATACACCATGGAGGTGACCGCTTCAGGATTGACCACGGAGACTTTTTCAATATCCTCCGGATAGCGCGCGGCTTCTTCCGGTTTGACCGGCTTCTGTATACAGGTCAGGGACAATTGTCCATCCGGTATGATTCCGGGGTTCTCATCGGGGAATATCTTTACGGCATACCCCTTTTCAACGGTATGTTCCCGGGCCTGGTGCCGGAGAATTCCCCGCCCCTCTTCCACGAGAAGGATGCTTTCAAGATCACCTCCGTAGAGATCCCCGTATTTTATCTCCTCCTCCAGTTTCAGGTGGAGGCCCTTAAGATCCATCTCACTCCAATGGGAAAACATGACAGATTGTTCGCCCCAGGATGTTTTTTCCTTATCCAATTGGGATAACCGCCCGTATAGGACGTTGCTGGTATTTTCCGGACACATGATTTTCTTCTCCTTACAGGGAGCACGCAAAAATCAGTTCACATTCTGTTTGCAAAATACCCGATGTTTTAAGGGTTTTTGTAAACAGATTAGGTGAAGTTGTTTTTGCGCGACTCCTTACCTTAAATAAAAATACGCTTCCAAACCCCTTAATACAGCCGTTATGCCCCCTTATATTTAAGATGATGATAAAGAGAGGTTAATTTCACTCCCGTATAAAGAAAACCCTTTCACAGGCATGGGGGCGGTTGACCCAATAAAAACCGGGCCGTCTCCGGTTTTTTGATATTTTTAAATGAAGGAGATTTAAATAAATGGTATTGTAACTAGTGTACCCTAAATAATAAGGAGGGATTGTCATGTCAAAAATCAATGCGCTTTACAATCAGATAATAGAAAATATGGGGGTCCCGGGCTTATCACTGCCTTTGAGCGCGGTAAAATTTTACCGGAAAGAAGAGACACCTCCCGATATTGTCAGTTCCTATACCCCTTCCGGATTAACCCTGACAAGCTGCCAGGCGGCAAAACAGGCATCCCTGGGTGATAATGTCTGCCTGACCAAAAACAACATCGGATGTATTGCCGCTGCAATTACATTCGGTCTTGTCGATGAAAACCAGGAAAGCCCCATGCAGGGCTCCCGTGTTTACACAGATATCATGAAAGACCAGTCAAAGAACAAAGGAGAGTTCAGCCCACCGAGTCCAAAGGATTTCACCGAAGGGTTCGTGTATGCGTGTAAAGATGCTAACAAGCCGGATTTTGCCCTTTTCGGCAAAGATGATTCCGGGCGGTACAACAGTGTTGAAACCGCAAAAAAGGCGGTTGAGGGCATGATGGCAATCAAACCGGCAGACACCAACGCTGTGTTTTTATACTCCAGGGAATTTGACGAACTGGACCTTGAACCCGATGTTATCGTCCTCAGCGTCAGGCCCGTGGAACTGGCGCGGCTGATCCAGGCCTACCAGTATATTACCGGAGAGAGGGTTAACTCAAGTATGGGTGGTTTGCGTGTGGTGAACTCCGACCTTATTGTACGGCCTTATCTTACCGGGAAAATCAATATTTCCACATATTGCCTTGGGGCAAGGCTGATCGCGCAATATAATGCAGACCGGCTCGGAATCGGGATGCCTTTCAAGGATTTTCAAATTATTGCCAGGGGCATGGAGGAATCCCGCACCGGATTTCCCTTTCACCTCTACCCTGGGTCAGATGAATCTGTAACGGAAGAATATTAAAACAAATGCTGAATAATTATACAAAAACCTATATCAACCAGATGGCCCGGAGAACCAGGACCGATATAACGGAAATGCACCTGAGGGTATTGGAGTTTGCCTTTGCCTACTATGAGAAGAACAAAGTGGGTCCCCTGTATACAAACATTGAACGCCACACCGGCGCCACCAAACAGGATATTCATCGGCTTTTCCCCCACGGCCTGAACTCTGTCTACACCTGGATAGGCATCCCCATTCACTCTGTGGATGATACATGCAAACCTGTGGCGGATATCGATGTTGATGAGTACAGGGAAGTCTACTTTGACCATAACGGAACCACCTATCTCAGGGATGAGGTAAAGCCGTTTATGGAAAAATACACCAGAGGGGACTACGGCCATGGAAACCCCTCTTCAAGTACATTTCTCGGAAAGAACGCCTTTGAAAAGATATCAACCGCCAGGAGTGAAATCGCAGCCAGCCTGTCGGTAAACCCCCATGAAATCATTTTTACTGCAAGCGGGTCAGAGGCCAACAACCTTGGGGTTAAAGGCATTGCATTTAAATATCACCAGACCAAGGGCCATATTATCACCACCAGTATTGAGCATTCTTCAATTCTGGAGTCAGTACATTTTCTGGGCATGCTCGGATATGAAGTCTCCTTTCTGGATGTGGATGAAAACGGACTGATCACAGAGGATGCCGTGAGGTCGGCTTTAAAATCCAACACCATACTCGTGGCCATAATGGCGGTGAATAACGAAATCGGTATTATCAATCCCATAAAGGAAATCGGGGAGCTGTGCAAACTTGCAGAGGTTCCTTTTATGGTCGATGCAACCCAGGCCTACGGTAAAATTGATCTAAAGCCTAAAGAGATGGGGATATCCCTTATGTCTGTTTCCGGGCATAAAATATATGCGCCCAAAGGTATCGGGGCATTATACATTGATGACATGTACTCTGTGGTTCCCTTGATCCATGGGGGCGGCCAGGAGTTCAACAGGCGGTCGGGAACTGAAAATGTCGGTCATATTATTGCCTTTGGCAAAGCCGCCACCCTGGCCCGGAAGGAGATACAATCCGAATATAAGAGGATAACGGAACTCAGGGACTATTTTATCAGGCAGCTTAAGGAGAAGGTGCCCGGACACATTATCAACGGCTCCATACACAACAGGGTTCCCCACAATCTGAATGTGGGATTCCCGGGAATAGACAGCGGCACCCTTTTAATCAGCCTTAACAAAATAGGCGTCTATGTTGCATCGGGCTCTTCCTGCAGCGCCGGCAGCAAGGAGTCCTCACGGATTATCAAGGCACTGGGGGTTGATACGGACTACTACGGCACCATACGGTTCAGTTTCGGATTAAACAATTCAAAAGAGGATGTTGATTATCTTTTCAAATACCTGCCTGAAATTATAGAACAGATAAAAGACAATTAAAGAATCGTTACAGGGACTTGACAATACTCCGCCCGGTTAATAATTTATACCACTTTACCTAAACCATACTTGCGGAGAACATAATGCTGAAACTTGGAGAAAAGGGGGCCATTCCCCAGAATGATAATGAAACCTATGCCATAGCCCCCCATATCCCCTGCGGGGTGGTGACCCCTGAGCTGTTAAGAAAAATCGCCGATGTCTCGGAAAAATACGATGCCAAAGCCATTAAGCTCACCGGAGCCACCCGCATGGCCATTGTGGGACTGAAGGAAGAGGATATTGATTCGGCCTGGGAAGACCTGAAACTGGATAAAGGCGCGGCTGTGGGGCTATGTGTCCGGTCTGTCAGGACCTGTCCCGGCACCACCTTCTGCAAACTGGGCAAGCAGGATGCCCTGGGAATCGGGATGAAACTGGATGAACGCTACCATGCCCTTGAGCTGCCCGGCAAGTTCAAGATGGCGGTTTCCGGATGCAAGCTGAGCTGTTCCGAATCCTGGGTCCGGGATATCGGACTCATCGGATTTCCCGAAGGCTGGACCGTTGTTATCGGCGGCAATGTGGGTATGACACCGCGGATCGCTAAAGAACTGGTTACCGGGCTTGATGATGACCAGGTTATGGATGCCTGTGAACGGGTGGTTGACTGTTATAAGGAAAACGCCAAAAAAGGCGAACGCCTAGGTAAACTGATCGAAAGAGTCGGTATGGCGCCCTTCAAAGAGGCGCTCCAAAACTAAAAGGCAATATATGAATCCCCACTATATTCCACCGGACAGATTCCCCATGGAACTTACCCCGCGTATCCGCGTACTGGGTAATTATTTTTTCAACCTCTTTCTGGTAACCGGATCTGAGAAATCCGCCCTGTTTGAAAGCGGCATCTCAGGGGTGGTGGATACGGTGATTCAGCAACTGGATGATCTGGAAATCGCGCCGGACTACCTGGTGGTCAGCCATCCCCATTCAGACCATATCACGGGCCTGCCCGGACTGATGGAGCGGTTTCCCGGGGCAGAGGTGGTTTGCGGCCGCGGAGCACAGGAATTTGTTTCCCATCCCAAAGCCGGGCCCGCCCTGGTCAGGGAAGACAAATTCATGTCCCAAGGACTGGAAAAAATGGGGATCAGGCCGGGACGGCCCGCCCTGGAAACCATTCCCGATCTCAGCCGGGCAGTGTCTGTTGATTCCCCTGCTCGTCTTAACCTGGGCGGGGGAACCGATCTTTTACTGACACCTGCAGAGGGGCACTCCCCGGGAAATCTTATTGCCCAGGTGGAAAAAGACCGGGCGCTTTTCTGCTCCGACTCCATGGGGTTTCACTACCCGGGAAGAATGTTCTGGCCCCTGTTTTTCACGGATGCGCGGGCCTATGTAAAAACCATTGACCTCATTGCAGCCGCAGCCCCTGATATACTGGCGCCTGCCCACCAGGGCCCCATAACGGGAGACAGGGTCCGTAAGGGTATTGACCTGGCCAGGAGGACCACCCTTGACATCATCAGGCGGATCAGGGAAACGCAATTGCCGGACGATGAACTGACAGGTGAATTGTTTGAGGAATCCTACAGGGATGAGTTCACCCTGTATACCCGGGAAAATATCCTCAACTGCACCAGGCTGCTTCTGAAACGGGCCAGGGAATCGGCCTGACAGGGGCAGGCCCCGACCGCGCCCATCAGGAAAAAATCTTATAGAGCCATTCATTCACCGTGTCCGCATACACGATGTTTTCACAGGGTTTGGAAAGATGATCAATTCTGTTATCCCTGGCCTGCATCTCTTTCATGGACTCGATAAAGGCGATATTTCCGGACAGGAAAATCACGGGGACCCGGGCGTTGGTCCGCCGGATGTAGGAGTAAACATCCATGCCGTTTAACCGTCCGGGAAGGATATAGTCCAGGCTGATCAGATCAAAATCTTCCCTGTCAAACGCCTCAATGGCCTCCTGCCCCCTGGCAGCCACCACCACCCTGTG
This sequence comes from Desulfobacterales bacterium, assembly GCA_022361395.1. Classification (GTDB taxonomy): domain Bacteria; phylum Desulfobacterota; class Desulfobacteria; order Desulfobacterales; family Desulfobacteraceae; genus Desulfobacter. Next base: position 3,179 of record JAKSAX010000295.1, on the reverse strand, counting down.
ATTAAAGGGGGCCTGGCTTAATATTTTACGCTGAACCTCCGAGATGGCCTCTTCATCTTCCACCAGAAGTATCTTTTTCCCCTGGATCACCTGTTTTCTGGCCATCCGGATCTTTTCCTTCCGGGTCAGCTCCTTGTTTATCAGGGGAATGGAAATAGTAAAGGCGGTGCCCTTGTTCTCACTGCTGGTAAAGGCAATCCCGCCCCTGTGTTTCTGGATGTATTTTTTTACGTTGGACATGCCGTATCCGGTTCCCCTTATACCGGTTTCATACGCCCCCCGGATATCCTTGCTGCCCTTAAGGGTAAAGGAGGGGGTGTATATCCTGTCATGGTATGCCTCCGGGATCCCGCAGCCGTTATCCTCAATCTCAATGACCAGGCAGTTGACGGAATGGGCCGTGGCGATCCTGAGTTCCGGGTTGGCCTTTTTGCTCATGGCATGGACGGCATTCTGGATCAGGTTGACCAGGGCATGCTCTATCATTCCGGGGTCTGCCAGCAATTCGGGAAGATTCGAAGAAAACTGCCGGACCACCCGGACCCGCTCCAGGTCCTTTTTCATCAGGCTCAACACCAGCTCCATCTTTTCGTTGAGGCTGAAAAATTCTTCCTTAGGCTCCTGGTCGCGGGCAAAGGCCACCAGGTTCTTGGTAAGGTTTTTTCCCCTCAGGGTCTGGTCCAGTATAATCTCAAGGGTATTTTTTATGTCCGGATCCTTGCAGTCCATGAGGGAAAACTCTGCATTGCCCATTATCCCGCCGAGGATATTGTTGAAATCATGGGCCATTTTTCCGGCCACCTGGCCGACCAGGGCGTATTTTTCCTGCTCGGCTGCGAATTTCACGGCATCGGCCCGCTCTTTTTCTGTCTGCCTGCGGTCTGTGATGTCCCTGACAGTTGAGAGTATCATCTGCTCTCCGTGGAATTCAAATATGGAAGATGAAATTTCCACTGGAAAGATCTCGTTATTTTTCTTTTTATTCAGGGTCTCAATGGTTCTTTTCCGGACCATTTTCAGATTCTGCCTGGATTCCTCACTGCCCATGCCTTTGCCTTCGGGATCCAGAATCAGGTCCTGGGGTGTCATCTCAAGGAGCTCGTCCCGGGTGTACCCGTACCAATCGCAGGCCACGTCATTGACCTCAACAAAGTTCTTAAACCCCCTGTCCGCAAAGGGATGGACAAAAACCGCATCGTTAAACCCGTTAAACAGGGTACGGAAACGGGTTTCATTTTCCCTCAGGGCAACCTCGGCGGACCTGCGGTCGGACAGATCGGTAAAACAGGCACGGATGGCAACCACTTTTCCATTCTTCCTGATGGGAGAGGCATTGACCATTCCGTAAATATAAGAGCCATCCTTTTTAACAAACTGCATCTCAAAGGGAGAGCGTTCTTTTCCCTGCCGAAGATCTTCAAGCCAGGACCGTACCAGGCTGGTTTTGTACTTTGGCACCAGCCGGGAAACACTGGGGTATTTTTCATAGTCCTCCCGGGTATATCCAAAATAGTTGAGCCCTGCCCGGTTGGCATAAAAGAGGTTGAAATCAAAGTCGAACTCAGCAATGGGAACCGGAAGAAAATCCGCCATCCTGCGAAACCGTTCTTCACTTTTTTTCAGTTTTTTCTCAATGGCCCGTTCTGCCGTGATATCCCTGGCAGATCCCACCGTTCCCACCATATCCCCGTTATCATCATAAAAAGGGGCCTTGTGAACGTCCAGTACAAGATATTTTCCGCGTACATATCCCTCTTCAATAAACCGCCCGGGTTCTCCGCTCTCCTTAACCTGTTTATCCGAATCCAGACAGGTCTCGCCAAAGGTGTGGAGAAATCCTTTTTCCTTTTCGCGGTTTGCAAAGTAAAAATCGGTTTTCCCAATGGGTTCTGATGTGGAATCACATTTGAGGATGATCTCGCAACTCGCCCTGTTCACAAAGATAAACCTGTCATCCATATCCTTGGCCCAGATCAGATCAGGTGAATTGTCCATCATCATCTGGAAAAAAGGACTGCCCATCTGTGTCAGGGGATGGGAACCGTCCTTTTGTTCAGACAACCGCCCTCCGGGAGGTGTTACTGCCATGCCAAATATCCTGTTGCCCGGCAATGCAGGAGACTGCCTGCTGAGACCGGAAATGAAAAGGTTTTATACGCTGCTGCGATTTAACACGCCAAGGAATCGTTACAAAAGAACTTGCTCTGATTTTTTTCAAAAGCCATTTAATGACAGGTAATTTTAAAAATAAAAGACCAAGTAATTTTGAAGCCGATCCTAAGATCAGTTACTGCCGGATCCGAAAAAGAGGTCTCACATTAAATATTCATTCATCCTTACACCATTTACTGGTGAAAATCCACAGTAAAAACATAAGACTCCGGAGATCAGCCACGCCCTGGCGCCGGTGCTGCTCTGGCCTTTCGGACGGTCAGGAGTACATTTCCTCCGAAGATCAGACAGGCCCCCACCCATCCTGCCAGGGAGAGGCTGGGATCCATCGCGATAAACGGACCAAGCACGGCGGCCAGGAGTATCCGGGTGGAAGAGATGATTCCCCCTTCAATGGCTGTCACGTATTTAAACCCCACCGTCAGCAGATATTGCCCGGCAATGGCAATGGCGGAGCACCAGAACAGATACTTGAATTCCTCGATACCGGGCATTCTCATCTCATTGAAAAACAGGCAAAAAATCAGGATGCCGCCAAGGCCGAACATGACAAAAAGGGTGGTCTGGGTATCATGGACCCTGCGTGACATGTTCAAAAACATCATTGCACCGGCCGCACTGACCCCCGACCCCAGCGCCCAGAAGGAGTTGCTGCTGAATGCCATATCGGCAGGGGAAAGGATCATCCAGACCCCGGCAAAGGCCACAAGGACGATGCCGACGGAAACGATATCCCGCTGGGCCCTGAGAAATATCCAGGAAAAAACCGCAATAAACAGGGGATAGGTCATGTTTAATATATTGGCCTGGGCCACTGAAGTCAGGTCCACGCCCTTGAAAAAACAATAGACCGCAGCAGCATTGCCCAGGGCCCTGCCCACCAGGTACCGTTTTTTCCGAACCTTTAATTTTTTCTTCCGGATCCCCATGACCGCAATAACCGTGGCAAACCCGAATACAAACCTGGCCAGGGTGAACATGGCGGAGTCAATGGAAAGTCCGGCCAT
>JAKSAX010000245.1 GCA_022361395.1 Desulfobacterales bacterium | reverse complement strand
CTCTTCAAACTGCGACCTGTTTATTGCCGTGGGCTCAACCCTTCTGGTCCAGCCTGCCGCATCCATGCCTGAGTATGCAAAGAGCGCCGGGGCCTTTCTGGTGATTATCAACCTGTCAGATACCCCCTTTGACCCGAGGTGTGACATGGTCATCCGGGAAAAGGCCGGGCCTGTGCTGGAGGCCATAGCCGACAGGGTAGAAAAAGCAGGGGGATAAAGCCCCCTGCCCTCTCTCATTTAACCGTTACACCTTGAATTGCTTCATCAGGCCGGTAAACTGCTCAGCCATCTTTTCAAGGTCGGATGCCCCCTTGTTCAGGGTATGGCTTTCGTCCTGGACCCTGGATGACATCTCCTCAACTCCGACAATGTCCCTGGCAATCTCAGACGCGACTTCCGCGCCCTGGGCCACACTCTGGTTTACGTCGGATATTTTCTCACTGACATCGTTAATATTTTTTGCAATTTCAACCGTGGTTGCGTTCTGCTCTTCCACGGCAGCGGCAATACCGGAAATAGCAGTATCGCTGTCTTTGACATCCCCTGCCAGCCCGGAGACCTGGCCGATCAACTCTTTGATCGTTGTTTTGATCCTTACCAGTTTTTCATCTGCCTCCTCGGTGGACCGGTTGGTATCCGAGGCGAGTTCGGTGATCTCCTGGGCAACCACGGCAAATCCTTTACCGGCATCCCCGGCCCTTGCCGCCTCGATTTTGGCATTCAGCGCCAGCAAAGAGACCTGCTCGGAAATAGACCGGATCTCATTGGTAACCTCATCCACGTCAGCCGCCCTTATCCCCAGTTCTTTTACAGCGGAGAGAATGGCGTCAAAGCTCTTCACCACCTGATCAATAATGGTTTTTGAATCTGAGGAATTTTTGGCAATCTCCCCCACGGTGGCGCTCATCTCATCCACGGCAGCGGCAAGGGCATTGACGGTTTCAGTGGCATCATCCATAGCAGAGGCAATGGAAAGATTATTGGCACTCATCTCTTCGGCGGCAGCCGAAACATTGGTGGCCTTCTTGGAAGCATCCGCACTGGATGTATTCAGGGTATCGGCAATGTCACTCATCTTATGGGAGGACTGCTCCAGAACTGCCGAGTTGTCCACAACATTCTGGATGGTCTCCCTCAGCTCCGTGGTCACCATATTGATGCGGCCCAGGATATGGTTAATTTCATCCCCCTGTTTTACCTCATACTCATGGGTGAAATCCTTTTCCCTGAGCCGGGTGGTGGCATCAACCACCTGAACCACTTTTTTGTTCACCAGAAAAAGAAAGAAGAGCCAGACAAGAAGGATGATCAGGGAAAGTCCCACTGCAGAGATTAAAATGCTGGTATCCCTTCCCTTTTTGATACCGGCCTTCATATCCGTCATTGAGGACAAGACGGATATTCCCCCCAGCACCTGCCGTTTGGATCCATGGCAGTGGAAACATTTTTGCTCGTTCATGATGGGGTCATTTTTGATTATAAAGTCCTCTCCATTCAGCTCCATCTGAATGGAGGTATCCGAGGCCTGACCCGACCTGAGCATTGACGCCACATCCTGATCCCCTAAAGCATTGGTGTACCGGTCCATGGATTTGCCGACGGAATCAATGTCAGTTGAAAAGGAGATGACCTTATTAAAATCATACACGTAAACTTTCAGGTTTTTGGCTTTTTCATTGAGGCGTTTGAACTGGGTTCTTACCGTGTCGTTGTCCCCTATGGCAAGCGCATCAAACATGCCGCCTTCCACCGCCCTTGCCAGGATTTCATTCTGGGTTGACAGCTGGGCCTCCCCAAAGCGGTTCTGGGAAACAATACTGAACCAGAGGGATGCCCCCATGACCAGAATAACACTCAGGGAAACCGGAATTAAGACCTTGATCCATAATCTACTGTTAATCAGCTTAATTATTTTTTTCATCATGACTACCTCAATGGGAATTAATGGGCACCGCCGTACAGCAGGGGGTTAAAATCAAACGCGTTGACCCGCTCTTCATTATGGCAGGTCATGCAGTTTTCCATGGTCAGCACCCCGATAATATCATCGGGATCCTCGGAATCGGCATGGAGGCTTCCCGGTCCGTGACAGACCTCACAGCCGGTATCTTTAAGTTCAGGCGTCTGCTGTTCCGAGACAAATCCACCCTTCTGCCCATAACCGGTTGTATGGCACTCAAAACACTCCCGGTACTCTTCAGGTGTCAGTTTTTTTTCCATTTTTTTGATGCTCTTAAAGGAGTCTGCCTTTTTAGAGTACTTCATGAATCTGTCATACTCTTCCTGATGACAGTCCTTACATACCTCCGACCCAACGTATGTTCCCTCCTGAGCCGGTAACGCTCCGGCTGTTAACAAGATTGCCAGGCAACCGGCAGCGACAATAAAGCGATACCCCATCTCTCTCTCCCTGATGTATCCGTTTATATTGATGTTTTTACAATTTTCTCATCTTTATCTAACAGACAAAAAAGGTCAAGTAGTATCAGGAATATAATTTAGAAGCAAACGTCAGTAAAAAAAAGG
>JAKSAX010000131.1 GCA_022361395.1 Desulfobacterales bacterium | reverse complement strand
GATTCGGCTGGGGGTGGACTGGATCATTCTGGGCCACGTGTTTATGTCCGGTCAGCGGATGAGTATCGACAGTGAGATGTACAGCGTATATGAAGAACGTCCGCCACTCACTTTTTTCTCCCAGGCACCCAACATGGGCGGCCTTTTCGGTGCGGTATCTTCCCTGAGTAAAGGGATTATCGGAGAACTGTTCCAAAAACAGATCATCGCTAACATCCGAATCTCCGGAAACAAGCGAATTGAGGCGGATGCCATCTCCCGGGTCATTCAAACCCAGACAGGGGAACTGCTCAATCCGGAAACCTTAAGCAAAGATATGAGCCTCATTTACAAAATGGGGTATTTTGACAATGTTATCGTTAAAAAAGAGAGTCTTGACAGAGGGGTTGAAGTTGTCTTTGAAGTAACGGAAAAGCCCAGTGTCAGGAATATTAAATTCGAAGATAACAGCATCTATGAAGATGATGAGCTGTTTGACGTTGTTTCCACCTCCACGGGCTCTATCTTAAACCTCTACAAGATCAATAGTGATGTTGAAAAACTTAAGAGGCTGTATTTTGAAAAGAACTATCACAATTGTAAAATCACCTATGAGATTAAATCCCTGAAAAATGACCAGGCCGATATCATATTCACCATTGATGAAGGAGAGAAAATACGGATCGAATCCATCGTTTTCGAAGGAAATGATCATTTCAGTGATAAAGAGTTAAAAAAGGCCATGCAGACCCAGGAAAAGGGGTTCTGGTCGTTTATCACCTCCTCGGGAAACCTGGATGAAACTGAGCTTGACAACGATGTCATCCGCATTGAATCCTTATATAAAAACAATGGATTTATAAACGTTAAAGTATCTGATGCACAGATCAACCTTGGGGATGAAAGCATCACCATCAATTTCAAGATTGAAGAGGGAGACCAGTACAAAACCGGTGCAATTACGATCAAAGGGGACATCATCAGCTCTGAGGAAGAACTGCTGGCAGCCCTGGTCTCCCAGGAATCCGAACTGTACAACCGGGAGTTGATCAGAAAAGACATGATCGCCCTGACAGATACGTACTCTAACCAGGGTTATGCCAATGCCAGGATCACCCCCCTTGTAAAAAAAGATGAAGAGAACAGGATCGTCAACATTGTTTTTGATATCAACAAGGGAGAACTGGTCTATTTTAACAGAATCATCATTACCGGTAACGCCAAAACCAGGGACAAGGTTATCCGTCGGGAAATGGCCATAAAAGAGCAGGGCAAATACTCGATGAAAGCTATCCAGCGCAGCCACAGGAATCTCGGGATCAGGGATTATTTTTCAAACGTGGATATAAAACCGGTTAAAACAGACCAGCCCAACAAGCGGGATGTGGAGGTGAAGGTAACGGAAAAACCAACGGGCAACTTTGCGTTCGGCGGCGGTTTCAGCAGTGACGACGGGGTTTTCGGACAATTCTCCGTTGAGGAAAGAAACCTGTTCGGAAAAGGACAGAGCCTCAAGTTCACCACCAGGCTGTCCGGAGAAAATGCCCTTTTTAATATAGGATTTACCGAACCCTGGATGTTTGACAAACCCATTTCAGCCGGTTTTGACATTTACAAATTTGAAAAAGAATTCGACCATTATGACAGGAACGCCATAGGGCTCACACTGAAATCCTCCTACCGACGGTTCTGGGATTACACGGCCATAGGCGCCAACTACAACATTGAACATTTTGACATTGAGGACATTGATGCTGATAACACCCCGGTTGTTGAAGGGAACCATCTCACCTCAAGTATTACGCCTTTCATCAGTTATGACTCAAGAAACCACAGGTTCCTTCCCACAGAAGGCATGTACCATAAAGCCTCCATGCAATATGCCGGAGAGTTTCTTGGCGGTGAACTTGACTTTTCCAAGTATCTTCTGGAATCCGCTGCATTCTTTCCTTTATTCTGGAAATTTACTGGGGCTGTTTACGGCAAGGGCGGATATCTGGATGACCGGACAGGAAATGATGTGGATTTAGACTGGGAAAGATTCTACCTAGGCGGTATTAACTCTATCAGGGGATTTGACAACACAGATATCAATGCCACCCCGTCAGGCAGCAGTATAGAGGTAGGCGGTGAAAAATTTGTACAGTTCAACGCTGAAATGATTTTCCCTATTCAGGAGGATGCCGCGGTATACGGGGTATTGTTTTACGATACCGGTGACGTCTATGCAAATGGTGAAGACATTGATTTCGGCAATCTTTACTCCAGTACAGGATTTGAACTGAGGTGGAACTCGCCTATGGGCCCCATACGCCTTGCATATGGTCTTGTCATAGAGGGCCAGGATGCAAAAAGTACCGGTGACGGGCAATTTGACTTCTCCATCGGGGCATTCTTCTAAAAACAATTTATATATAATTACTTTAAATTCGGAGGTTACATGAAAAAAGGATTAATTACACTGACAATCCTGATCGCAGCAGCATTATTCAGCACCCAGGCAATTGCCGCAGATGTCGCCAAAATCGGGGTGATCCATTTTGAAAAAATCCTGAACGGCTCCAGCGCGGGGAAAGTCACTCAAAAACAGCTTAAAGAAAAATGGACCGAGCTTCAGAAAAAGATTGATGCTGAAAAAAAAGCCATCCAGGAGATGAATCTTGCCCTTGAAAGGGAATCACTGGTACTTAGCCCTGAAAAAAAAACGGGACCGCGGTCGTGAAATCAGGGACCGGATCAACGACTACAAAAAAATGAATGCTGATTACACTGAGGAATTCCAAATCCTGCAGAATAAACGTATTAACCAGATTCAGAAAGACGTGTTTGAGATCGCCAATACAATAGGGAAACAAGAGGGATTCCTGTTGATCCTTGAAAGAAAAACAGCCGGGGTTATTTATATTCCCGCCCAGGTTGATATCACAGAAAAAGTCATCAAAGCCTACAACGCAAAATTCTCCGAGAAAAAATAGCCGATAATGCTGAAAGTACAAAAAATAGTTGAGCTGACCGACAGCAGCATTGCAGCGGGAGATCCCGGGCTTAAAATTTCCGGAATATCTTCCTTTGACGATGCAGGACCGGATGATCTGACCTTTGCCGTGGAAACTGCTTACCTGAGCAGGCTGGACCAGACCAGGGCCGGGGCAGTGCTGGTGCCCGATTCTTTTTCCCCGGAAAAAAGATATAAGGCAGCTCTGCTGAAAAACCCGAATCCCAAGCTTTCCTTCTTTAAAATAGTTGAGCACTTATATCCGGCGCCAAAGTTGAAAGAAGGCATCCATCCGTCCGCCGTGATCGGTGAAAATCTGACAATAGGGAAGGGCAGCTGTATTGACGCCAATGCCACCATTGGCCGGGATGTCACCATAGGTGCAGGCGTGCACATCATGGCCAACGCCTACGTGGGAGACGGCAGTACCATTGGTGACGGGTGTGAGATCAAGCCCAATGTCACCATTATGGAAAGAAGCTGCCTCGGGCAAAAGGTTATTATACACTCAGGGGCCGTTGTCGGCTCAGACGGATACGGTTTTGCCCAGAATAACGGAGAACACAATAAACTTATCCATACAGGATACGTCGACATCGGGGACAATGCCGAAATCGGGGCCTGTACTACCATAGACCGGGGAACCCTCGGTGTCACCCGCATCGGAAGCGGGGTTAAGACAGACAACCAGGTCCACATTGCCCACAATGTAAAAATCGGGAACAACACCCTTGTTGTTGCCCAGGTGGGAATCGCCGGGAGCACCACTGTCGGTGATAACGTTATCATTGCAGGAAAGGCCGGTATTTCAGGTCACTTAACTATTGGAGACAATGCAATTGTCGGACCCTATGCCGGGGTATCTGCCGATGTACCCCCGGGTGAAATTGTTTCCGGTATTCCCCACATGCCCCATAAAACCTGGCTGAAAGTAGCCAATGTTATTTCCCGTCTGCCGGGAATGAGAACCAAACTGCTTTCTATGGACAAACGGTTAAAAAGAATGGAAAGCGACAAAACGGAGTAATTATGATCCACCCAACCGCGATTATTGATTCATCGGCCCGTATCGATGAAAATGTCACCATAGGCCCGTATGCCATTATCAAGGCAGATGTATGTATCGGATCGGGCACGACCATAGGTCCCTATACCACCATTGAAAATCACGTGACCATTGGACAGGACTGCCAGATTTTCCAGTATGCCTCCATTGGCGGCGCTCCCCAGGATTTAAAATTCCACGGAGAGAAAACGTACCTGAAAATCGGCCGGGGTTCGATTATCAGAGAATTTGTAACCATTAACCGCGGAACAGGTTTCGGTGGCGGGCTGACCGAAGTCGGCGAAGAAAACTACCTCATGGCCTACACCCATATTGCCCACGATTGTAAAACCGGTAAAGGGGTTATTTTGGCCAACAACTCAACCCTGGCCGGTCATATAGAGATTGGAGACTACGCCACCATCGGCGGTCTGGTCGCTATTCATCAATTTGTCAAAATCGGCGATTATGCCTACATCGGAGGTAAATCAGCCGTGGTCAAGGACATCCCTCCTTACGTGATTGCCGCCGGGGACCGGGCCACCCTTCACGGTTTAAACAATGTCGGCCTTAAACGGCATAACTTTCAGAAATCGACCCTGAGACAGCTAAAAAAAGTCTACCGGATCTTTTTCAGGATCGGCCTTACTGTTGCCCAGGCCCAGGAGAGGGCAAAAGCCGAAGTGGAACAGGTCCCGGAGGTTATGACCTTCATGAAATTCATAAAAGAATCCAACCGGGGCGTAACCAGGTAAAATATGGATGCCGGCCCCAAAAAAATCGGATTGATCGCAGGCGGCGGGCAATTCCCCCGCCTTTTTGCCGTAAAAGCCGCCCGGAGCGGATACGAGGTGATTGCCGCCGGCTTTCCGTCTGAAACAGATAAAGCGCTTGCCTCCCAGGTAAAGGAATTCAAATGGCTGCACCTGGGCCAGGTCAACAAACTGCTCAAATATTTCAAACATCACGGTGTTTCCGAAGCAGTAATGCTGGGGTCAGTGCAAAAAACAAATATCTTTAAAGATATCCGCCCTGATCTCAAGGCGCTTGCCTTCATTGCAAAAACCGCCCGGACCCATGATGACAACATACTTACCTCTTTTGCCGATCTGCTTGACAAAGAGGGCATTAAACTCAAACCTTCCACTTTTCTTCTGCCGGAACTCATCAGTCCTAAGGGCTGCTGGACTAAACGAAAACCCGATAAGGCGGAAACAAAAGACATCCACCAGGGGTGGCGGCTGGCCAAGGCAGTCGGGGATCTGGATATCGGACAATGCCTGGTTATTTCAAACGGAACGGTTCTTGCCGTTGAAGCCATTGACGGCACGGACGCAACCATACTCAGGGGAGGAAACCTTTCCCAGGGAAACGGGGCTGTGGTTGTGAAATTGTCAAAGCCCGCCCAGGACCTGCGTTTTGATTTACCCTCATCCGGAAGCGGCACCATAGAGACAATGCACCAATGCGGTGCCACCGTCCTTGCCCTTGAAGCAGGAAAGTCACTGGCCTTTGACAGGGAAGAGATGATTGACCTTGCAAATCATCATAAGATTTCAATTGTCGCCCTGACTGATGACGACATCCAATGAGGCAGCCCCGTCCCCATATTATGATTCTGACCGGAGAGCCCTCCGGTGATTTCCATGCAGGTCCTTTGATAAATGCATTAACGCGGTTAACCCCAGGATTACGGGTGTCGGGCATTGGCGGCCCGGCAATGGAAGCCCAAGGTGCAGACATATTTTTCCCCATAGAAAAACTCTCCGCCATGGGCCTGGTTCAGGTTCTCAAGCAGTCCGGATCTATAAGGCAGGCGTTTAACCGCGTGAAACAACGGTTGAGAAGCGACCCGCCTGACCTTGTCGTTCTCATTGATTATCCCGGATTCAATCTCAAAATTGCACAGCATGTAAAAGAAAACACCTCTATACCGGTCTTGTATTATATCGCCCCCAAAGTGTGGGCATGGAATGCGTCCAGGTTAAAAAAAATAAAGCTGTTTACCGACCATGTTGCCCTGATTTTTCCCTTTGAGCAGCAGATTTATAAAAAGAAAAAAATCCCTGCTACCTACGTCGGCAATCCTCTCATGGATGAATATCCCCACGCGGTTCCCGGTGTGGAAACCGAAAGCTCCCATGAGAAGCCGGTCATAGGACTGTTACCCGGATCACGGTCATCAGAGATAAGCAATCTGCTGCCGGTAATGCTGGATACGGCTGAACAGATCTCGGCACGCTATCCCAAAGCATGTTTCCTGATATCTGCAGCTTCAGAAACCCAACATCAAAGGATAAAGGGGATTCTTTCCACCCATTGCTGCCGAGAACAATGCCGCATAATACCGGGACGGCCCTTATCCGTATTCAGACGATCCCATATGCTTATAGCCGCTTCCGGCACGGTAACTTTAGAGGCCGCACTCTGCGGTCTTCCCACAATTATTATCTACAAGCTTTCAGCCCTGGCCTTCGGACTTGCAAAAATCCTGGTCAAGGTTGAATTTGCCGGTCTTGCCAATCTCATTGCAGAAAAAGAGGTCATGCCGGAGTTGCTTCAAGCCGATGCCAATCCTGATCAAATCTGCCATAAGGTTTTTTCAATGCTGGAAGATCTGCCCGGGTACAGGAGAAAGCTGGACCAGGTCAGGGAACGTCTGGGAACGCCTGGTGCGCCGGTCAGAGCTGCCCGGATCATTCTAACGCTAATCCGTAAAAACCGGCTATAATTCAACCGGATCTTTGAATCCTTTAAATAGTTATTTGACAAATCAGGAGAAAACCGATTAGAGTAAATTTACTCTTATTGCCTACTAATTGAAGGATATTCTTTTTAATGACACTTGAACTAACCCTGCTAATTATCTGCCTCTTTTTATCAGGCTTTTTTTCATCCTCGGAAACCGCTCTTTTTTCAATTTCAAAGGTCAAGGCGCTTCACATATCAAAAGACGGTTCCAGAACCGGCCTCTTGATTATGCAGATGAAAGAGGATTCACACTCTTTGCTCACCACTATACTAATCGGAAACAACCTGGTTAATATCGG
>JAKSAX010000593.1 GCA_022361395.1 Desulfobacterales bacterium | reverse complement strand
TATATTATTGTCTGTGAAATCGGTTATATGGTCGGCGGTGCCTGGCTGGGTAACGAACTGGGCATGACCGGCGCCATTCTCCATATCCTGAATGACGCCATCATGACTTTTGCCCTGTTCCTGGCTGTGGGCAATATGGTGTATAAACTGGACCGGGTGGACCTGACAGACCTTCAGGGCCTGTTCGGTAAAATGCCCTGGACCATGGCGGGATTTGTCGTGGCAGCCTTCAGTATTGTCGGGGTGCCGCCCACCTGCGGTTTTTTCAGCAAGTGGTACCTTATCCTCGGTGCGTTTGAGGCCGGTGCCTACCATTTTGCCGCGGCCCTGATCATCTCAAGCCTCCTGTGTGCGGTTCTCTTTTTCAAGGTGTTTGAGATCTGCTTTTTCGAACCCATGTCCGAGGGGCACGGCCACGGCGGGGACCACGGGCACGGTGAGGCCGCCGCCATGGAAGAGGCGCCTGTCTCCATGCTGATTGTCCTGGGCATTGTCAGCGTCTCCCTTATTGTCACCGGGTTATATTCCGGTACCATTGTGAATACCCTGATTGTGCCGTTCCTTAACTGAGACTGAATATAACCGAACAAAGGCAGATAATATATATGGATATCATAACTTCGATTAAACCCCTTCTGGCTGTCCTGGTTACCCTGCTGGTGATTCCCGTGCTGGTGTCCTCATCGGCAAAACCCAACGTAAGGGAATCCTGGACATTTATTGCGGGCTCTATAAAATTTTTACTGGTATTGTCCATGCTTCCGGTGATCCTTTCCGGAAAGCAGATCGGGCTTACCCTGTTCGAAATCGCACCGGGTGCTTCCCTGGCATTCCGTGTGGACGGTCTGGGCATGCTCTTTGCGCTGGTGGCCTCAAGTCTTTATATTGTGACCTCGGTCTACTCCATCGGATATATGCGCGGACTGAACGAACACGGGCAGACCCGGTTTGTCTCCTTTTTCGCCCTGGCTATTTCAGCCACCATCGGTGCGGCGTTTTCAGCCAACCTGCTGACCCTTTACCTGTTTTACGAGATTCTTTCCCTTGCCACATACCCCCTGGTGGCCCACCATGAGGATGCAAAATCCAGGATCTCCGGGCGCAGGTATTTGACCTTTATCCTGGGTACTTCCATCGGCCTGGTGCTCCCGGCCATGATCTACTGCTATTACGTAACAGGCACCCTGGAGTTTTCAACTGCCGGGATATTTGCAGGACAGCTTTCAAAGCCTGCGGCAACTGTCCTGCTGCTGATGTTTGTCTTCGGGTTTGCTAAGGCGGGAATTATGCCGTTCCACTCCTGGCTCCCTGCTGCCATGGTGGCGCCCACACCGGTTTCCGCCCTGCTTCACGCCGTGGCCGTTGTAAAGGTCGGGGTATTTTCCATCGTCAGGGTGATCACCGGTATTTTCGGGGTGGATCTTCTGGCCTCCTTTGACCTGGGGGTGGTCATCATGACCATTGCCTCGGTGACCATTCTTGTAGGCTCGTGCATTGCCCTGTCCCAGGATGAACTCAAGCGAAGGCTTGCCTTTTCCACCATTTCACAGCTGTCATATATCATCTTCGGTGTGGCGCTTCTTTCCCCCCTGGGACTTCAGGGCGGTGTGGTCCACATCCTCATGCATGCATTCGGTAAAATTACCCTGTTTTTCTGTGCCGGCGCCATCTTTGTGGCCACGGGCAAAAAATATATCAGTCAGATGAAAGGACTGGGGAAAAAGATGCCGATCACCTTTGCCGCGTTTTTCATCGGGGCGTTAGGGGTCATCGGACTGCCGCCTTCAGGCGGGTT
>JAKSAX010000399.1 GCA_022361395.1 Desulfobacterales bacterium | reverse complement strand
ATCCATATCAGATCAAACAGTCCGGATTCCAGGGTCTAAAAGCATTTCCCACAGGATGATGATTTGTGCAGCCCTTGCTAAAGGCAAATCTGAAATTCACAATGCCCTGAAAAGCGAAGACCTGACACTGACCTGTCAGGCCCTCGGATATATGGGGGCTGTGATTAAAGAGGTTGCCGGCAACTGCGTTGAGGTTACAGGGTTTGACGGAACCCCCGTTCCCTATGACGCTCCCATCTATCTCGGGAATTCAGGAACGTCCATGCGACTGCTTGCCGGAATTGCCGCCCTTGGGAAATCAGCCTATACCCTGACCGGAGATGAGCGCATGTGCCAACGGCCCATGAATGAACTGCTGGAAGCACTGGAGCGGATTCAAATAACGGCCTATTCAAGAAATGATCAGGGTACGCCTCCTGTCGTGATTCAGGGCGGCAGCCGCCTTGGCGGCAGAACACTGATTGATTGTTCAAAATCAAGCCAGTACCTGTCTGCCCTTCTCATGGCAGGTGCCTTGTTTGATCAGGGCCTGCAGATCGACCTGCCCGGTCCGCCTGTTTCAGTACCCTATATTGACCTGACCCTGGACGTTATGAAGCAGTTCAGTGTCACAGCGGAACGGATATCCGCCACCCGGTATGAAGTTCCGGGAAACCAGGTCTATGTGCCGGGGACCAGGGTGGTTGAACCGGACCTGTCCAATGCCGGATATTTCTGGGCTGCAGGGGCTGTCACCGGAAAAAAGGTCGGGGTGGACAATATTCTGCCGGATTCCCTCCAGGGAGATTTAAATCAGATCTATATTCTGGAAAAAATGGGCTGCCGGGTGGAACGCCGTGGAAAGGTAATTTCCGTCCAGGGTATGAATCTTCAGGGAGTTGATGTGGATATGGCTGACACCCCTGATGCCGTGCCGGCTATCGCTGTTGTCGCAGCCTTTGCCAAAGGGGTCACCCGGATCAGGAACATCGGGCACCTGAGGGTTAAAGAGTGCGATCGTATTGATGCGGTCTGCTCCCAGCTTGAAAAAATGGGGATTCAGACCAGCCAGACCGACGATTCAATGGAAATCACTGGGGGAACTCCCAAAGGTGCCGGGATCAACACCTTTAACGATCACCGCATTGCCATGGCTTTTTCCGTTGCAGGCCTTAAAATAGCGGGTATGGAAATTGAAAATCCCTCCTGTGTTGAAAAATCGTTTCCCACTTACTGGCAGATTTATGATGCGCTTTAAGGAAAAACAATCATGATGCCAATATTTTTAATCGGTTACAGGTGTACGGGTAAGACAACCACGGGCCGTCTCCTTGCAAAGATGCTGAACCGGCCTTTTACGGATACTGACCAGGTACTTGAATCCAGCCTGAAAACCACTATTACCAAACTGGTGGAAGATCACGGCTGGGACTATTTCAGGCAGCAGGAAACCCGGATCTTATTGTCATTGGATCTTTCTGATGCACCGGTCGTGGCAACGGGCGGCGGCATTATACTGGCTGAAAAAAACCGGGGGTTTCTTAAGGCAAAAGGATTTTCTGCCTGGCTGTATGCCGACGCACCAACGATAATTACAAGATTGGCTGCAGATCCGAACACCTCTGATTCCAGACCGGATCTTACCTCCTGCGGCCTTGAAGAGGAAACCCGAAAGATGCTTGACCATCGGACGCCGCTGTACGAGGATATTGCAGGGATTTCCATTAACACCGCCGATTACTCCCCTGAGGAGGCGGCAATCCTTATTAAAAGGAGACTTGACCATGACCGGCTCTAGCTTTGGCAAAGCCTTTCAGATCACCACCTTTGGAGAATCACACGGGAAGGCATTGGGCGTTGTTATACAGGGATGCCCGCCGGGCATTCCCATTGATGAAGCCACCATCCAAAAGGCCCTGGACAAACGGAAGCCGGGGCAGGGACCTGCTTCAACCAAGCGCAGGGAGCCGGACAGGCCCAATATCCTGTCCGGCACCTTTGAGGGCAGGAGCACCGGTACTCCCATTATGATTCTCATTGAGAACAGGGATGCCAGATCAAGATCCTATGCAGATATTGCCGATGTCTTCAGGCCGGGGCACGGTGATTTCACCTATACCCAAAAATACGGTATACGTGATTACAGGGGAGGGGGCAGGGCATCTGCCCGGGAAACCGCCGCCCGGGTTGCTGCCGGTGCGGTTGCCCAGCTGGTCCTTGATCCCCACAATATATGCATTGAGGCCTATACGCTGGCACTGGGCGGAATTCACGCCACAACCTTTGACAGGGCAGCCATAAATCAAAACCCCTTCCGGACAGCTGATGCGGCTGCGGCCAAGGCCATGGCGGAACGGGTCAGCCAGGTCAAGGCCGAGGGGGATTCCCTGGGCGGCATTGTTGAAATTAAGGCGAAAAATGTTCCGCCGGGACTGGGCGATCCCGTTTTTGACAAACTGGACGGTGAAATAGCCAGGGCCATGATGAGTATCGGCGCGGTAAAAGCCGTGGAAATCGGCGCCGGAGTAAATGCGGCAAGCCTGAAAGGTTCCGAAAACAATGATGCCATGAATCTTGACGGGTTTCAGTCCAACAATGCCGGCGGTATACTTGCCGGCATCTCCAGTGGCGAAGATATTGTTGTCCGGGTACATGTCAAACCCATTCCCTCTATCCTGAAACCCCAGGAAACGCTGAAAGAGGACGGGCAGGCCACTGTGATATCCACAAAGGGGCGTCATGATATCTGCGCTATCCCCAGAATAAACAAGGTTTGTGAGGCAATGCTTGCACTGGTGCTTGCAGATCACCTCCTGCGGCAGAAATGCCAGAGAGAATAGTAACCAGCCCGGCACCGGCCGGGCTGATCAGGTTTATCTGTTTTGAGTGGCTGCGGCACTGATTGAATGCCTCCGGCAAGGGCTTGGTCAAGCCTTTTTTATGATATCCGTTTCCAGCTTGTCAGCAATCTTAAGGGCAGAGTTCAGGGAATCATTGATCATAAAGAGCTGAATTTTAAGCGTCTTCAATGATGCGGGTGTGGCTGATATTTTATCTTTTGACGAGAGAATCCTGGCCATTTCATTTGCTTTTTTTGCAAACTCGGTCAGTCTTTCACTGAAGTTGACGATTTCTCCTGCCCATGTTTCCCTTTCTTCCTGGGTAAGTTCGATGTTGGCATTTCCGGTTCCGGTGATGAGATGGTCAATCTGGTAATCCTCAGGGTTCGCTATGATTTCGTACATGGTTGTCTCCTTTACATCATTGGTTATCCAAGAAAAGAACAATTGCTTAAAATGATAAGGAGAAGCGGAAAAATAGTCAAGCTTAGCCGCTGAAAACATTAATAATTCAGCCGGGTCATAAATTATTAAACCCCATTGCATGCCGTATGCAGTGGGGTTTAAGGTTCTTTAAAGGGTATTCTCTTATTGAATACCTGCTCATTCACCGCTGTCGGCCAGAAGCCGGTCCAGGATATCCCCCTGGGTATAGATGATTTTCAAAATGGCCAGATAGTAAGTGTACTCTGCATTGGACATCCGCCGTTCTGCATCCACCAGCAGTTTATTTGCATCCATGATATCGATACTGTCCGCCATTCCGTATTTGAACTGCATCTGAACCGCGGTGTAGTTCTCCTGGGCGGATTTGACCTCATCCTCCAAATTGATGAGCGCATTTTTTGCTGTTTCAAATTCCAGAAAAGAGGTTTTGGATTCTAGAACAATAAGCTTTTCCTGATTGGTCAGGGCATGCTTAGCCTTTCTTAGGTCAGCCTGGGCCTGGCGGACTTCAGCCTTTCTCAAACCGCCGTCATACAAGGTAAAGCTGAGTTCCGCCTGTATATAAAGGTTTTCAGTGTCATAATCAGCATTGCTCTGATCATTTCCATAACGGATGTCATTCTCATTATAACCGCCTTCCAGGTCAAGACTGGGCCAATAATCCCCTTTTTCATAGGCAACGGTCCGTGTGGCAATCTCAATCTGTTTTTTGGCCTCTTTGATTTCATACCTGTTTTTCAATGCCTCAGACCTGATCTCCGGTTCGGTAATGATGAACCCGTCCTGACTGTCAATGTCTGCGGCAGAAACGCTGAACTCATCTTCGATACCGGATAACCGGACAATGTTTGCCTTTGCGGTCTCCACATCATTTACCGCAATAATCTGGTCTGTCAGAGACCTTGACAGTTCGGCCTCAGCCCTGTACAGATCTGTTTTGGTGACATTACCAACACTCAGCTTTTCCTTTACCGAGTTCCGGTAAGTGGTCAAGCGCTCGGTCTCGGCATCAGCCACTTCAACAAGCCGTTTTGTTTTCAGGGTATTTACATAGGCCTCAGCCACCTGAAAGATATACTCGGATCTGACGGCCTCCTTTGAAAAGCCGGCCTTTTCTATCCCTTTTTTACTGATATCATAGGCAATAAGCTCTCTGCCGTTCAAGGTAAATGACTGGGTCAGTTTGCCGCCCAGGGTATTTACATCAGGAGAATAAACATCATCATTTTTATAGTTCAGATAGCTGCCGTACAGGGTGGCCCGTGGAATAAGCACTGACTTTGCCCGCTCTTTTTCCTGCTCCGCTCTGTACAGGTCTTCCTCTGCAATCTTAATGGTTTCCGCATTTTCATTGGCCAGCCTGCATAACTCCCTGAGCGTGTAATGGGGCTGGGAAAAGGCCGGAGATACCAGCCACAGGCAAAAAATTAACAGGTACAGCAGGCAGATTAAGATCCGTTTCATGGATTCCCTCATTGAATTATAATTTCTCTTATCAATCCGGTCAGTTAAAATACAGGGCACCTGATTTCAGGCACCCAGTTTCAAGGACAATAACTTGACCGGCCTAAACATATTATGATGAATGGTTCAGGTCAAGTCCAGTCTTTCTCCATCTCATTTCACCCCTTGTTGGAAAAGTTTACTCAGGGAATAGAAAAATACCCGATTCTATGCTATTAATCAGCAAAATTTTTGTAAAGAATTGTTATTTTAAAAAGGAGGTTACAGTGACATTAATTCCAGGAACAGAATACGAAGGACTCCCCCTGGTCAGACAGGGCAAGGTCAGGGACATCTTTGATACCGGAGATGCCCTGCTCATGGTGACAACCGACAGGCTTTCCGCATTTGACGTTGTCCTGCCCAATATCATTCCGGACAAGGGAAAGGTGTTGAATCAGATCTCAGTTTTCTGGTTCAAACAGATGGAAGATATTGTTAAAAATCATATCATCAGCACCAGTGTTGATGATTACCCGGAAGCGTTTCAAAAATACAGAGATGCCCTTGAAGGCCGCAGCATGCTGGTTAAAAAAGCAGAGCCCATGGCTGTGGAATGCATTGTCCGCGGGTATATTTCAGGATCCGGCTGGAAATCCTACCAGAAAGAAGGCCATGTCTGCGACATCCGCCTGCCTGAAGGACTCAAAGAATCCGACAAACTTGAGTCTCCTCTGTATACACCTTCCACCAAGGCTGAAATCGGTGATCACGACATCAATATCAGTTATGAGGAAACAATCAATATTATCGGCAGGGAAAATGCAGAGAAACTCCGGGACCTGAGCCTTGAGATTTACAACAGAGGGGCCAAGCTTGCCCTTGAAAAAGGAATCATCATTGCAGATACAAAATTTGAATTCGGTATTCTGGACGGTGAGATCATCCTTATTGATGAAATTCTGACCCCGGATTCATCCCGGTTCTGGCCTCTGGATGACTATGAACCCGGCAGGGGGCAGAGAAGCTTTGACAAACAGGCCGTCAGAGACTGGCTCACCAATTCCGGCTGGGATAAAACCCCTCCCGGCCCCGAGCTGCCCCAGGAGATAATTGACAATACAAGCAACACTTACAAAGAGATATTTAACCGTCTGACCGGAGAGACCATCTAAGGGATGCAGGACGTTCAGATCTCCAATATTCCTGTGTCAGCCATAGATCAGGCTGACACAGGATTCAGAATAACCGGGGCTGATGACGATGTCTCAGCCCTGGCCGGTTCCATGGCAAAAACAGGGCTTTGCATCCCCCCCCTGGTCTGCGGCAGGGAGCCGGAATACCGTGTTGTATCAGGCTTCAGGCGTATTGCGGCAGCTGTATCCCTTGGTTGGGAGAGTATTCCGTGCCGGGTTTCAGACATTGGTTCTCAAAAAGAGCTTGCCATTCAGGCGGTGACGGAAAACGCATTTCAGCGGGAACTGGCCCCCGGGGAATTAATCCGCGCCATTGCACTGCTGAATCGGCATATGGGGGCAAAGGAAATAGCTGAAGCATCCCCGGACATTTTTAATATGAAGCTTAATACCGGGTACATCAGCAGCCTCACCCGTATCTGCAATTTACCCCGGCCGGCCCTGACCCTGCTCGATACAGGCCGGCTTTCCGTTAAAGCGGCCAAGATCCTTGCCAATATCGGGCCCGCACCGGCAAAAGCCTTTATTGACCTATTTGCAACCATTAAAGCATCTTCTTCCAAGCAGGTGGAAATAATAACCTGGGCAAACGAAATCAGTGCCAGGGAAAAGCAATCTGTACCAGATCTGTTCGGCGAGCAGGAATTTTCAGACATTATAAATCCGGAAGACCACCAACAGCACAGGGATAAATCGTTGTCTGGAAATCTATTAAGAGGCCTGTTATTCCAGCGGAGGTTTCCAAGCCTGGACAATGCGAGAAAGAGATCTGTCAACCAATTAAAGGCATTAAAGCTTCCCAGCGGTGTTAAAATGGTATTGCCTGAAAATTTTGAAAGCATGATTTATTCCCTCTCTTTCAATTTTAAATCCCCGGATGAGTTTCAGGTTCAACTAAACAGCCTGGACAGGCTGGCCGGTCATGAGGCGTTCAAAGCGCTGTTGAAAAGATGAAGGGCAGGGGGGAGATATGAAACTGAACCGGGTATTTATAGATGCCGCCGTGGACCGGGACGAGGAGGTTGAATACCTGATTACAAAAACAGGGATCACACCGGAGGTGGTCCAGAATTCCCAGCCGGTTTATGATCTCATCAACGGGTCCGACGACCCGATTGCCTTTGCAAAACACCTTTTGTATATCACTGAAAACCGGGGTGCGGTGATCCGGGAGTGCCCGGGGACCAGCCATTATACCTGCTGTGACTATACGATTCTTCACACCGGCACTTTTTGCACCATGGATTGTTCCTATTGTATTCTCCAGGCCTACTTCCACCCCCCGGTACTTCAATACTTTGCCGGGCTGAACAGGCTGTCCGGCGCTTTGGACAAGGTCTTTGCCAAAAAGAAAATACTGCGCATCGGCACTGGTGAATACACAGATTCCCTGATCTGGGAACCCATCAGCACAATGCCGGCCTTTCTGGTTGAGAAATTTGCAGGTCAGGATCGTGCGGTACTGGAACTCAAAACCAAGACCGTGAATGTTGATTCCCTGCTAAATCTTGAACATAACGGCAAAACCATTCTGGCCTGGTCAGTAAACACACCTGAAATCATCCGGTCTGAAGAACGGGGCACAGCCGCACTTGCCGCCAGGTTGTCCGCGGCAAAACGATGTGCGGAAAAGGGGTATAAACTGGCCTTCCACTTTGACCCCCTGGTCCTGTATGAAGGCTGTGAACAAGCCTATGAGCGGGTGATTCTGTCCATATTTGACCATGTGGCTCCCACAGAGGTTGCCTGGATCAGCATCGGCACCTTCAGGTTCATGCCTCAGCTCAAACCCATTGTTGAAAAACGGTTTCCCGGCTCCACCATCCCTTACGGGGAATTTATCCTGGGCCTCGATAATAAGATGCGCTATTTTAAACCCCTTAGAATCGCCCTTTACAAAAGGCTGGCCAAAGTGTTCAGGGAGACCGCCCCTGATGTTCTTGTCTATTATTGTATGGAAGACCGGGAAATCTGGGAAAAAACCTTTGGATACTTCCCGGGTAAAGACGGGGAGCTCGGACACCTCCTCGATCAATCCGCAGCCAAGAGATGCGGATTAAATACCTCATTGCTCTGACACGCTTAATTAAGGATATCCACATGCGGGCACTTTTAATCCAGTTGCCCATTCCAAAATCCAACTTTGGTCTGAAAACCGGAAACATCCCCTTTGGTGCCGCCTGCCTTAAACAGGCTGCTGCCGGTATTCAGGATGCTCAGGTAGAGATCCTTGATCCCCTGATCGCTTCCCACGGCAGTGATGCCCTGATACTGGACCATATAATTGACTTTAATCCTGATATCCTGGGTTTCACCGTTTTCTGCTGGAACCTGGACCGCAGTCTTTATCTGGCACAAGAGGCCAAAGCAAAAACCGGAACAAGGGTTATCCTTGGCGGACCTGAAATCACAAAGGATTTTCCCGCAACCCATGATGAATTTATAGATCTCAAGATCTGCGGCCAGGGAGAAGAAGCATTCAGGCAACTGCTGATGCAGAAGGGACTGCCGTCCTTTGACAAGTACGATCCAACCGGTTCCGCCCCGGTATCCGGCCGGATCTTTGAACAATCCCCCAGCCCCTATACAGAAGGTGTTCTCAGCCCCGGGCAAGGGGATGCTGTTTTACTGGAAACCCAGCGGGGATGTCCGTTTGGATGCCGGTTCTGCCATTACAATAAATCCATGGCCAAACTGGTGTTTAAAGAGACAGGACAGATTACCCGGACCCTGGCCTGGGCCCGGCAGAATAATATCAGTGAAATTGTCTTTCTGGATCCCACTCTCAACGGCCGCCCCAACCTTGCCGCCTTACTTGAAAGAATAAAGGCGGTCAATCCGCCTCCGCAAATAGCTCTCTCCAGTGAAATCCGGGCGGAGCGCATAGATGATCACATGGCCTGTCTCCTCAGGCAGGCCGGATTCACCGAGTTTGAAATCGGCCTTCAAAGCATTCATCCCCTTGTGCTTGAGAAAATGGGCCGCAAAACAGATTTAGGGGCATTTCTTTCAGGCGTTAAAGCCCTTAAGGGCCAGGGTATCCGCACCAGGATCGACCTTATTGTCGGGCTGCCGGGCGATACCCTTGAAGGGTTCCTGGCCTCCCTGGAGTTTGTCATGGAGAACGGCCTGGAAGATGACATCCAGATCTTTCCCCTGCTTGTGCTGCCGGGAACCTACTTCAGGAAACATGCAGAATCCCTGGGCCTGGTCTATGATTCCCATCCACCCTACACCATTATCGAGACACCGGACTTCTCTGCACAGGATATGACCCGTGCCTTTGATATTGCCGAAGCGCGGCTTGACCTGGCCCTGATTCCGGTGCCCCACCTGGACATAGCATATAAGAAACGTTCAGGGGACGGGGATGTACAGGCAGATCTATGCAAAAAACAGGCGGTCTCCAAAGTTGTGCTGACCCGCCCCAGGCCGGAAAAAGCAATTAAAAACCTGGCAAGGAATCTAACT
>JAKSAX010000586.1 GCA_022361395.1 Desulfobacterales bacterium | reverse complement strand
CCCAAACATTTCAGAAGCGCCCTGGGTCAGATCGTCAACTTCTTCTACACCCTCCAGGGCGAGGCTGCCGGCGCCCAGGCCATGTCCAACTTTGACACCCTGCTGGCCCCGTTCGTCCGCTACGACGACCTGAGCCCCAGGGAGGTGAAACAGGCCCTCCAGGAATTTGTGTTCAACATCAATATTCCCACAAGGGTGGGTTTCCAGACCCCCTTTACCAACATCACCATGGACCTGAACGTGCCTGCCACGCTCAAGGACTCCCCCATTATCATCGGCGGCGAGTACAAGGAAGAGACCTACGCAGGGTTCCAGGATGAGATGGACATGATCAACTCAGCCTTTGCAGAGGTTATGATGGAAGGGGATGCCAAAGGCCGCGTCTTCACCTTCCCCATTCCCACCTACAACATCACCGAGGATTTTGACTGGAGCAACCCCAAGCTGGAAAACATATGGAAAATGACCGGTAAATACGGGATTCCCTATTTCTCCAACTTTGTCAACTCTGATATGGATCCTGAAGATGCCAGGTCCATGTGCTGCCGGCTCCGCCTTGACAACAGGGAACTGAGAAAGAGAGGCGGCGGCCTGTTCGGCGCCAACCCCCTGACCGGCTCCATCGGTGTCGTGACCCTGAACCTGCCCAGAATCGGCTATGTGGCTGCTGACGAATCAGACTTTTTTGAGAGGCTGGACAGACTGATTGAAATCTCTGCGGATTCCCTGAGCATCAAGCGGAAGATCCTTGAAAAGTTCACCAACGGTGACCTCTACCCCTACTCCAAATTCTACCTGAGAAAGATCAAGGAGAGCACCGGTGTCTTCTGGCCGAACCACTTCTCCACCATCGGCATCCTGGGCATGAACGAGGCCTGCATCAACTTCATGGGAGAAAATTACGGCATCGCATCAAGGGAAGGTCAGGAGTTTGCCGTCAAGGTCATGGACCACATCCGTTCCAAGATCGAGGCGCTCCAGGAAGAGACAGACGAGATCTTCAACCTGGAAGCCACCCCTGCCGAAGGCACCACATACAGGTTTGCCAACCTGGACAAGAAAAAGTTCAAAAACATTGTCTGCGCCAATGAAGAAGAGTTCCGGAACGGCAGCGACCCCTTTTATACAAACTCCACCCACCTGCCGGTCAACTATACCGACGACCTGTTCGAAGCCCTGGAACTCCAGGACAATCTCCAGACAAAGTATACCGGCGGCACGGTCCAGCACCTTTTCCTGGGCGAGGAAGTAACAGACACGGACGTGGTCAAACAGGTGGTGTCCAAGGTTTCCAACTCCTTCCGGCTGCCTTACTTCACCCTGACCCCGACCTTCTCTGTCTGCCCCTCCCACGGCTATATCTCAGGGGAGCATGAAAAATGCAGCACCTGCGATTCAGACACGGAGATCTACTCAAGGGTCGTCGGCTACCTGAGACCCGTGGGCCAGTGGAATAACGGCAAACAGACCGAATTCTGCATGCGCAAGACCTACAGCACCCACAGTGTCGCTTAAATGCACGTCGGCGGATTTCAAAAGAACTCCCTGATTGATTTTCCGGGGCAGATTGCCTGCACGGTGTTCACACCGGGCTGCAACTTCATCTGCCCCTACTGCCACAATCCGGATCTTGCTGCCGGGCCTGTGACCGGGCCCGGCAGTCCTTATACCGAAGAGGAGATCCTGGCTTTCCTGGAAAAACGCAGGGGACTGCTCCAGGGGGTTGCCATCACCGGCGGGGAACCCACCCTTCAAAAGGATCTGGTGGACTTTATCAAACGCGTCAGGGAGATGGGATACAAGGTAAAACTGGACTCCAACGGCACCCGGCCCCGGGTGCTGGAAACGCTCCTGGACCAGGGGCTTGTGGATTACCTGGCCATGGATATCAAGACAGACCTGGCCCACTATCCGCTGATCATGAAAAACAAGGATCAGGTGGGCAGGATAAAGGAAAGCATAAAACTGATCATGGACAAGGCAAAGGAGTACGAGTTCAGGACCACCTGCGCCAGGCCCTATATCACCCCCGGCATCATGATGCAGATCGGAAAGGAGATCACCGGCGCATCCAGGTACGTGCTGCAGAAATGCTCCAAAAACGTGGACATCCTGGACCCCGGGTTTTTAAATGACGAGACCCACTTTTTTACAGACAAGGAGATGACGGAACTCAGGGCTGTCATCGCGCCCTTTGTCCAAAGCGTACGCATCAGGTAAGACTTAATTAATTATCTTAAAAAGGGCGGCCCGGCCGGGCCGCCCTTTTTTTATTTCAGGATCTTGCAGATGCTGCCGGGCGGATCACCCGGGCAAGCTGTTCGGCAACCAGGTAGACCCCAACGGCACAGCATACTGAATTCACAGGGGCAATCCCCGGTATATACCTTGCCGCCAATACCCCGGCCAGCCAGGCGATAACCGCTGTGGGACGGATGCTTTCAAACCGGGTATCCTCAAGCTTTCCATAGTGTCCCTTCCTGACCAGAAAATAATCCGCAATGATAATGCCGCCGATTGAGGGCAGCATGGTATTCAGAAAACTGAGCCACCCCACAAAATTATTGTAAAGGTACAGGGCCATCAGGGTTCCCACTGCCCCGTTAACCAGGACAAGGAGTTTCTTGGGCAGGCGGGTGATGTTGGAAAACCCGAGGCCTGAGGCATACAGGGCACTGTCGTTTGTGGTCCAGATGTTCAGCCCCAGGATTATCATGGCCCAGACAATCATCCCCTGCTTAAGCAGCACCTCGGAGATATCTGCCTGCTGGTAAAAGGTTGCGCCCACCGCACCAAACAGGAACATGAGGCTGTTGCCCAGGAAAAAGGCAATCACCGTGGTGGACACGGCGATTTTCGTATTCCGTGAAAACCGGGTGAAATCCGGGGTCAGGGTGCCGCCGGAGATAAAAGAGGCCACGCAGATCCCGATGGCCGTGAACAATCCTATGGGCTCGGCAGGCACCTTGGCCAGCCATGCCTGGAGTCCGCCGAACTCTTCAAATGCAGCGCCCACGGAAACAAAACCCAGGGCGGCAATGGCCGGAACGGCAAACAGGCTTAAAATGGTCAGGGCCCTTATCCCGAACCAGGCCGTGGCCGTCATGATTATTCCGGAAACCCCGATGAGCACATTGATATCCCAGCCCGTCACCTTCTGCACGGGAAGGGCGAACATGGCAACCCCCACACCAAACCATCCCACCTGGGTGATCCCCAGCAGGAATGAGGGCAGGTACGATCCCTTTTCCCCAAATGAATACCGGGCCAGAAGATGGGTGGACAACCCCGTTCTTGCGGCAATGGCCGCCAGAAAAGCAGTATAGCATCCCAGAATCAAATTGCCGGCCATCACAGCCGTCAAAAGCTCAACAGCCGTCAGTCCCACCCCAAGCTTGCCGCCGGCCCACATGCTGGCCGAAAAAAAGGTAAACCCCAGCATCACCACCATCATGGGTATGAACCCGTTCTTATGGGTATCTTTCACATGGCCCAGGGCAAAATCCGCATCTTCTCTTTTCATCTTATCCTCTCTTATCCAAAATCCAGTCCAGTTGACCGTCACACACCACACCGAGATCCACATCCCCGAACCGCCCGGGGTCAAGATCCGGACACCGTTCCGCCAGCAACTCTTCAAAACTCATCCCGCTGTCAGCCAGACCCTTAACCCTGGTCCAGTAGTCCTCAAGATCCTCCAGGTATTCAGGGGTCCAGAACGCCCTGGAACCGGCATCGTAAATGGTGCACCGCTGGATGGGATAGCCCGGATCCTCATACTGAGACTCAATAAATTCAGGGGCCATCACAGCCTCCCGCCGGAGCAGGTCTGTCCCGGTAATCTTGATCTTCAGCGGCGTCTCAGGAACCGGCACTGAAAAGCAGCCTTCCAGATAGACCAGGGTGGTCTTTTCATAGCCCGGAAACTTCTGCCTGCACATGGCATCCGTGGCCTTTAGAATCTCCCCTGCCCTTGGCCCGCCAATGGTGAAAAACACCACGGACCTCAGATCGGTCCCCTGGTGTTCCGCCGCGCCCACCAATGCTTTCATGGCATACTCAAGGCTGGTGCCCGTGGCCACCACATCCCCGATCACAATGCTTGCGGTTTCCGGCATATACACCTTTGCATACTCCCCTTCCACAATATGCCATTGCTCCGGCGACTCATCATCCCTTGCCCGCTGGGCCGAAATAAAGGAGCTGCCGTGGTTATTCCATCCATAGGCATCTGCCAGGGCCTCCCGCAGACCAAAGTTCAATCCCCCGCGAAGAATATTGAACACAATGGTTTCATCCTCCTCAAGGCAGGTCAGGCCGCTTTCGGCAAGATCCTTTAAAACACGGGAACAGGCACCGGCCAGACGCCGGGTATACTCAATGCCCATCACCCGCGGATCATTGGCAATGGCCCGTGTTTCAGGCGTTGACGCAATGATGCTGTCAATGGATTCCGTGTCCATGCGGTAAAGGCCGCAGCTCCCGGACACACTTATTTTCTCCAACATTTATCAGTCTCCCTTGGTTTTCCGGCTGTATCTTCGGTCGGGGGTTTATCAGGTATGTTAACAGCTTAGGTCTTTTAGTCCTAGTCTGAAAAGATGTCAAGAAAAGAGAGGGGATTAATCGTGGATTTTAAAACGATATTGGGTACCTGCCGCCGGTCCGGGCAGGATTTCCGATGAAATAAAAAAGACCTTGAACAAGGTCTCAATAACAATACGCCCTATACTGCCAAGGAGCCACTCTATTAATCCGCTTATCATCTTCACTTCAAAACAAGAATACCGGCAATCAAATAGACTGAAAATAAGAATCTGCGGTCCCGTCCAGTAATTGGTATGTATCCCTTCAACTATTCACTTAAAAGCTTTACGAAATCTAAAAACAACCCACCTTGTATCAAGAAACATTAAAAAACCGAAAAAACACAATGGTATTGGTGAAAGTATGATTAGCTCAGTTAGGCTCCCTGTATTTATTCCAATGAAAATCATCATTAGAAACATGAGGAAAAGATAGTAATACTCAGGCCAAAAAAACTTATAAATTAACTTTGTTTTGTCGTTATCCAACCAAATTTCAACCGTGGGATGAGGCCCAATAAAGGGAAAACCATATAGCCTAACAAATCTTACTATTCCAAGTTTCAAATAAAATGATCTCTGATCAATGACACTAATATTAAGACAGTCATTAAGCATTTCTGTTGTAATTCTTGGAGATAAGTATTTATCCCCAATGTCGATAGCTCCGTTTTCATAAAATAATTTCATTGGCACACTTTAGGGCATTACCTTCAATTTGATAAATTGGGCGTCTTAAACCCGAAACCTCAGATAAAACGTTTCATTTTTTTGAGCCACATATTTCCGAAAAGCCGCTCAGTAAGCCTGATCCTTCTCAAGCGTTTGATTCGATCTTGACCTCGACTTGGCACTCTTTGCCTTGCGCTTTCAATTCTGAAATTATATCTTTTCCCAGTGATCTTGTATTCTTTTCATTACCTCTTGAATTGAGCAAGTCTATACCAAGCTTTTTTTCAGTGTTGATTTCTCTCAATATTGGCTTTGCTGTTTCATAGCTTTGTGAGTCAACATGAAATACTCGGATAGAAGTGCTATCATATCTCTCTATTCTGTATATCCCTCTATTTATGGCGACATTTGCTGTTTCAATAATCTCACCTTTGTCAAAAAAACCTTGGGCTTTTTTGATTTCTTTTTGCTTTTTTTCTTTTTTTACGATGTAGTCCTTGGCTTCAGGAAGAGGGATTATTTTATCAGGCAGCACAAATAATTCCTCGGTGGCTGCTAAAAATGGCTTCAGACGCAAGCATTCTATATCAACGCCGTAATCTCTAAGCCACAAAACTGCGGAAATGACATCTGAATGATATTCTTTTGCAACCAAAATTATTCTCTGACTGTGATTTAATATTTCCAGTTCTTCATCAATAAATTCATCTATTCTTGCCTTAGCTTCTTCGTTGTCAGAATTCAGATAGGATGCAAAATTGCTAATGATCTCTTCGACCAGAAAATTTGAACAATAGGAAGTATATTTTATAGCCTGCCAGTCAATATCCTTCCCTGAGTTATCACGTTTCAATTCAATAATGACAAGCTTTGCACTTTTGTCGATGGCAAGTAAGTCTAACCTACTCCCAGAAGGCAATGATAATTCTTTACCAATTATCAATAAGTCCTCACCTAAAATATCAGGAGTTTTCTCAATCCATTCCTGAATATCATAACGTTCCTTAAGATTTTGAGCAGCGAAATCTGTCGGGGTTAGTTTCACAAGGGTTTTGTCGCTAATATTGACTTTATACATTCATTTACCTTAGTAAATTGCTAATGGCCGGACCATTTATTACCAGGTAGATTTTTCCTGATAAGTTTATATGACTGAAAAATCAAGCAAATTTGCCTTGAGCAATCTATATCCACCAAATGAAGAATACCCCTTCACTACACCAAATTGCAATTGAAAAAAATCACAGCCAAACATACTATTTGCCACCATAGGAGAGCCTTATGAATCCCCCCCCCCCCGACGATTCCAGCCTTTGCATACCCGGAGAGCTAGGCAGCGGCTGGGTGAGGGGGTGGAGTGGCGTACGGGGATGCGGCGTCAAGGACTGAAAGACGTGTCCCCGTCCGCTTCCTTTCCGGTCACGACGACCGGGAAGGATTTAACGGAATCCCCCTCGCCCGGCCGCTGCCGGGTTGGTACCTGGACAAAAACTCATCCACCTGCCGCGTTGCTGCAAAAAACTGAAATCCTCATGTATCGTTATAGCAGTTCTCAAAATTCCGTTCCGATTCAAGTTTTAATTTCAGTGGTTACACAGCAAATAACACGCTATGCTTCAACATCTTGTTAATAAAGAGGTTATCTCACTCCCGTTTTTTCGGGACATATTTTTGTTATTTGCTATAAT
>JAKSAX010000413.1 GCA_022361395.1 Desulfobacterales bacterium | reverse complement strand
GGCAACCGGGGCCTGGCCCTGAGCATGGACCAGACCGTGGCCGCCAACTTTGCCGGCGCACCGGTCAAGGTCCGATTCAACAGGGACAAAGATGAATTCAAGGCAAATATAAATCCCTTCGGCTCCTACCACGGCAAGCAGAACCGCCGTCCCACCTGGGGTAACGGACAGGGGCACGAGGCTTCCCTGATCTCCGGAGAACAATACCACAGTGCCGCGCCGACCTATAACGGCAGAACCAGCCGGTTTGCCCTGATGATCGGTTTCTTTGAGGGGGAGGATATCCCTGAACAGATGAAGTGCATGCTCCGTGCCCATGCCAATCCGGCCAGGGCATACGGCACGAAAAGCCGTAAGGGTGTCGCACCCGACCGGCCGGCCATGCCGATGACATGCAGCGCTGCCATAGACGGGGGCCGGGTCACCTTTTCCTGGGAAAATAACAATCCGGATGCAACAGAGTATATCCTGCGTATCGGAAGGCGGCCGGGACAGTACACCCATGTATTCAGGACCGGAAAAACCCGCCTCACCCTTGACGGCCTGTCGCCTGACAGGCCATTTGAGGCCGGACAGCGGTATTATGCCGTGATTGAGACCGTTGATTCCGGCGGCCGCACCTTGGCCGGCACCGGGGAGTTCCGCCTTGATATCCTCTCTTCCAGGCGGATTTCCGCCCGGATACAAATCCCCTGGCAATTTCCCTTAAAGGTTATATGGGCAAATGTAACGGCTCTCTTTTAATCCGGCGAACGGACCCGGTTAACTTTCCGTCAGCAATTCCAGAGGCCGGTTTTTCATTACCTGGCGCACGGCCGTAAGGCCTGTGGCCATGCATACCCCTGTACCCAGGACCAGGATACCGGAAAGGTAAACCAGGTCAAACTGCCAGAGGCTGTCAAAAAAATACCAGGAAACAGCCAGGGAAAAGCCGGCGCTCAGCACCAGGGCACAGAGGCTGGCCGTGAACCCGATAAATCCGAATTCAATGAGGCTGACGGCCTGGAGGGTCAGGAAATCACATCCCAGCACCTTGAGCAGGTTGATCTGGTTCTTGTTTTTCCTGGCCTCATGCCGGCCAATGGAAAAAATGGATACCAGGCCGGCGCCGATGGCCAGCCAGGCCATAAACCGGACCGACAGGGAAAGCCGGTCTGTCACCTCTAAAATCGTGGAGGCGGTCTGGGTGACGTCAATCACCGACACATTGGGGAACCGGTCCACCAGGTTGTTTTTCAGTTCCAGCCGCTGATCGGACGGAACATTTGAAATAGCGCCCAGATGGGTTTTCGGGGCATCGTTGAGAACCCCGTCCTGGAAGAGCAGGAAAAAATTGGGCTGAAAGGAGTTCCACCTGACCTTGCGCAGGTTTTTCACCTGGCCGGTCAATGGAATGCCCTGGACGTCGAACCTGATAATATCCCCTATTTCCAGGCCAAACCGGTCTGCAAAAGAGACAGCCACGGAGACTTCAAAGGGGTCTCCGGATCCGAACGCCCAGGGTTCGGGGGTCAACGGGCTTCCGGCAACAAGGGTTTCAGAATCTGCCAATGATTTTCTATAGGAAAAGATAAACTCCAGCCGCCGCCCCCCTGCCCTGCCGTTCCGGCCCCTTGTCAGCCGATCCGCCTTATCCGTGTTTTTTTCAAAAAAAGGCCGGCCGTTTACCTCAAGTATCCGCCCCTGGACCGTGGGGGAGAGGTGGGAGAGCTCCCCGGTCCGGTCTGCCATAAACCCGGCCAGGGGTCCTGCCTGCTCATCCTGGACATCCACCAGGAAAAAAACGGGCAGCTTCAGGCCTTCGGGCCGCATGATCTCCGACTCAAGGCCTTTCTGGATCTGGGGAATCAGGGAGATGAGAAACACGCCCATGGCAATGGTGACAAAACAGGACAGGGACGACCACTTATTTCTGAACAGGTTTCTCAGGGCTATTTTCCCCGCTGTAAACCGGGCTGTGAAGCGGCTTTGGGCCAACAGCCGGCACCACCAGAACACCAGGCTGCCCAGGGTGGACAAAATTCCCGTGGCCAGGAGAAATCCCAGGGCAAACACCAGGCCGTCCCGTCCGGATCCGGCCACCATGACGGAGACCCCGAAAAAGGCGGCAAGCCCCGGAATAAAGGATGCAGCCTGCCGGATCCGTCTTCTCCCTGTCCTGTCCGCGGAGGACGCCTCCAGTCCCCGGAGCAGGGCCCGGGGGTGGATACTGAAGATCTTCACGAACACGGGCAGGCAGAATACAAGGCTGCCTGCACTGCCCAGGGTCAGGGCCAGGATCACTGTGGACGGGTCTATGCCAAGGACAAGGCCTTCGGGGATCAGTCCCTTGAAAATAAGGGGAAAGGCCGGCATCAGCAGGAACGAGGCCCCAAGGGCCAGGACGGCGGACAGGGCACCGAGGATAATCAGCTGGATACTGACAAACCAGTAGATCTCCCTCCGGATGGCCCCGGTACTCATTAAGATGGCCATCTCCTTTTGTTTCAGGGTAACCACCCCCCGGAACAGATAGGCGCCCGACATCCCGGCCAGAAACAGGGCAACAATGCTCACCAGTCCCATATATCCTGTAAAGTACCGGGTAAGCCTGCCCAGCCTGCGGTTCACATCCCTGATATCAAAGATGTTGATCCTGGGCCTGCCGTTGGTCAGGTCAAAGAACCGGGATTCCAGATTCCGTGCCATTGCCGGGACATCCGTGCCTTCCGGAAAGGTGTAAAAGTAAAAATAGCGGATCCGGCTGCCGAAGCTGACCAGGCCGGTGGTCTCCAGCTGATCCAGCCCCATATAGACCTTGGGTGCCAGGTCCACAGAGGTCAGGGATTTATCAGGGTCTTCGCTGAAAAAATCACGGATAAAAAAAGCCCGGGTTCCCAGCCGCAGCGGCGTGTTGAAGTCCTTATCCTGCCGCAGCCCCAGTGCAAAGGCCGTATCCCTGGTCATAAACAGCCCGGGTTCCGACTGGAGAATTGCCGGATCCGTGTTGCCCTCAAGAACAAATTTCCCGTACAGGGGAAAGGCCGGGTCAATGGCCATCACCCTTACCAGGCGGGACGGCAGATTACCCCCTGCTCCTGTATCCGGCCGGGGCCTGACCATGGTATAAAACGCCGTGAGGCGGGCGGTTGATTTCTCCGGCCCGAGGACCTGGTCAGTGAGTGACACTTCCTTTTCCGTCATCGGCGAACTGGCGGACAGCACCAGGTCAGCCGTAAGGATCTCTCTTAAGTTATGGTCCATGTGACGGTCCAGGGATCTGCCAAAGGACTGGACGGCAATAAAACCTGCGAGCCCGATGGAGAGGTTCAGAATAAAAAAGAGGCTGAAGCCTTTATTAACCCTCAGTTCCCCCAGGGCCATCCGCATCCAGAGCATCAGGTCAACCGCCCCTTGTCAAGCCGGCACACCCTGTGGCAGCGGGCGGCCAGTTCCGGGTTATGGGTAACCAGCACCATGCTCTTCTCATCCTTTTCCACAAGGTCAAATAGCAGGTTGGCCACAACCTCACCGGTTTCCGTATCAAGATTGCCGGTGGGCTCATCTGCCAGCAGCAGGGAAGGTTTGATCACCAGTGCCCTTGCAATGGCCACCCGCTGGCATTCCCCCCCGGACAGCTGCCCCGGCAAATGGTGCCGGCGGTCTGCCAGCCCCACCTGTTCAAGCATGGCATCGGTCCGCTCCGCAATGCGATCGGAGTTGTGAATTTCCAGGGGCAGGCTGATATTTTCCCGGGCTGTCAGATGGGGCATGAGATGGAACTGCTGGAAGATAATGCCGATTTTACGGGCCCGGTACCTGGACAGCCCGTCCTGGTTCATCCCGGCCAGGTCCCGGTTATCCAGGATAATCCGGCCTGAATCAGGATGATCCAGCCCTGCAATCAGGGAGAGCAGGGTGGTTTTCCCGCTGCCCGACTGGCCGACAATGGCGGCGGTTTCCCTGCGGTCAATGGAAAAGCCGACCCCGGTCAGGACCTGGAGGCGGCCTGAACCGGGCTGGTCAAAGGTTTTGTTCACCTCTTGAACGTCAAGAATCATAAACTCTCCAGAATATAGGGATAGACCTGGTCTGCAATAATTTCATGGCCCAGGGGGTTGGGGTGGATGCCGTCTGCCTGGTTAAGACCCGCCATTCCAGCCACACCTTCTAGCAGAAAAGGAATCAAAGGGATATTGTGACGCCGGGCAAGATCCGGAAACACCTGCCGGAAACTGGCGGCATAATCAGGCCCGTAATTCGGAGGGATCTGCATCCCTGCGATGATCACCCGGATATCGGATTCCTTTGCCAGGACGATGGTCTTATCCAGATTTTTTTCCATCTCCCGGACCGGGAGCCCCCGGAGGCCGTCGTTGGCACCCAGCGCCAGGATCAGGATCCCGGGCCGGGCTTTGAGGTACCACTTCAGCCTGGCATAGGCCCCGGCGCTTGTGGATCCGCTGATCCCGCCGTTTATTATCCGGACCGCCCCCCGGCCTGCTTTTTCCAGTCTCTTCTGAATCAGGGAGGGATAGGCCTGTTCAGGCATCACCCCCAGCCCTGCGGTCAGAGAATCGCCCAGGATTAAAACCGGTTTGGCATCAGCAGCCGAAACCCCGGATACAAAGATCAGGCACCCGGCCATTATGCTTAGAAACAACCCCTTGATTTTCGGAGATATACAGGTCATACTGGTGCATCCTTAATTTGAGTCAAACTGTATATAAATATGGGACTTCCAGCCCGTTTTTCAACCCGGATATCCCTTTATCCCGGACAGGGGCATAATCCGGCTTTCCGTCACTTGAAAAAAGTATAGACAAACTATATATTTATAGATGTCTTTGACTGTTTTACCAACTAAAAACAAAGCCTGCAGGCAGATCCGTTTGGAGACCCCATGCCCTGTACCAGTATAAAAATCATAGTTTTCAGCCTGATGGCCTGGCTCATTATCGGGGTGTTTTCCGTCCGGGACCAGGGCCGGGCATCCGAGTATTTTACCCTGCCTGAGTATGAACAGCGTCATCCGGAACAGGTTCCGAAGGCAAAGGCATTTTCCCGGATGGTCAGCCTCAAGGGGGTTCCCCTGCCGGAAACAGATCGAAAACCGGTCTCTATAGCAGTGATCTATCCGGGCATGCAGGCCTCGGATTACTGGCACAGGAGCATTGCCGCCTTCAAGGCCAGGATGGATGAAATCCGGCTGAACTATGAGATCTCGGAATTCTTCACCAAGCCTGCCGTGGACTACCGCATCCAGGAGCAGATGATCCGGAAAAGCCTTGATATGAACCCGGACTACCTGATCTTCACCCTGGATATCCAGCGCCACAAGCGGATAATCCAGAGAATCATCACCCGCCGGTCTCCAAAGGTGATTCTCCAGAACATTACCACACCTCTGCGGGCCTGGGAAGGCAAGCAGCCTTTTTTATACGTGGGATTCGACCATATCCTGGGCACCCGGAAAATTGCCAGGTACTTTCTGGAAAAGACAGAAGGCAGGGGCAGCTACGGGCTGCTTTATTTTTCCAGGGGATATGTATCCGTGATGCGGGGCGACAGTTTTTCAGAGAGTTTGAAAGATTATCCGGATCTCCGCCAGGCAGCCGCCTATTACACGGATGGGAACAGGGACCGGGCCAGAAACGCAAGCCTGGAAATCCTGAATACCTTTCCTGACATAGATTTTCTCTACGCCTGTTCAACAGACGTGGCCCTGGGCGCCATTGACGCATTGAAACAGACCCCGGGAACGGATCATATTATGGTGAACGGCTGGGGCGGCGGTTCCGGTGAGCTTGAGGCCGTCATGGCCGGAGACATGGATGTCACCGTAATGCGGATCAACGATGACAACGGGGTGGCCATGGCCGAGGCCGTCCGCCTTGATACCGAAGGCCGGGCCGATGAAGTACCGCAGGTCTTTTCAGGAGAGTTCGCCTTGGTGGAAAAGGCATCCAGCCCAAACGGCTCTTTGAATTAAAACAGACCGCCTTCCGATATTCAGGTATGGACACCCACCCTTAAATGCGCCCCTTTAAACTGAACACCCCAAAGCCCCACTCCTTTGTGCTCAGCATCTACGTGTTGATCGTCCTGACCGGATTTTCTTCAATGCTCCTTGTTTGGTCCTACCACTCCGCCGTCCAGTCCCTGGACTATGAACTCAAAGACGCCTTTGAGCAGCGCAGGACCATAGGTGAAATTATCCTGGAACACCAGGCGGACCTGGTGGACATGGCCCTGAAAGAGATCCTGAACAACCGGGTTCTTCTGGATGCCCTGGACAATAAGGATAAAGGCCGCACCCAGGACCTGCTCTTATCCGCCATTGACGGCAATACCAATTTTTACCTGGACATCGGATTCATCACCCTGCCGGATCAAACCCTCTGGGTGGATGCCAGTTCATCGTTTTACGATTTTTCCTCCATTCAACCCATGATCCTTTCCACCAGGATTCCGGACCACGGCATGGTTTTCAGGGCACCCACCGCCCAGACTTCCCTGACCCTTATCATCAAGGCCATGCCCATTGTTCACCCGGTTTCAGGAAAAGTGCTGGGCAGCCTCATCGGCGGCTTTGTGCTGGACAACCACATTGAGCTCATGGAAAAAATCCAGCAGAAAACCCATTCACAGATGGTGGCGCTTTTTTCGGACGGCCGGCTCATCGGGGCCAGCGCCCCGCTGAAGGGTGAATCCGTTACATCACTTGCCGGGGCCTATAAAACCCTTGGACCTGACGAACATGTTTCAATGCAGGGACTCATTGCAGGCGTCCAGCCCATGCATATCCATGACACCCACTGCCCCCTTGAAATCATGATTGCCATCCCGGACCATGCATACCGGCAGCTCAAACAGACCTACCAGGCAAAGACCCTGATCATGTTCTCACTGGCAATTGTCTTTGCCGCCGTCTTTGCCTGGGTCATACGCCGGCTCACCACCCCCTCCCTGACCCGGCTGCTCACCTATTCCGGGGAGATCACCTCAGGAAATATGAAGGCCAAATATGAGCCGGGCATGCTCACGGAACTGAACCAGGTCGGCCACTCCATGGAAACCATGGTGGAAAGCCTGGCAGATGCCAACAGAGAACTGGCATTTCTTCAAAACTACCTCTCCAATATCATTGATTCCATGCCTTCGGTCCTGGTGGGCATCAATACCGGCGGAACGGTCACCCAGTGGAACCAGGGAGCCATCCGGACCACAGAGATCCCCCGGGACCAGGCCCTGGGCAGGCCGCTGAAAGAGGTATTCCCCCGGCTGGCCGAAGAGATGGACCGGATCGACCAGGCCATAAGGACACGCCGGTCCCAGACCCTGCACCAGAATCCCTATCTCCAGGGAGACGACATCCGTCACGAGGACATCACCATCTATCCCCTCACCGCCAACGGCGCAGAGGGGGCGGTAATCCGCATTGATGACGTCACGGAAAAGGTTCGCCTGGAAGAACGGATAATCCAGTCGGAAAAAATGCTCTCCGTTGGCGGCCTTGCCGCGGGCATGGCCCACGAGATCAACAATCCCCTGGCCGGAATGATCCAGACGGCAGACACCCTGAAAAAACGCCTCAGCACCCTTGACCTGCCTCCCAATTTAAAGGCGGCGGAGCAGCTGGGCACGGACATGGGCACCATCAAGGCCTTTATGGATGCCAGAAACATCCTGAAAATGCTGGATACCATCAAATCCTCAGGCCTGAGGGCAGCTGAAATTGTCTCAAACATGCTCTCATTTGCCCGGAAAGGCGACTCAGGCATGCTGCTCAACAACCTGGCCGACCTCATGGACGAAACCCTGACCCTGGCTGAAAGCGACTATGACCTGAAAAAGAAGTATGATTTCAGGCAGGTAAAAATAATCAAAAATTACGATCCGGACATGCCGCCGGTTCCCTGCGAACCCGGAAAAATCCAGCAGGTTTTCCTCAATATACTGACCAACGGCGCCCATGCCATGTGCGGGGAGAACAAACCTGCGGACGAGGATTACGCTCCTGAGTTCGCCATTTCCATCCAGCCGGATAAAACCAACACCATGGCCCGTATTAAAATAGAAGACAACGGGCCGGGAATGGATGCCCGGACCCGGAAACGGGTGTTTGAACCCTTTTTTACAACCAAGGCCCAGGGTGAGGGTACCGGGCTTGGCCTTTCAGTCTCCTATTTTATCGTTAAGGAAAACCACAACGGCCAGATGAGCGTGTCATCCACCCCCGGCGGCGGTACCGGCTTCCTGATCAAGCTGCCCTTTAAACAGACCAGTTCCCTGATTGCAGATTCAGACATTTAAGGAGAGACCATGGAGTACAGATACGTACCTAAGACAGGCGACAGATTATCCATTTTAGGCTTTGGCTGTATGCGCCTGCCTGTGGACAAAACCAATGCCATTGATGAACCCCGGGCCATTTCCCAGATAAGGGATGCCATTGACAACGGCGTCAATTATCTGGATACGGCATGGCCCTATCACGGCGGTAAAAGCGAACCCCTGGTGGGCAAGGCCCTCCGCGGCGGATACCGGGAAAAGGTAAGGATAGCCACCAAGCTTCCCACCTGGATGGTTGGTTCCAGGGAAGATATGGACGGGTTCCTCAATGCCCAGCTTGGCTTTCTGGAGACGGAGACCGTTGACTACTACCTCATCCACAACCTGAACGGCCCTGTGTGGAAGAAGATGAAAGCCCTTGGTGTCCTGGATTTCATTGACCAGGCAAAGAAAGACGGCCGCATCACCCATGCAGGATTTTCCTTTCACGGCCATATTGATGATTTTAAAACCATTGTGGACGACTACCCCTGGG
Organism: Desulfobacterales bacterium; assembly: GCA_022361395.1. Classification (GTDB taxonomy): domain Bacteria; phylum Desulfobacterota; class Desulfobacteria; order Desulfobacterales; family Desulfobacteraceae; genus Desulfobacter. The sequence goes on along the minus strand of JAKSAX010000413.1, from coordinate 1,216 downwards.
AGATCTGCCAGATCCAGTATAACTACCTGGACGAAACCCACCAGGCCGGAACGGAAGGCCTGGAATACGCCGCATCAAAAAACCTGGGAGTGATTATCATGGAGCCCCTGCGCGGCGGCAACCTCGGTGAACCCGTCCCCCCTGCCGAAGTGGCCGGGGTATGGGACCGGGCAGATATCAAAAGAACGCCCGTGGAATGGGCCCTGCGCTGGATATGGAACCGGCCTGAGGTCACGACGGTCCTGTCCGGAATGAACCAAGAAGACCACATCCGCCAGAACCTTGCCATTGCCGGCCAGGCCCCTGCCAACTCCCTTACGCCAAAAGAACTGGCCCTTGTCAGGGAGGCCTCGGCCACCTACAAGCGGCTGATGAAGGTGGGGTGCACCGGTTGCGAATACTGTAAGCCCTGCCCTGAGGGGGTGAATATTTCAGCCGCCTTTGAGGTGCTTAACAAGCTTCACCTGTTCAAAAATGAGCCGGAGGCCAAATACATGTACGCTGTCCGGTGCGGCGATATTTTTTCAGGAGAGGGGCTGGGTTACGCCTCCCAATGCATCCAATGCGGGGAGTGCCTGGACAAATGTCCCCAGGACATTCCCATCCCCGAAGCCCTTGAATGGGTGCTGGAAGACCTGGAAGATGAGCAGACCCCGGTCCGGCTTGCCCGGGGAAAAAAAATGCTGAATATGGAATAGTTTAAAAAAAGCAGAATCTTCTTGACTCAAATCAATGTTTTATTTAAATAAGCGTTCTATTGTTTATTTGAACAATTTAACCTTTTCAGGAGAAGACGCGTGCTCCGTATATTTAGTGAAGAACTGATGGACCCCAAAAATTTTGTGGTGACCATCGAACTTGTGCCCGGGCGGGAATCCTTTGGCCGCACCACGGACAGCTTGGTGGGCATTGCCAGGGACGCCTTTGCCGACGGCAGGGTATCTGCCGTGTCCATAACGGACAACCCCGGAGGAAATCCCTCCCTCTCCCCGGATGTTCTGGGGTATGAAATATTTAAACTCGGCCTGGATGTTATTGTCCATTTTACCTGCCGCGACATGAACCGGGTGGGAATGGAAAGCCGGGCCCTCCAGCTTGCCCGCATGGGTATGAAAAACATCCTCTGCCTGACCGGTGATTACAGCGGAAAAGGATTCGAAGGCCGGGGCGCACCGGTATTTGACCTGGATTCAGTGCTGCTGAGCAGGATGATCAG
>JAKSAX010000570.1 GCA_022361395.1 Desulfobacterales bacterium | reverse complement strand
GAAGAACGGGAAATCGAAGAGATGGAATACCAGACCGCGTGCACCACAGCGTGCCCGGCCGGCGCCATCATCTTTGGCGATCTGAACAATCCTGCCCATAAGGTGACTCAGATTGTAAAACCCGATCCCCATCCCGACCCCAGGAATCCGAAAGTGGTCGGAAAATCCAGAAACCCGAAGATATTCAGGCTTCTGGAACGTCTTGGCACCAACACCAAGATCTATTACCTGTCCGAACGGGAATGGGTAAGAAAAGCCGGGGACAACTATCTCGATGGTGAATGGGATAAGGTTAAGAATCATCATGGATCTTCATCCCATGACTAACTATCCAAGACTTAGGAGTAATTAAATATGGATTCTGCATTAATACCTGAAGGCGTAAAGCGGACCTCCTTTCCGAAGTTCATGATCGGAATGGCCGTTGTAGGTGCCGTACTGCTCTGGGGCGTTTATGCCATGTTCCTCTGCTGGTTTAAAGGCCTGAACCAGACAAACATGGATGACTACTACGGGTTTGCCCTCTGGATCTGGGCCGACCTTGCCGTCATTGCCGTGGGAGGCGGGGCGTTTTTCACAGGTCTTCTCAAATATATTTTTAAAGTCGACGAACTCAAGAATATTATCAACTTTGCCGTTATCATCGGGTTTATCTGTTACAGTTCAGCCCTGTTGATTCTGGCCATTGATATCGGACAGCCCCTTCGCGGCTGGTTCATCTTCTGGCATGCAAATGTGCATTCAATGCTGACGGAAGTGGCCTTTTGCCTCTCCTGCTACTTTGCGGTGCTGACCATTGAGTTCATTCCCAATATCCTGGAAAACCGCCAGGCCAACAAGGTGCCTTTTTTCCATCACCTGGCCCATAACATGCACGGTGTGATGGCGGTCTTTGCTGCCACCGGCGCCTTCCTGAGCTTCTTCCACCAGGGTTCCCTGGGCGGGGTTGCCGGCGTTATGTTCGGCCGTCCCTTTGCCGTTCGTGAAGGCCTTTTGATTTGGCCCTGGACCTTTTTCCTTTTCACCTGGTCCGCTGCCGCATTCGGCCCCTGCTTTACCCTGCTGGTGACAAAGATCACCGAGGCGGTTTCCGGTAAAAAACTTGTGGGTGACAAAACCGTTCATCTCCTGGCCAAGATTTCCGGATGGATGATCACAACCTACATGATCGCAAAGATCATCGACACCATTTACTGGGCCAAGGTTACGGCTCCGGGTCTGGGGTTCACCCTGGACCATTTTTATTCAAACAATGCCTTTTACGGATACTGGATACTGATTGCCGAGATCATTGTCTGCGGTATTGTTCCGGGCATTCTCCTTATCATGAAAAGCACAAGGGAGAATCCCAATATCCGTTTGATCGCCATCATCCTCGGTGTGATCGGCGTCTGCCTCAACAGATGGGTTATGGTGCTCCAGATCATGGCAGTCCCTGTCATGTCCTTTGACACCTGGGCATTGTACATCCCGTCCTGGCAGGAAGTGGCCACCACCATCCTGCCCGTGGCTTACGGCATCATGCTCATCATGGTATGTTTCAGGTACCTGCCGGTATTCCCGCAGGAAATCGAACTGAATAAACCTGCTGAGGCAGTTGAAACCGAATAAACAAGGAGAGAATTTATGTTTCCATTTTGTTTTGAATGGGCCTGGGACATCGGCCACGCCATTTTTTTCGGCGGGTTCTGGTATGCCATCTCCATCCTCGGGGCGGGCATGACCTTTTGCATTGCCAAGGCAGCATATGACACGATGAATGACAGCGGGGAAGGTCACGGCGACCATCATTAATTTCCCCTGACCGGTACTGCCGGTCAGCTGCAGATAAAAAAGGCGCATCTTCCGGACTGTACTCAGTGACAGGGCAGGGGATGCGCTTTTTATTTTTATAAAGAAGATCCCGGGACTGACGAATCAGTCCCGGGATTTTTAAGTCAGGTGCCGTACCGGCTTCAGGTGACGGCAATTCACCCGGGATGGCTTAGTTAACTGTGATCTGTTTTACTGCCTCTTTCACAGTATCCTTTTTCAGGGTAACCTTGAGGACGCCGTCCGCATAATCCGCAGTCACTTCATCGGTCAGGATGTCATCGGACAGGGTAAAGGCCCGTTTGAAGCTTCCGTAGCGCCGCTCCCGCCTGTAGTAGTTTTCTTTTTTCTCCTCATCTGCAAAGGTCCGTTCCCCTGAGATGGTCAGCACTTTCTCTTCGATGTTGACGGCAATGTCTTCCTTGTTCATTCCGGGAAGTTCTACGCTCAGTTCAACACTCTCTTCATTGCTCTTGATGTCCACTGCAGGGTACCAGGATTTGGTTTCCCTGGTTTTCCATGCCGAATCTGTGAAAAAGTCATCAAATGCATTTCTGAAAACAGAGAGTTCGTTTAAGGGATTGTATCTTACAAGTCTCATAATATGGCCTCCTTGGCTTTTGGTTTTACCGGCTGGTTTTTTGGTTTGTCCGGTTTTTGTCTCACGTTGAAACAAAATTAACCACCAAATAGAATGTGTCAAGAAATTAATTTTATTTTTTATAAGTATTACTTTTTAGGATTTTAATATAAAAGTAATGATATGTGGATGCAGCAATGGTGCAGAGATAAATTATTGGTTTAAACAGGGTTACTTTTTCCGGGCTGCAAGAACCCAGACCAGGGCCCAGGCAAGGCCGACCGGAAGAATTCCTATGGCAAGGTAGGGTATAAGCTGCCCCTTCCAGGGCTGAATGACAAAGGCTGCAAGAATGGGGAATACAATGGAGACCACTATACCGGCCCGCAATTTCATGCTGAACGACCGGGGGGATTTTTTTGAAGCACCTGCTGATTTTGCCGGTGCAGGTTTAAACATCCGGGGCAGAATCAGAATACCGCAGATTAACAGAATGAGGACAAGCACTTCACTGATACCGGTCAATTGGATTTCCTTATATTTGGGGATTGGTTCATCAGACTGATTTATATGGCAAAGATAGGGGAATTTGTCAAGCAGCGGGATTAGCCGGAGAGCCAGGATGGTTCAGGTGCAGAGCCCCATGGCATTTCCGGGCTGTATAAACGGGAATCAAAGCCCCGGGCATCTTTACGGCCGGTGTTATCTTATCCCGGGATACAGCAAAACCGGCATTTTTTGGGCGGATTTCAAACCGGTCCGTTAAAAGGGAAGGAGCTGTTCGGTCATGGTTTTCAGCCTTTCTGCATAGGGTGCAGCTTCCGGGGTGGTCACAAAGGGTACCAGCGTCCTGGCACTGACTTCCATTCCGGGTTCAAAGGGGAGGCAGCCCAGGTAAGGCACTTCAATGGACAGGGATTTACGGCATACTTTCTGGATCCGCTGTACCGGAGGCAGGGCTGAGGCCGTATCACCGGCCTTGTTCACGATTACAAACGGGGTATACTGTTTCAGCACCTGATCCAGGACCCGCAGGCCGCTTCCTGTCTTATCCCTGACCTCCTGTCTGAGTTGTGAAATACCCGTAACGGCTGAGTTGTCAATGGTCTGGGTCGCCTCCCGGATCATCCGGCGCAACACCGGGTCCACAGGACCTGAATAAAAGGATTCCGGTCCGAATATCCGGTTAAGCTTTCTGAACAATGCCACTTTGATAAATGCATAGGCCTCCAGGTAAGAGGCAGGATCGCAGGTGGTCATGACCACACCCACATCTGCGGACAGGAAAAAATCCAGGACATTAAAGGCAGTATCCCCGCCAAGGTCAACCACCACAACATCTGCATCCATTTTCCTGACAGCCTTCATCAGCTTCAGCTTTCTGGCAAACCCGATATTGCCGGCCCCGAGAAAGGAGCTGTCTCCCCCGATCAGTTCAGGCCCGTATGCAGTATGCTCCAGGACCTGCGCCAATGTATCCGCCTTTTTTTTAAGAAAGTCATTGACACTTTTTCTAAGGCGGGTCTTTCCCAGGTACAAATGAAGATTGGCACCGCCAAGGTCCAGGTCCGCGGCAACGGTCCTGTACCCGCACCGGGACAGATAAATCGCCAGGTTGGCGGCGAAAAGGCTTTTCCCGATACCGCCTTTGGCGCCGCCGACGGCTATCACCACAGGTCTTTTCTCCCGGGTCTTTTGGGGAGCATGACCGGCAGGCCGGGCGTGATCATGAATTTTTAAACTGAGATACTCGTAGGACTCCTTTATCCTGACGAACCGTTCCCTGCGGCGGTGGCGGAGATTTCGGGCTTCATGGCCGTGGAGATCGGGGTGATACTGTTTGGCCTTTTTTCTGAAAGCCTGTTTTACCATCTTTTCATCCAGGGTTTCCAGAAAACGGGGATCCCTGGCATGGTCAGGGGAAAACAGATAGGCACAGGCCCTTTGAAACCGCTGCATTCCGCGGCCCTGTTGGGTGTGGGAAAATTGCATAGTCTGCCTTTCGGTGGTTGATGATAATATTAAAAATATACTGTCTTGTCAGACGGCTATCTGAATTTTCGCATCAATCAGGAGAATAATTTATACAGGCTTGCCAGTAGGACGATAGGAGGAATAATACCAGCTGGAATTATCCATTGTCAAATGATTTGACGATTTCGTAAGCTGCCCGGTATCTGAACCACAGGCGCCATGCGCGGGATCCATTTGAATGGTGACATGGGAACCGGAGTTTGCTACAACCTTTAAGACGGCTGAAAATGCAGATCCAGCACGTTTTCAATAAGCAAAGGATATACAGGAGGACAAATGACAGACCGGATAATCATTGATCTCAGTATCAGTATCGAACCGGATCTCCCCAGTGATCCGCCCGAAATGATACCCAAGGTAACCTATGTCGGCCATGAAGCCGGTGCAGAGCAGATGAAGACCTTTTTTCCCGGCCTTGAAAAAGATCAGCTCCCCGGAGGACTCGGCTGGGCTCTGGAAACGGTTTCCCTGACCACCCATTCAGGTACCCACCTGGATGCACCATACCACTATCATCCTTCCATGGACGGGGGAAAACCCGCCCTGACCATAGACGAAATTCCCCTGGACTGGTGTTTTAGTGACGGTGTTGTACTTGATTTTTCCCATCTGAATGACGGTGAGGCCATTACCCCGGATCACATTGACCTGGCACTGGACAAGATCGGGTATACGCTGAAACCCCTGGATATCGTCTTGATCAGGACCGGTGCGGACAGGTTCTGGGGTACACCTGATTACCTGTTCAAAGGCTGCGGCATGACCCGGGAATCCACCCTTTATCTTCTTGAACAGGGGATACGGGTAACCGGGATAGATGCCTGGTCCTGGGACAGGCCTCTGCCCTTTCTGGCAAAGGAGTTTGCACAGACCAAAGATCCATCCGTTGTCTGGGAGGCCCACTTTGCAGGGATTGAAAAAGGATACTGCCATATGGAGAAGATGGCCAACCTGGGGAAAATCCCGAAACCACACGGTTTCAAGGTTTCCTGCCTGCCGGTCAAGATAAAGTCAGCCTCAGCTGCCTGGGTCAGGGCCGTTGCCATTGTGGAGTGATCCGCCGGCCGTTTGCCGCAGTTTCAGGGCGTTTTTTGGATTAAGTGTTTGTTATAACTTGACTTTTATGAATTTTTTCGGCTAAATAGCCGCTGATGTATTTTAAAATTTAATAAGTACAAAGCGATTATGAAACCGAAATTTGATAAAATAAGCATTTTTTCCATATTGTTTATCCTTTTCTTAATATCTATCCCAGGGGTTATGGCCTATCACTTCACGGACTGGCGAACCAATACGTTTATGGCTGATACTGGCCGTATTGAAGCCCATCCGGAGTTTCAGGAAGGGGTCAGGATTTTTGATGACCGGGTTGTTTTAAATAAGGGGAAAAGCCTTACCTTTAACAAGAGCAGACTGGTTTTTAAAGGATTGACGGATAAAATCATTCATCTGGATGTATTTTTGCTGGACCTTGATCCCCAGTACGCTTATGCACACCATATTTCAACGGCCGATGCCATAACCGGGGTCCGCCTGGGTGATTCAAAATTCGAACTTTTAAACGTCAGTCAAAAGACTCTGCAGTTTAAAATTTCCGATCTGTACACCACCTATTAACATCTGTTGAAAAAAGAAGTTTCGCCTCCCTTCAATCATCTGATAAAACCGGGTTCCCTGATTGAAAAATTTATGGAACTAGGGTATACCAGTGCCAAAATTGTTAGAGCTTGATTAGTATTGTGTTAGATTTTTATT
>JAKSAX010000312.1 GCA_022361395.1 Desulfobacterales bacterium | reverse complement strand
GCACAGTTTTGCCAGTCATCTGCTCCAGGCAAATTATGATATCAGGACAATTCAGGAGCTTTTGGGACATAGTGATGTTAGAACAACTATGATTTATACCCATACTGTAAAATCGAAAACATTGAAAGAAATCAAAAGTCCATTGGATCTCTAAAAAGCTGTCAATCATTGAAAACAATTAATCTCAGGGGCAACAATCATGGTATCATCAACCGCAGGGTCAGGCTTAGAAATAGTTTTGAATAACAAAAGCCTTGTGTACCCGGTTGCAAAATTTTAGAGACTGTTCATGGTGAACTTTTTAACTGTTCACATCTCCTACCATTCGGGCAACTACGCCGAAATTCCTGGCAGATAATCTACACTCTTCCGAATTTTTCCAGTGTGATGTTTATTTCCTTTGCACCAAGCGACTGACCCCTATGGTTATGCAGCAATTAATGGTATAAGGTATACCCATGAATAAGAAAGCCATATATAAGTTCTGTCCTTTATGCGGCGGTGCATTTGTTAAAAAGAGGCTGGTGTCAAACGAGCCGGAAAGACTTGTGTGCAGTGCGTGTGAATTTATTTTTTACCTTGATCCCAAGCTGGTGGCCTGCACTATTGCGGAAACCGGTAAGGGGATTGTCCTTCAAAGACGGAATAAAGAGCCCAAGAAGGGGCAGTGGGTCCTGCCGGGAGGGTTTGTGGACCGGGGGGAGACCCTTGAAGAGGCGGCCATCCGGGAGTTTTATGAAGAAACAGGCCTGCACTCCAGGATCAAATGCCTGCTGGGCAACTACTCATATCCGGGTGAGGCAAATATCATCATCGTATACCAGAGCCGGATAACAGGGGGAACCATCCGGCCCTGCCATGAGTCCATGTCCATTGATGAATTTAAAAAAGAGGACATCCCATGGGACAGGCTGGCATTTGATACGACCAGAAAGGCATTGAAAAAATATATGGAAGTAAACGGATAAGGCACAAAAACATAAATAAATCGTCCATTGAAATTAGATGCTTTTTGTGCCCGGTTTAAATTTAATTCAAATTTTGGACGATTTTAATTTGGCACCGGGCCTAACCGGTTTTTTCCTTATTTATACCCTTCCATTTCTGTTCCAAATCGAATAAGATGGGTTTTATATTCAAGCAGGCCAAAGGATCTTCCATGTATGATATTAAAGTTGATGAAGCTAAGAACAGGCTGTATATAAAACTGGGTGCCATTGACACCGGCGACGGCCAGAAGATTTATAACGAAATTCAACAGGGTGTGAAAAAGTTAAATAAGGGGTTCTCCGCAGTATCTGATATCCGTGAATTCACTTTTTCAGACCCGGGTGAGGGAGACTGGGCCGAGAAGATCATTCATCATCTGGCTGAGTCGGGTATGGCTGTTGTGGCAAGGGTTACAGGCAACACGGCATCCAGTATGGAACGGGTGGAACCGGTTTACGGGTACCGCATCATCATGGTGGATGAATTTAACGCGGCTGACGGCGCTCTGGATAGGTGCCGGTAAATCCCTGGGCGACCAAGGCAAATCTCTTCCGGGAAGCACGATTCGCCTCTGGGATAAGGCAGGCAGGAAATCAAGGCCAACTAACTTTCAGGCCAATGATTCGAACACGTTACTTTTGTACAGGCCATCGCAGGCAAAATCCGGATAAGGCATAAGTGTCCAAAACCTTTAAAAATTAAATCCGTGACAGGTTTGCATGCGATTGCCCTTGGCAGAAAATCCTTTGACACAAAGACCGGAAAAGGCTAAATTTAGAATCGTCTTTCCTTTTTCTACAACTTTTATCATGGGGTAAACATTGAAGAAAAAAGATCTATATTCCAAAGAACAGAGAGTGCACCAGGACAATACAAAGATCTACTCGTCCCATTCGGTGACCCAGATCGCCTATTCAACGGATCCCAGGGATTTCGGCCAGGTGGCCAAAAGCGTTCCCTGCCAGGAGGCCTGTCCTGCAAAAACAAATATTCCGGGGTACATCCGGTGTATCAACGAAAAACGTTACGGCCGGGCCTACGAATTGAACCGGGGGGCGAATATCCTGCCCGGTGTTCTGGGCCGGATATGTTCCCGGCCCTGCGAGGCTGCCTGCCGCCATGGAGAACCGGACAACGGGGAAAGCGTGGGGATCTGCCATCTGAAAAGATCATGCGCAGACCTGAAGTCCCCCATGCACCGGATCCTTGAGGGGTTATACGCCCCGACGGGCAAGGCGGTCGCCGTGGTGGGCTCCGGCCCGGCAGGGCTTGCCGCAGCCCATGACCTGGCCATTCTGGGTCATAAGGCAGTTATTTTTGAATCCGAGGAAAAACCGGGCGGTATGCTGATGTACGGGATTCCGGAGTTCAGGCTGCCCCGGGACCTGCTCATGATAGAGATCAACAATATCCTTCGCCTGGGCGTGGATCTGAAAACCGGTCAGACCGTGGGAAAGGACTTTACCCTGGATTCGCTGAGCAAGGAGTACGATGCCGTTGTGGTGGCCACGGGGTGCACCAAACCCAGATCCCTCGGGGTAGAGGGTGAAGGTCTTGAGAACTTCTACCACGGACTGGATTTCATGAACCGGATCAATGCCGGTGAAACCCCTTATGTGGGGGACACCGTGGTGGTCATCGGTGCGGGATTCACTGCCGTGGACTGCGCCAGGTCCGCCATCCGCCTGGGGGCAACGGACGTGAAGATCAATATCCGGAAAACCCTGGAGTATATGCGGATTGACGAGACTGAGAAACACGAGGCCCGGTTTGAGGGCATCGTCACCCATACCCTGGTCCAGCCGGCAAATATTCTGGGGAAGGACGGCAAAGTTTCGGGTATTGAGTTCACCCGCACCCGGCTGGAGACCATTGACGAACCGCCTTACCGGATCTCAGTCCCCATTGAAGATTCGGAATTCTGCGTTCCCTGCGACAGTGTGATTGCAGCCCTGGGCCAGTCTCCGGATCCCGGCGCCCTGTCCGAGGACCTGGCAGCCGGCCTGGACCGGGAGAAAAACACCACGCATCTGGCGGGTGTTTTCGCGGCCGGGGATTTTATGACCGGATCGTCAGATGTGATCTCTGCCATTGCCGGGGGCAGGAGCGCTGCACTGGCCGTGGATGAGCACCTCATCGGCATGACGCGGAAGAAAAAGGTGGTGCGGCTTGAATCCCATGCCTCAACAGATCGTCCCAGGGCTTACGATTTTATCCGTAAAGTACCCATGAATACCATTGATATGGAGGAGCGGGTTGCCGTTGCCACCAATGAGGTGGAAACAGGGTATGAGGCGGACCAGGCCCATGAGGAGTCCAAGCGGTGCTACCTGTGCAACCTGAAATATGAAATCGATCCCCTGCGGTGCATTTATTGTTCAGCCTGCATAGACGTGGCGCCAAAGGACTGTATTAAAATGGTGGAGGCCATTCCCATGAATGCCGACGGTACTTACGGTGAATACCAGGAGACCGCAGAGTGGAACAAGGTGACCTCCATCACCATTGACAATGACGCCTGCATCCGTTGCGGCCAGTGTTACTCAGCCTGCCCCATGGACTGTATCTCAGTGACCAAAACGGAATTGATAGAAATGGATGTGGATGAGTAAGGATCGGCTTCAGGATTACTTGATCTTTTGTTTTTAAAATACCCTAAGGGTTTTTGGAAACAGATTGGATCAAGTTATTTTGTAACGAGTCCTAAATTATTAAAACCGGAGGAAGAATGCCAACCAACGACCATTATGTCATCATAGGGAACGGACCGGCCGGAAATCATGCCGCGTACACCCTGCGGGAAAAGGATAAGGATGCCAAGATCACCATCGTCTCGGACGAGGCCATTCCATTTTATTCCAAACCTAAACTGACCCGGTATATCCTGGACGAAATCGACTCCCAGGATCTCCTGGTCAAACAATTGTCAAGTTACAGTGAAACCGGTATCCGTCTCCGACTGGGCCAGGAAGTTGACAGTATAAACCCGGCCACTCATACGGTTTTTCTGCATCACAAGGAGGAGATCCACTATACCAAACTGATTATCGCATCAGGCTCACGGGCCAGGGTACTGCCCTCCATGCGCCCCTATGCCTCCTGCCTGAAATTTATCTCTTCCTATAACCAGGTCGTCGAGTATAAGGAGGAGATCCGGAATGCCAATGAGTTTTTTATCTTTGGCGGCGATCTTGTGGGGTTTAAGTTCCTGCGGCTGCTTGCCAAAATGGGAAAGAAAATAACCCTCCTGATCTATCCCAATGCATTCTGGCCTTTTAATCTTAACGATGAGATGGAGGCGGTTATTGAGAAATCATTGTCCGGACTGGATGTGGATCTTGTGGTAAAGGACGATATAAGCGCCATAACAGAATCCGGGGCAGGGTACAGGGTGACCACCCAAAAGGGAAAGGAAAAACAGGTGGATATGGTATTTTCCTTTAACGGCCTGGTTCCCAGCGTCGACTTTGCCAGGGGATGCGGCCTGGATATTGACCACGGCATCCTGGTGGATGAGACCATGCGGACCAATAATCCCGATATCTATGCCTGCGGCAGCTGCGCACAGGTCTATAACCCTAATGTCAATGCCTATACCACCTCCATCGGATGGCCCAATGCCGTGGTTCAGGGTGAGGTTACGGCCATGAATCTGCTCGGTGACTACAAGGTCATCGAATCTGTCGGACGGAAGTACTTTGACCTGGAAGGGGTGAAAATCAAAACCACCTGGTGGGAAGATATTGAGGAAGCTTAAACACAGCGGCATCCAAACACAAGGAATTTCAATCTATGAAAGATATAAATATCGTCATTGAAATCTGCGGCAGTGCCGGTGAGGGGACCATCTCAGCCGGAGAAATCCTGAGCCGGTTCATGAGCGGGCAGGGGTTTGAAATCATGTCCTTTGACGCCTATCCGGCAGAGATCCGGGGCTTTGGAAAATGTGTGGCCCATACACGGATTTCCTCTGCAGTGATCAACTCTCCCGGAAAACTGGCCGATGTACTGATTGCCCTTAACGACGGCCATGCCATCTCCCAGTTGTCCGCCCTGAAAAAGGGCGGAATTCTGATCTACGACAGCCAGCCTGCAAAAGCCCATGAAGAGGACAAAAGTGTGCTGGGATGGGCAGACCCCTCGGTGGTGCCCTACGGTATCCCCCTGGCCATGCTGGCCCAGCGGGCTGCCGGAAATCTCAGGGGAAGGAATATGGTGGCCCTGGGAGCGATTGCCGCCCTGTTTCATCTGGATAAGAAAGGGTTTACCGAATCCATTAAAGCCAGATACGGAAAAAAGAAGCAGATTGTCATCGACTCCAATGTGAACTCGTTTATTGAAGGGTTTGAATGGACCTGCAACCACATAGAGAAAGCGGATGATTTTTCCTTTAAGGGGGTTCAGATGAAGCCCGAAGGGGATAAACTGATCATCAACGGCAACCAGCTGGTGGCAAAGGCTGCCCTTGATGCGGATCTTAAGTTTTATGCAGGGTATCCCATCACACCGGCCACAAAGATTATGGAAATTTTGAGTAAGGAACTGCCCGCCTACGGCGGCACCCTGCTTCAAACCGAGGATGAGATCTCCGCCATTGGTGCGGTGATCGGCGCAGGGTACGGCGGTGTCAGGGCCATGACCGCCACCTCGGGTCCGGGGTTTGCCCTGATGACGGAATTTACCGGGCTTTCCGTGATGGCCGAGGTGCCGGCGGTGATTGTCAACTCCCAGAGGGGCGGGCCGTCAACCGGTATTCCCACTAAAACCGAGCAGAGCGATTTTAACGCGGCCCTGTACAGCGCCACAGGGGATTGTCCGAGGATAGTGCTGGCACCCACAAACACGGCCTCCTGCTACGATGCCACCGTGCTTGCCCTGTACCTGGCGGAAAAATACCAGACCCTGGTCTTGCTGCTCCTGGATTTTTTCCTGTCCAACTCCATCCGCAACATTGATCTGCCGGAAAAGCCCGGGTCTGAGATGCTCAATGCAAATATTGCCCCTGACGAAGAAGAACTCAAAGCCTACCAACGGTATAAGATCACGGAGAGCGGGATTTCGCCGCGGGCCATCCCGGGCACCCCGGGAGGAATCTCCTTTTATACCGGCCTTGAGCATGATGAAGACGGCCGCCCCAATTATTCGGACAAGGGCCATCTTGCCATGAGCGAGAAACGGTTCAGAAAACATATGGCCGTTCTTGATGATGCACCGGCGCCGGTAATATCTGATTTTCAAAAAGAGCGGGCCGATATCGGGGTGATTTCCTGGGGATCTTCAGCCGGGGCTGCACACGAGGCAGTGGCCACGGCCAGGAAGGAGGGGATCAATGCAGCCTCCTTCTCTTCCATGATGCTCAGCCCCTTTCCCGAAGAGGCTTTAAAGGAATTTTCAGACCGGTGTGAGAAAATTCTGGTGCCGGAGCTGAACTTTTCCGGACAGTTTGCAGATTTTGCCACCCAGGTTCTCCAGCGCCCCTGTGAACGGCTGAACTTTATCACGGGCCGGCCCATGGCAGCAGAGGATATTCTTGATAAGATGAGGGAGATGTGATGGAAACAAATCAATCGAGTTATACGGATTCAGAATACCTGGACGAGAAACTGGACCAGGTCAGGGCCATGGACTTTTTGCAGTACAGGTCCGGCGATCTGCCCACCTGGTGCCCGGGTTGCGGGTATTTCGGCATCATGGATGCCTTTTACAAGGCCTGCAGGGAGATGGAGCTGAGCCATGAAAATATCTGCACGGTAAGCGGGATCGGCTGTTCAGGCCGCACCCCGATTTTTATCAACTCCTATGGGTTCCATTCCCTGCACGGCAGGTCCGTTCCCGTGGCATGCGGACTGAAACTGGCCCGGCCGGACCTCACCGTGTTTGCCGTGGCCGGCGACGGTGATGCCCTGGGCATCGGCGGGGGCCATCTTCCCCATGTGGCCCGGAAAAATATAGATATTACCTTTATCCTGTTTGATAATTCCATTTACGGGCTGACCAAGGGCCAGTCTTCTTCCACCACCCCGTATGAGCAGAAGACCAACTCCCATCCCATCGGCAATCCGGACAGCCCCCTGAACCCGGTCCGCCTGGCACTCTCCTACGGTGCATCATTTGTGGCCAGGGGCTATGCCGGGGATCCCGAGGGCATGAAAGAGGTTATTATGGAGGGAACCCGCCACAGCGGATTTTCATTTATACATATCCTTACCCCTTGTGTTACATTTGACAAAACCAATATAACCTGGAAGAATTTGAAGAAAAACGTTCATCCCCTCAGGGTCGGCCCCAGGGCTGACAATATGGAGATCGCCATGCGGGCGGCTGAAAACCAGCCCTTTGGCGTGGGGATATTCTACAGGGACGAAGAGAGAATGAGTTACCAGGATATCTTAGCGGGATTGAATGCGTAAACCGGTCAAAGAAGTCAAATGATTCCGACGGGATAGTATATGGGCAGTCATTCCGACAACAAGGATTTATCCGGAGAACAGGCCGCCGTCCATCCCAATTACCAGGGACTGGTTGAGGCGGCCAACAGTATTATCCTCAGCATGGATATCCGGGGGACCATTACTTACATCAACCCGTTCGGAGTCGCCTTTTTCGGGTTTGCCGAGGATGAACTCGTGGGCCGCTCTCCCGTTGGAACCATTATGGCGGATGAGGACTTTGACGGTGCAGGGACAGTGGACCTGAACGATATCCTTGAAGATCCCAGAACCTATGCCAACCATACCAATGAAAACATAAAAAAAGACGGGACAAAGGTCTGGGTGTCCTGGTCCAATAAGGGCATCTATAACGATACCGGTGATCTGGTCGAAGTCCTCTGCGTGGGAAATGATATCACCAGGATCAAGCAGATGGAAGCGGAGTTGTCCGGCCACCGCCGGAACCTTGAATCCCTGGTCAGCGAGAGAACCCTGGCGCTGGGAAACAGCCGGAACCGCCTCAGGGTGCTCAGCACCATTTCCAATTGCATCATCCAGGATAAAACCACTGCCTACACCATCAACCAGGTATTGGCCCAGCTCCTGGGAATCTTTGAATCCTGCGGCGCCGCTTATATCAAAGTGGCTCCCGGGGCCACGCTGTTAACCATTGACTATGCCAAGGCACCTGAAAATATCCCCGATTTTTCAGGGCTCACCCTTGATGTGGCCAATGCCCGGCCTTTTTTCAGGGAACTGATTTTTAACTTCAGGCCCTATGCCTTTTCCGATACAAAAAAGACAGAGGATAAAAAAGGGCTGGACCGTTTTATTGAAGATACCGGGATCCGCTCCGGATTAGCCGTTCCCCTCCAGAACGACGGCCACTTAATGGGCGTTATTTTAATCTATTCCCCGGCGCCCAGGACGTGGACCGGCCACGAAACGGAACTGATGGAGCAGATCGCCGAATCCCTTGCCGTGGCCATAGGGCAGAGAAAGAATAAAAACCAGCTGGTGGCCCAGGAACAATTCCTTGAAAATGTGTTTGACGGTGTGGATATCGCCATTTTTGCATTGAGGGTAAGGGAGAACAACCTTGTCCTGTTTGAAAATGTGAACCAGCAGTATGAAGTCCTCAGGGACATTGCCCAGGGCAGGGTGACGGGAAGGGCCCTGGATGTCCTGTCAGGGAGTATGACCGGCCGGGCACTTGAGCTGTTCAAAGAAAGGGTGGCCCAGTGCACGCATGAGAAAAAGATCATCAAGTTTCTGGAAGAAACAGAGGATGCTGAGGGTAAAAAATACTGGCTGACCCGGCTCAGTCCCATTGAAGATCCCGATGGCCGGGTCGTGCGTATCATTGGCGCCTCAACCGATATTTCGGAGCAGAAACAGGCTGAAACCGCATTAAAGGAGAATGAGGCCCGGCTCAGGGAGGCACAGCGCATTGCAAAACTCGGGGACTGTGAAAGGGATATCCATACCCGGGGACTCTCCTGTTCGGATCAATTGTACAATATTTTCGGCTGGCCGGAAGATATCTGTCCGGGGTATCCGGATTTTATCGAGATTCTCCACCCGGATGACAGGTATCACGTTGAATCCACCATTGACAAGGCCATTGAAACCAAATCCTCCTATGACCTGGAGTACAGGATTATCAGGAAGGACGGCCGGGAAAAAATCGTAAATGAGATCGGTGAAGTTGTATTGGACGAACTGGGAAATGCCCGTAAAATAGCCGGTATTGTCCAGGATGTGTCGGAACAGAAAAAGTTTAAGGATGAAATCGAGCTGGCCCGGAAGGTATTTGACAATGCAGTGGAAGGGGTAGTGGTCACAGGCCGTGACGGCACCATCCAGTTTGTAAACAAGGGGTTTACCACCATAACCGGGTATACGGAAGCCGAAGCCATCGGCCAGAATCCCAACCTTCTCAAGTCAGACCGCCATGACCGGGAGTTTTACAGGGAGATGTGGGCGGCCCTGGACCGGGAGGGGCACTGGTCCGGGGAGATATGGAACCGCCGTAAAAGCGGGGAGGCCTACCCTGAGTGGCTGTCCATCACCGCCATTACCAATCCCCAGGGAGAGCCCATCCGGTATATGTCCGTGTTCAACGACCTGAGTGATATCAGGGAGCGGGAGGAACAGCTGAAGTTCCAGGCCAATTACGATGCCCTGACAGGGCTTCCCAACCGCACCCTTCTCCGGGACAGGATCGACATGTCCGTACGCAGGGTTGCCAGGGAGGATCACGGTCTTGCCCTGATCTTCCTGGACATGGATGATTTCAAGCATGTGAATGACACCCTGGGACATGCCAAGGGGGACCTGCTCCTTCAGCAGCTTGCCTCACGGCTGCTGGAAAGTGTGAGAGAGCAGGACACGGTGGCCCGGTACGGCGGGGATGAGTTCATCGTCCTTATCCCGGACACCAATGAAACAGATGTTATCATCAATATCATTGAACGGATCAGGACCTGCCTCCAGGACTCCTTTGTCATAGACAATAAGGAGTTTTTCCTCGGGGTAAGCATCGGTGTGACCACCTGTCCGGACGACGGCACGGATCCGGATACCCTGATTGCCAATGCCGATATGGCCATGTACCGGTCCAAGGAGGTAGGCAAGGGCAGGTATGCCTTTTTTACCTCGGAACTGAACAAGCAGGTCTCAAGGCGGGTGGAACTGGAGGTGGACCTGCGGCTGGCCCTTTCCAGGCAGGAGTTTTCCCTCTACTTCCAGCCAAAGGTTGATATTTCCGCCAACAGGATCTGCGGTGCCGAAGCCCTTATCCGGTGGAACCATCCTGAAAAGGGCGTGGTCTCTCCAATGGAGTTCATTCCCCTGGCAGAGGAAACAGGGCTGATAAACCCCATGGGTGAATGGATACTTGATGAGGCCTGCGCCATGGCCAAAGCCTGGTCAAAGGTCTTGAACCGGTATTTCAGCATTGCCGTGAACATCTCTTCCAGGCAGGTAAAGGATGTGGATCTTGTGGAGCAGGTCCGCGCCGTCCTGGGCCGTCACCAGATTCCCGCCGAATGCCTGGAGCTTGAAATAACGGAAAGTTCCGTCATGGGCAACGTGGAAAAGGCCAAAAACACCTTGCGAGCCCTCCATGACATGGGAATAAGAATCAGTCTTGATGATTTTGGCACGGGGTTTTCATCCCTGTCCTATCTCAGGATATTCCCCATATCAAATCTGAAGATCGATAAGAGCTTTATCGATGATATCCCCGGTGATACGGATTCCAACACCATGGTCTCCACCATCATTTCCATGGCCGGCCACCTGAACCTGACCACGGTGGCGGAAGGGGTGGAAGAACATTCACAGTTTGAGTTTCTCAAAACCAACGGGTGCAATCAGATCCAGGGATACTTCTTTGCCCCCCCCATGCCTGCTGAGCAATTTTTGGCATTCCTGAAAAAACACGAGTAAGTCCGTTCAAAGTACCAATCAAGATTTTCAGTTGATATCATAAAGATTCTGAACGCCGGACGGGAGATACCGGGTCTTATCACCCTATTAATTGTATTGCGCGTTGCGCAATATGGTGTATAATATTCTTAACATGATAAAATCTTTTAAGCATAAAGGGCTTCGCAGATTCTTTGAAACTGGCAATCTGTCTGGAATTCAACCGGGACATCGGCAAAAATTAAGAATCAGACTGGTCGCACTTGATACGGCAACATGCATTGAGGATATGAACACTCCGGGTTGGAGGCTCCACAGCTTAAAAGGAAATCGCCAAGGACTATGGGCGATTGATGTGAATCGAAATTGGCGTATTGTTTTTGAGTACAAAGATGGTAACGCTTATGTTGTAGACTATGAGGATTATCACTAATGGCTATGTATAACCCACCCCATCCCGGAGAATTCATCAAAGAAGTTTACCTGGAACCTTTGAATGTATCACCCAGAAGCGTTGCTTTAAGGCTTAAGGTTTCCCCCTCTACTTTTTCAAGACTCATCAAGGGGCAGAGTGCAATAAGTCCCGGCATGGCGTTACGCTTGTCCAAATGCCTGGGCCGCACTCCTGAAAGTTGGCTTCGAATGCAGGACAGCTATGATCTTTGGCAGGCTAAACAGAAGGTTGACCTTTCGGGAATCGAACCTTTAACCATACCAGCTTAACAACTTAACCGACATCACTCAGAACCCGTCGCTGCAGCAGGCAATAACATTTAGGGAAAATGCCGGTACTGGCATTTTCCCTAAATGCTGATTTGCCCTCAGGCCTCAGCCCGGATCAGGCGCAGGGCATCCAGGCGTATCCTTGCCCGGGAGAGCCTGTCCGTCAGGACGGCCTGTTCATCCCTTGCCGCCTCGATTTCTCCGTCTTTAATACCGGGATTCACCTTTTTAAGGGCGCAGAGCCGTTCAATCTCTTTGCCCAGTGTCCGGGACAGGGTGTCAATGGCCTGGGATTTCATTTCCCGGGCAGCGGTTTCAGCCAGAGCCTGGCTTTTTTCCAGAAGACCGGGCAGTAGTCTTTCCTTTACAGGTTCCATCTCCATGAACCAGGACGGATGGTCGGGTCTGAGCCGGTTATTAAAATCTTCAGGCAGGTCCTCGTCCGGAACCGGGGTCCCGTTGTGATCTATCCGGATATGGATGGGCCGGGTGGGAATGAACAGGCCGGCATTGGGGATTTTTTCCGCCTCGGGAATTTCCAGGACAAAAAGGGTTTCCAGGAACAGGCCCGGTTCGTCTGCACCCTTAAGTATTGCCGTGGCTGCCGCCCCCTCCCCCCTGGTGAGGAAAAAGTCCAGTACCTGGTTCACATAGGGGTGGTCCCAGGTCATGAAGTTCAGCTCTTCCCTGGCTATGGCCGTTGCCCGGTCAAAGGTGGCTGTTTCCCCGCCCCTGGGCAGGGAGGGGAATTGTTCGTCTGCAATCCTGTCCACGGTCAGGGAGATGATTTCCTCTCCCGGTTTTTCATTGATCCGGTCCAGGTCCACCCCGTAATGGTCCAGCAGCGGCTCCATCAGTTCCGCCAGGCCGGATTCCTTGTCCATGTGCTGCACGGCACAAATAAGGTCATTGGCCGGTTGTGGTTTGAAAGAGTTGAGTTCCACCAGGATATGCTTGCCCCGGTCCAGAAGCTTCTGGGTGGCCAGGGTGTGCTCCGCCGTGCGGGTGACTAATTCGGAGAGTCCATCCCGGTCTATACTGCCTTCCTGCTCTGCGTTCCGTATCAGCCGGGCAAGATCGGATTTGAATTTGGTAAATATGGAGTGGAGCCCGTTGATATTGGCGGCCAGGAGGCCGAGCCCTTTGGCATACCATTGCGCCAGGATTTCCTGGGCGCTTCCGCATATATAGGGGACGTGGATGGAAATCTCGTGTTTCTGGCCGATGCGGTCCACCCGGCCGATGCGCTGTTCCAGGAGCTCGGGGTTCACGGGCAGGTCAAAGAGGTAGAGGTGGTGGACAAACTGGAAGTTTCTGCCCTCGCTCCCGATTTCGGAGCAGATGAGGAGCCGGGCACCTTTTTCCCTGGCAAACCAGGCGGCATTCCTGTCCCGCTGCAGCAGGGTCATGGTTTCATCAAACCGTGCCGCATCAATGGAAATATGGGCCCGGACCCCTTTGTCAACCGCTTCGGCTGTTTCCCTGGAGGCGCAGATAACCAGGATTTTTTCAGGTTTTATCTTTTTCGCCAT
>JAKSAX010000277.1 GCA_022361395.1 Desulfobacterales bacterium | reverse complement strand
TCATCCCATAAGCGGACATGGGGCGCCAGAACCTCATCAAAATATTTCAGCAGTGGCTCAGGACGGCATCCGAGATGCCTGATATAAGCCTTCCGATCCATATCTGAATGACGGATAAGACGTTGCGCCACTGCCCTTTTATGTATGGCGATTCTGATCCAGTCGTTCTGTACCTCCTCAATCAGGGCCTCGTCATTGTCAAAATCAATGTCGATTCTTGCCCATGCAAGTGTCCGGGCAAAACCGTCTGATGTGGGGTGCCCGGAATATTCAAACGGGTGGCCGGACTCAGGTGAAATCAGTTTATAATAAGACCTGTTGTGCCTGCCTGAAAAATTGAGCTGAAGCACCAGGTTCATCCCCGGCCTGGAGGTCTGGTTATAGGTCCAGGTGCCTTTGGCGGTATCCCCCCACTTGCCCAGGGTGAGTAAATAGCACTCATATTTCCCGGGCCATGCTGACGCAATGGCATTACGGGTCAATACCCCCTTGCCTGAAACTTTAAGAATATTGTTGATGATCGGCTTTTTAAGAAGCTTTGCGAACCTGTGATTTCTGAGGCGGGATACCGGTGCGGCATCATCCACCAGATAAGACAGAAGCATCAATGCATACCTGTCTTTAAAATAATAGAACAGGTTCCGGTCACCCTGAAAGCACTCTATGATTTCCTGTACGGTTTCCTCTTTCATAATCGTCAAATTCCCAGTGATAAAATCTGATTGTAATTTCTGACTTGTTACTCTTCTTCCTGAATGGGTGTTTCATGGTCTCTCCTTATGGTTCGGGTTATTGTTTTTCATTAAATGCCTGTCCTTTGAACACGCGTACCGCATTTCCCCTGACAAGGCTGTTATGGTGGTGCCATTGCTGCTGTACACTCTGCTTTTGGCTGTCTTCATTCTGTTTTTGTAAAATACGGCCAAGCCGGCCCATTGCCAGTTTTTTATTGATATGCTGGGATCGCTCCTCGCTTGCAACAGCGGATAATCCCGTGGGCAGGTGGGTTACCCTGACTGCTGACTCTGTTTTGTTGGCATGCTGGCCGCCGGGCCCTGACGACCGCATGGTTTCAAATTTAAATTCATTGGCCCGCCATTCTCTTTGGGGCACAGGGGAGAACACCTCACAACTGACAAACCAGTTTTTGCGTTTGTGATCCGGCCGGTAACGGCTTGTGCCGATCCATTTGACGGTACCCTGCCACCGGGATAAGAATCCGTTAATCCCTGCACTCTCTTCAACCGATATGAGAACGGATTTAAATGTGTTCTTAAACCTGCCGGGCACAGCCTTAATAAATACAGCATCTATGTTTTCTTTCTGTGCCTCCGTCAGGATCTGATATGCGACCCTGGCCGCAACCCAGCAGCATTCATCCGGACCCCGCCCTGATGAGACCTGTATCCAGTGTGTCATGACTGCCTCCCTGGCTTGTAAGTGATCAACGGACGGAATGTGGCAACAAGATCAATCAGCCCCTGCCTGACCAGGTCATCCATGATCCTTTCAATGTTTTTAAATACCTGGGGAGCCTCTTCAAAGAGCGTCTCGCTGCTGCCGCAGATCACGCGGCTGCCCAGGCTTGTCTGTGAAAGGGACGACCTGGTGAACTTATCCTTTAGCCTGTCCTTACAACTCTTCCGGTTCCATTTGCGCCCGGCCCCGTGGGGCAGGGACCAAAGGTTGGCCGCCTGATCTCCCACCGGCCTGACAAGATAGGTAAGTGAGCCCCGGGAGCCCGGTATAATCACCATACCGCTGTCAGACGGTGCCGCCCCTTTGCGGTGGAGCCAGAACTGTTCTTCCCTGATTTGCCATGGGGTGATGCTGTTGTGGCACAGGTCAAGAATAGAGGTGCAGGCTGTCCCCAGTTTCCCGGCAAAGTTTTCTGCAATAGCCGCACGGTTCTCCCTTGCCCATTCCAGGGCCAGATCATGCGATCTTAGATATTCCTTCCCGTCAGCTGAATCCATTGAAAGGCCGGATGACTTATACCGGTCAACATGCCGGCGTAATACAGCGTTGCCGATTCCCCTGGATCCGCTGTGCACAAGAATACACAAGTGCTTCTTATCAAGCCCCAGGCTATGGAAGGCCTGGTCATCAACGATTCTTTCGGGCAGCATCAATTCGGCAAAATGATTGCCGCCGCCGATACTGCCCAACGGACGATCGTCACGGGCATGCTGTGCCATTTCTTTTAAACCCGGTTCCATCCCTGCCAGCTTCTTTACCCACTTATCCAGTTTAATTTTCTGTTTTTTAATTGAGGTTTTCCAAAATCCCATACCGCAGCCAATATCATTGCCGATCAGATGGGGGTAAAAGTATGTACTGCTTAAGAAAGCCGCACCTACCGGGCCGCCTTTGCCCTGATGCAGGTCAGGCAGCCCGGCAGCCACCCGGATGCCGGGCTGCCGGGCTGTCTTTTTTAATTGGGCCATGGCATTGCCTTCGATGAGATCATGACCGGAGGTGAAAACCCTGACCACAGGTGTATTGCTTATTTCAATCATAAATTTTTAATCCCGGGTACTGGATGGATCAGTCCCTAAAAGTAGTGGTCCCTTAACGATCCGTCGTACCGTTTTGTTTTCATGCAACAGTTTTTGAATTTCTTTTTAAGCCCGCATGGACACAGGTCGTTCCTGCCGAGTTTTTCTGTCAGCTCTTTGTTGCCGTGAACGATTCTTGTGCCTCGTTTAACATGCGTCTCGGAAGGGAAGCCCTTCCTGCGTTTGCTCATTGGCTCAAAAACGAGACTGGTCTGTTTCCTGCCTGGTATTGTTCTGATATTTATACATGACACACCTCCTGTAGGGCCCAAGACAACTCCGGCATCGGCCGAACGCAACTTTCCCTTTGTTGGAAACGATGAATGTAAACAGATTGCCCGTCAGATCGGGCTAAACGAAATGATTAGCTGACCGGACGGAGGTTAAGCGTTTTAGTGAAAAAATTATGACAAATCATATAACCTCCTTTCTGAGTTCTTACTAGGTGATGATTGTTACGGCTATCATGCCGCTCAAATACGATTAGCCGTTATGTGTATCATAACGCTGTGGAAAGAACAACTTAAAAAACGGCATTAAATTATTGCTGGTCACCTAAGACTTAAGCATTGAGATCAGCTTTACCGGTGTTTTATTATGTGTTATTGCTCTTCGTAAGTTCTAAACAATATTGCAAATTTTATGAACAAATAAACAGACTGCCCCACACATGAAAACAAAAACAGCCATATTCGGGGATGACCCCACAGGCCCCACAGGTTTCGGAAAAATCGTTGCCAATTTATCCCTGGCAGCTGAATCAGCCGGGTTTGAGCCTGTTGTTGTGGGTCTGAAAAAGAATTACCAAAAAACTTTTCATAATATACGGATTGTCAACGCAGCGGAAAAGGGAGATGCAAAGGGATTCCAAACCCTGGCCAACCTGCTGAAAGAAGAATCCATAAAAACCGTAATCTCCATAGGTGATCCATGGGATGTCATGGGACTTGTGGACATTAAAAAACAATTCCCCTTTACCTGGATCGGATATACACCGGTGGAGGCTGTCCCCTATCCCAGGTATATCCAGATTGTAAAGGAACCGCCCCAATACCTGGATGTGGCCTTTTTGATGCAGCATATGGACAGTATTGTGACCTATTCGGAATTCGGCAGGACAGCGGTTTCCGGGATGCTCAAAAACGCGTTTGCGGATCAATCTGACAGGACACCCCGGGACGTCGACCGGATTTACCTTGGTGTGGACACCAAAGTGTTCAAGCCATCAGCCAAGGCAGAATCCCGGAAATTTTTCCAGGGCGTGGTGGGTGAAGAGACCCTGCTTTTCTCCTGCATGAAGGTGAACTCCATGCGGGCCGGTTTTGATTCGCTGATATCTGCATGGGCAAAGTACCTGGATCTTGCAAAAAAAGCAGACCCGGTGCTGGCCGAAAATTCAAAGCTTTACCTTCACACCGCCATTGAAGGGGGGCGGTACGATATCAAAATGCTCATGAACGCCTATGGGGTTGAAAACAGCCTTTTGCTGAATCCGGGTGTAAAGCCGGGGGAGAGTTTTCCGGAAAGTGATATTACAGATATACACAACGCCTCGGATATTGTGCTCAGCACGGCCAGGGCCGAAGGCTTCGGGCTGAACATATTGGAACCCCTGAGCTGCAGGGTGCCCTGCATTGTTCCCGATTACGGGTGTCCTTCTGAGTACGGGGGAGAGGCTGTCATGCGGGTGCCTGTGGCTGCCAGGTTCACCCCTGAATTTGCGGTCACGGAGTTTACCATTGTTGATGTGGACAGAATGGCTCAAATGATGCTGGCCCTGGCCCTTGATCCGGAAGCCAGGGTGCGGATGGGCAGTATCGGGCGGCAGATAGCCGGGTCTTTGACATGGGAGGCATTCATTGAAAACTGGGCTGGAATGATGGAAAAAATATTTATGCCGGCCTGAAGCCCCATACAGCCCCCGGCCGTAGAAAAGGCGGGGGTGGCAGAGGTGCAAATTGTTAGGATTGTGTTAAAAATCAGTATCAGGCCTGGACAGAACCGGCCGAATCCGGGATAAACAACCTCAAAAATTAAAAATAATTTCACTGCCATTTGAATTATTCAAAATAATGTAGTATTCCCCAAGCCTATTTACCCCCCAACAGACCTTTATAAAAAGCAAACCAATATGTTTAATAAAAATAAGTGCCGTGAAGACATTCAGGAACATTTCCGGCTAAATTCCTATGTAGACCTGGCAATCAATTATGATATGGACAACCAGTCCATTGACAGGGTGAAAATACGGAAAGCAGATTATGTAAAACACCTGCTGGTGATATACCAGCCCGGATCATCAAAGGCGCGCAAGGGCCAGATGGTAAATATCAGCACCTTGTATCTAAGGGAAAACAGGATTTCCCTGTTTGGGAAAGTCCTCCAGGCAGAGTCTAATTTTTTTATCATGAAATACAAGCCTGAGATCGTTTTGATCAATCTCAGGAGGGGATTCAGGGAAAATCCGAAATTATTGTTTGATATTGACGGAAAAATTGAACTGCTTGAAAAAGAAAGATATATTTCGGAAAAACTGATTTTGAAAGATCTCAGCCTGACCGGTGCGGGATTTTTGTCGAGCGATTATAAATGGGAAAAAGAACGCCTGAATAAGAGGCTTGACATAGAGGGAAGCATGCATTTGAATTTTATAAACAAAAAGACCCGGGAGGTATTTGCTGTTTCCGGCAATATAAATCTCGTCAGAGTGATTCATACCCCAAATGGATATTTAGAAGGGTATGAATTCTCAGGCAAAAAATCCGATGACATCTCGAAAATTGTGATGGATTCCCAAATAGCACACAGGCAGGCAGAAATAAAGTATTACGATTAAGGGATCGCGCAAAAATCAATTCACGTTCTGTTTTGCAAAATACCCAATGTTTTAAGGGCGTTTGCAAACAGACTATGTGAAGTTATTTTTACGCAATAAAAAGGCCCCCTGCAGGAGATGCAGGGGGCCTTTCTGTTTAATCTGGTGAGGGATTCACCTGGGGAACTGATTTTGGAGCCGGTCCTTACCTCTTCAGGGGGACCATAAGCACAGGCACAGAGGTCCGCTTAAGAACCTTGCGGACCACGTGGTCGCCCATGGCGTTTGCCAGGAGACCCTGCTGTTTGCAGCCCATGACGATCATGCCGCAGTTTTCCTCCACTGCAATGGCGGCGATTTCATCGGCAATACCGGGGCTTTCCGTGACCAGGATCTTGGAGATCAGGTCCGGGGCATCATTCACCTCTGCATCTTCCTTGAAAAAACCGGCAATGGCCTGGCGGATTTTCAGGGCATCCACATTTTTCCCGGTCAGGATGTTGCGGGCCTCCTGGCGGTGCTCTGATTTTAAATCCTCATACAATTGCTCGCCGAATGCGGTTTTCATCCTCTTCTGGGACCTGTCGTTCTCCTCCATGACATGGACCACGATAATCCTTGATTTGTGGTAAACTGCCGTGGTTGCCGCATGTTTAAATACAGTTTCCATCTCCTTTGACAGATTTGATGCAAACAAGATATTTTTTGCTTCTTCCATTTTGTATATTCTCCGTTATGCATGGCTGGACTATGTCTTTACGTATTAATCCTCTATACCACAGGTTCGGGTAAAATTGCCATATGCCATTCCCCTCACGGATTTCAGGGGTCGATCCTTTAGGAATCGTTACAAAATAACTTGATCTTTTGTAGCCGCTCCTTATCCCCCGGCCATGGCCGGAAAGATACTGAGGGTATCCCCCTCTTGCAGCACATGGTCTTTATTCCTTACCATTCCGTTGATCAGGATAAGCTTTGGCAGGCTGCCGGGGATCTTTGTCTTTTTTATGACATCCCCGGCCGTTACAGGGGAGTCAAAACAGAAAACGTCAAACTCATTATCCGCATCGGATTTATAGGCGTCAAAAGCCCCGGAGAATTTAACCTTTACCTTCACGGCTCCCCCCTTTGGCTGTGTTACACAGAATTCTGCTTATATGCCATGCCGGTGATGTTCACCCTGAAGACCACCGTGTTTTTCACCCCGGATTCCGGAATTTTCATAGGCCTGTCCGAATACTGGGCAACAATGGCCTCCAGCCCCTTGATCTTGTCTTCAGGGGTTTCCAGGAACTCGGCCTTTCCTGTGCCGATAATACTTTGGTACCCGATATCCCAGGAGCAGGGATTCTCCGCTTCCATGACCTTGGTGACCCGGTCAAATTCAAAACAGACATCCGGATTTTCCTTTAACAGGTCCAGCTTTTTTCCCTTGGGGCCGCTGTGAAAGTACAGGGTATTGTCACGGTACCCGAAGCTCAGGGGAACCACATAGGGGGTTGTGCCGTCATTGATCCCGAGCCGGCATACCTCTGCCTGCTTTATCAGGGCCTCAATCTTTGCCGGTTTATCCGGTGATGTCATCATTTTTTCCTTTTCCTTTTAACAGAAAATCAGGGCCCCCGCCCCCACAAGTTCAGCCACGCCCTGGCCGCCGGAGTGGGATATAAGCGGATAGCTTTGATTTCCTGCCGGATGATTTCATGTGTTTATCCTGCAGTGGTTTACCTGTCAGTTGCCGTCGTTTGTGAGCAGGGGCCTGTACTGGGACGGCCGCCTGTCCCTGAAAAGCCCCCAGGCAGCCCGTTCAAGCCGGTGCCGGTCAAGGTCGAATGTGGCGGTGAGAACCTCTTCCCCGGTACGGCCGGCCTGTGTGATGACCTGTCCCTTATTGTCCGTGATAAAAGAGGAGCCGTAAAAAATGATTTCAGAGTTGTCAAAACGTTCCGCCCCGATCCGGTTTGACGCAATAACAGGGACCATGTTGCAGGCGGAGTGGCCCTGCATGCAGGTCTGCCAGTGGTCTTTTGAGTCATTGGTGTCATCCGCGGGCTCGGAGCCTATGGCCGTGGGATAGAAGAGCAGGTCCGCCCCCTTGAGCGCCATGATCCTTGCGGCCTCGGGAAACCACTGGTCCCAGCAGATCCCCACCCCGACAGTTGCAAACCTTGTGGACCAGACCTTGAACCCCTTGTCTCCCGGGTTAAAGTAGAATTTTTCCTCATACCCGGGACCGTCCGGGATATGGCATTTGCGGTAGGTCCCAAGAATGGAGCCGTCCGCATCAATAATTGCCACGGTGTTGTAAAAGGCCTTGTTTTTCCGTTCAAAAAACGAAACGGGCAGCACCACCCCTAAGTTTTTAGCAATGCCTGCAAAATGTGTCACCGCCGGGTTGTCTTCAAGGGAGGACGCCAGGCTGAAATATTCCTCCTTTTCCTCCTGGCAGAAGTACCTGGTTTCAAAAAGCTCCTGGAGCAGGATGATATCTGCCCCCTCCCCTGCGGCCTTCACCACCAGTTGTTCGGCATGGCCGATATTTTCCCTGCGGTCATTGCCGCATGCCATCTGCGTTGCCGCCACGGTCACCTGTTTCATGGTTTATCCCTCCCCCTTTGGTTCATTGCGGGCTGCTGCTGGGTCATGCAGTGGATATTGCCGCCGCCAAGCAGGATCTCCCTCGTGGACACCCCGATAACCTTCCTGTCCGGGAAGATCTTTTCCATGGTGTCAACGGCGGCCCGGTCTGCGGGATCGTTGAACAGCGGCATCACTATCCCGTTGTTGGCCATGTAAAAGTTGACATAGGAACCGGCCAGGCGGTCCCCTTCCTTTCTCATCTTCGCATCTTCCACCAGGTCGAAGCCGAGACTTTCCTCCTGTGTAATGTACAGGGGCCCGGGCTGGCGGAGTTTATGAACGGTGAGTTTCCTGCCCCTGGCATCGGTGGCCCTGGACAATATCTCATGGGCATGGCGTGAAATCTCAAACTGGGGATCATCCCTGTCATCGGTCCAGGTCAGGATTACCTCGCCGGGGCGGGCAAAGGCGCACAGGTTGTCCACATGCCCGTCGGTTTCATCCATGTACACCCCCTTGTCCAGCCAGATGATCTTCTCAATCCCGAGATAGGCTTTAAGATAAGATGCAATATCGCCTATGGTCAGATCCGGGTTCCGGTTGGGGTTGAGCAGGCACTCTTCCGTAGTGATCAGGGTGCCCTGTCCGTCAACGTGGATGGAACCGCCCTCAAGGATCAAGGGGGCCTTGTACCGGCCGATTCCCTCCCGGGCAAGGATATTGCCGGCCAGGGCCGCATCCCTGTCAAAGGGGGTGAATATTCCTCCCCAGGCGTTAAACCCCCAGTCCACCCCCCTGACATCCCCGTCCGTATTGACAACAAAGGTGGGGCCGGTATCCCTGATCCAGGCATCATCCGATTCCATCTCAATAATATTAGCCCGGCCGGGCAGCAGGCGTTTTGCATTCTCAAGCTGGGCCGTTGACACGCAGACGTTCACGGGTTCAAACTCAAGGATGGCCTTTGCCATTTGCGCATGGGCGGCCTGGGCCGGACCGGCTTTGAGCCGGTAGGTGTCCCCCCGTTCCGGCCAGACCATCCAGCAGGCTTTGTGGGATTCAAATTCGCCTGGCATGCGGTACCCGTCTTCCACGGGTGTGGTGTTCAAATTATCCATATTTTGTTTCCAGTATAGAAAATTGTAAGGCGGCAGGCAGGCGCTTGCCGCCGTTAACGCATTATCCTCCCAGCATGACCCTTGGCAGCCAGAGTACCAGTTCAGGGAATATCATGATCAGGGCAAGGGCGATGCCCTGGATGATGACAAAGGGGATCACGGACCGGTAAATATCGGCCATGGAGATATCAGGCGGCACAACCCCCTTTATCAGCATGAGGCAGTATCCGAAAGGCGGTGTCATGTAAGCCATCTGCATGTTGATGATATAAAGCACCCCGAACCATACCGGGTGAAACCCCAGTTCATTGATGATGGGGATATAGATCGGCATGGTAATGAACAGGATCGCCGTATCATCCATGAACATCCCCAGGATGAAAAAGGTGCACTGGATCATGATGAGAACACCCCACGGCCCGAGCGGCAGCGCCGTTGTCACGGTATGGATGATCTCCTTGGCGCCCAGGGCATCATAGATCTGCCCGAAGGTCAGCGCGCCCATGAATATCCACATCATGATGGCGGTGAGCTTTGAACTGTCCATGAGTGCGTCCGATATCAGCTTAAGGCTGAGTTTCCCCTTTATGGCCACGGCGATGATGCCGCCCAGGGCACCCATTGCAGCGGATTCCACAGGGGTGGTCAGCCCCATCATTATGGTTCCCATAACCGAAAATATAAGGACGCACGGCAGGATAAGGTGCCGCAGGCTTCTTATTTTTTCTCGCTGTGACGGCCGCTGATCCCTGGGGATGGTGGGAGCGATATGGGGATGAATTTTACACCGGATAGTGATGTAAATGATGTACATGACGGCCAGCATAAGTCCGGGTATGGCACCGCCGAGAAAGAGCCTTCCTATGGACTCCTTGGCGATAACCGCATAGAGGATGGCGATGAAGCTTGGCGGGACAAGAAACCCCAGGGCCGCCCCTGCCTGGATGCAGCCCACTGCGATCTCTTTCTGATAGCCGCGCTTTCGCATCAGGGGCAGAGCGATCCGTCCCATGGTCAGCGTACCGGCCGCTTCAGAGCTTACCAGTGCCGCGATCATGGTGCACACCCCGATGGTGGCCGATGCCAGGCCGCCCGGTATGGGTGCCAGCCAGTACTGGAAGGTGGTAAACAGGTCATCGGCAATCCCGGAATAATAGAGCATCATCCCCATGAACACAAACATGGGAATACAGACCAGGACCGTATAATTCACCGTACTCACCGCGGCCAGATACCCCATCATAAGTGATTCCGGTCCCCACAGCCACAGGGAGAAGACCATGGCGATGCCGCCCAGGCCGTAACTGATGGGAAACCCGGTCAGCAGCAACAGCAGCATGCTTCCGAACAATAGTATCGTTATCCATTCAATTCCCATTCCAGTCCCTCCCGGTAATCGCTGTGTACAGGTCTCGGATATACTTGGCCACCCCTGCAATCAGCAGAAGGGAGACACCTACGGGTATTGCCAGCTTAAAGGGCCACAGCACAGGTCTCCAGACCGATCTTGAGTGTTCGTTGTTCACAAGGCAGCTCCACCAGTCCTGCCACCCGTAATATACGATTGCGCCAAAATAAAAGAAAAACAGCGTGAAGGTGAAAAGATCGAAAACCGCCTTTTTCCGGTTGCTGAAACGGTGGAACACCAGATCCATTCTTACCTGTTCATCTGTAATTAAAAGGTAGGCGCCGGACAGCATCCACATGGGGCCGAACAGCAGGGCGACAAGTTCCCTGGCCCACAGGGTCGGGGCCTGGAAAAAGTACCTGAGCCCCACATCAATAAGGGTAATAATCACAAAGAGGGGGATCATCCATTTGACGCATTTTGCCGTTGCCACGCCTATGCTGTCCATAAACCATACTAGTTTTCTGAGTTTGTCCATGTCGTTCCTAACGTATAAAAAATTATGACACAGCCGCTCAAAAGCCTGCAGGCGGCTCAGGCTGCCTGCAGGCTTTATCCAACGCTACTCGATCCGCCCGAAGTCCTTCATTGCTTTCAGGACGGCATCAGCCGCTCTCTGGCAAAAGGGGCCTTTTTTGGCAAAGTCATTTTTTATCCATTCCACAGACATTTTCGTAATGGTTTTTACATCTTCTTCCGGCAGGTGGGTAACCTTGATACCTTGCTTTTCCTGCATGAGTCTCAGGGCTTCCTGCTCTTTTTCAGCATAGAAGGAGGCCATGTACACCGTATTGGCCTGGACAGCATTCACAAGGATGGCCTGCTGATCCGCGGGCAGCTTGTCCCATGCTCTTTTGTTGATAAAATAAAAGGGAAAAAAGGCAACCTGGTGCCTGGGAAGCAGAAAGCTCTTGGTCACCTCGTGCAGGGACATGTCATACATGGCCTTTGCACCGCCATACTCAACCCCCTGGATAACGTTTCTGGAAAGGGCGGTATAGAGTTCCTCAGGCCCCATATAGACAGAGGAAGCACCGGTCAGGTCGTGGAGGAATGTGGCATAGGGATCCAGGATATTGATGTTCAGCCCTTTCATGTCTTTCAGGCTGTTCACCTCTTTGGTAAACATCAGGGCGCCGCAGTCATCTGCCTGGAACCCGAGCACCTTGATCTTGTATCTTTTTTCAAAGGCTTCCTTATAGATGTCTCCCAGGCCGTACCTGTAAATGGCAGCCATCTCCTCTTTCAGGTTGCCGAACAGGTAGGGTGCACTTTCCAGTTCGCCCACGGGAACCGAGCCCATCTGGTAATCAGGGTGGGTGTGTCCCATCTGGAGCGTACCTGCAGCAACGGCATCGCAAAGCTTTTCAACATTGACAAGCTCGCCGTCGGCAAAGACCTTGATCTCTATTTCGCCGCCGGACATCTCATTAACGATTTTGGCATAGTGTTCAAAAAAGTGATTTTCAGCCGCCCCCCATGAATGCTGCAGTCTCCACTTTGTTCCTGCACCCGCCTGAAAGGAAAACGCCATGACCATAAAAATTGCAAATGCCAATCTGACCAACCATTTTCTGGATTTCATTTTTCCCAATCTCCTTTAATTTAACTATGTCTTTTACGATTCTCCTGCTGTTTTTACGTTTCTGTAAATCGGGGACCGGCAGGCGGGTGACGATGCAAACAAGCACAACCCTTAATCGTCACCCGTCAGTTCCGGCATATAGTTCTTATCTCCTTTTTTTAAAATTGTTCATAGTAAATTTTTATCTGTGCAACATATCCAGGGATCGTTACAAAACAACTTACTCTAAATTGTTTCAAAAGCCCCTTAGGGTATTTTGACGACAAAAGAGTAAGTGATTTTGAAGCCGACCCTACCCCATGTAATTTACCGTTCGGGGCACCCTCACGGCCTCTTTGAGCACCACGGAGGCAAGGTTCCGCCGTTTCTGATCCGGCCTGCCGTCGGCCTGCCGCTGCTTCATCTGCTGGCCCCGCAGTTTTCTGACCACCTTGTCCGCCTCCTTGAACACCAGTGCGCCGAAGTTGCATTCCCCCACGCAGGCGGGGCTTCCGCCGCACAGGTCGCACTTGTAGGGAATGCCTGAGTCATACTGTTCTATCATCCCGTATTGGCAGGCGGATACGCATTCCCCGCAGCCGGTGCACTTATTGACATTCACGGCAATGACACCCCGGTCATTTTTAATAATGGCCTCTTCCGGGCAGGCGTTCATGCAGTCTGCATTGGGGCATTGGAAGCAGACACTGGGAACCGAATATCCCTGGTGGGGAAAGTTGTTGATTTTTATCCTGGCCTTTGAGGGAATGAACATCCCCTCCTTCACGGCGGAGCAGGCATAGGAGCATCTGTTGCAGCCGGTGCACCGGTTCGGGATAGCCAAAAGTAACTTTTCCATTTATATTCTCCTTATCTTAGGATCGGCTCCTAAATTACTTGCCCTTTTGTTTCCAAAATACCCTGTTGGGGTCTTTTGTAAAAATACCCGTTTAAGGGGTTTTGGAAAGAATTTAGGGCAAGTTATTTAGTAACGATTCCTTATTTTATTTGCGGCTTTCTACGCGTCCAGAAGATCCAGTTCCGCCAGCTTTTCATTGCCGGGCATTCCGTTTTCATCCCAGCCCCGGAGTCCGTAAAGCAGTGCCTTCATCTGTTCGAGGGCCTGTGTATCAAACTTGCGGCCCTCATGGGGACCGTTTTCAAGGGCTTTTGTCAGTATTTTTTGTGAAATGGTATCGTCGGCACCGGTGATGCCCGCCTTGATATTGAACAATTTGTTCAGGTTCCAGATGCGTTCCCCGGCCTTGTTCAGGTCCCTGGCAGAGATCTTTTTACCCAGTCCCTTGGTCAGGAAGTCTGCCATGATGCCGGTATCCACGGTTCCCCAGAAGTCGCAGAGTCCCATGGAGAATTTCACGGCATTCAGATTCTGGTTGTCCATGACCGCGCGGCTCATCTCCTTAACCTTGAACGGTTCTTCGTCAAACAGGGTAAAGGATCTCAGGTGGCAGGCGCCCCTTTCACTGGTGGCGTACCCAAGGGCCATGCCGTAGTTGCCGCGGGGATCATAGGCCGGCATTTCAAGGTTCTTGGCATGGGCGGCCTTGTCTTCGGCATCATGCTTGGCTGCCAGGTTCCGGGCGCCCTGGGCCAGGTCTTCCCCCCTTGGGGTGGACCGGGTGGAGATCTCTTCGATCAGGGAAAGAAATTCCTCCCTTTCACCGAATTTGATACCGTAATCATGGATACCGGACTCGGTGAGATCCATGGCAAGGCCGATGATATTACCGGTGGACATGGTATCCAGGCCGAAGTCGTCGCAGAGACGGTTGAACTTCATGACGGTTTCCAGATCATCGATTTCGCAGTTTGATCCGCCCAGGCAAAGGGTTTCGTATTCAGGCCCTTCCACACTGGTGCCGTTGACTGAGGTGAATTTGCCGCAGCCCATGGGGCAGGAGGCACAGGAACGGTCGCCGATTTTCACGTCATCCACTGCATCGGAATTCAGGTTCTGGCGGCCGGCGCTGACGCCCCGAGTGAAGTTCCTCGTGGGATGGATACCCATCTCGTTGGTCACATCCACCAGGAGCGGGGTGCCGTGGGTCTTGGCCCACATGTTGTCATCGGTGAGCAGGTTGCCGAAGGTATGCTCGGCCACCTTTTCATAGAAAGAACCGATCTCATTGACCTGGACCCCGCCGGTTCCCCGGCAGACAACCGCCTTCAGGTTCTTGGACCCGAACAGGGCACCGGCGCCGCCCCGGCCCATCTGGCGGTAGGATTCGGAGCCGATACAGGCGAAATCAATGAGATTTTCACCGGCAGGCCCGATGGCCAGTGTTTTGGCTTCCGCATCAATCCGGTCTTTCAGCCACTCCTCGGTTTCGAAAATCCCTTTGCCTTTCAGGGGGGCGGCATCTTCCAGGGTCACGCTGTTGTTTTCAATCCTCAGGTAAACCGGACTCTTGGCTTTTCCGGTAATAATGATGCCGTCATATCCGGCAAACTTGAGTTCAGGCCCGAAAGACCCGCCGATGTTGGACTCAAATATGGTATTGGTTTTCGGTGACTTGGACACCAGGCAGGTCCTGGAGGACGTGGGCACCAGGGTGCCGCATACCGGACCTGTCATGATGACAACGGCGTTGTCTTCGGATAAAGGATCGACCTTGGGATCCACGGTGTCGTACAGGTACTTGGTGGCAAGGCCCCAGCCGCCGATATATTTTTCCCTCAGGTCTTTGGGGATTGACCTGGCCTGGATATCGTTATTGGTCAGGTCCACATGGAGCATCTGGCCGGTATACAGGTACTCATTGGGCTTGCCTTTGGGAAGCTCAATGGATTTGAATACATCTTCTATCCGGTTCAGGGATTCGTCCAGAATCTCCCAGGGCACGTTCAGTGCGGGCTCAAACCGGATGTTTTTCGCATTTGTCAGGGTTCCTGCCGTGATCACCCCCCTTGAGAAGAGACCGGAGGCCACCTTGTAACCGATGCCGTCCGTGTGGAACTCCATGCCCAGCAGAAGGCCTAACCCCCTTTTCTTGGCCAGGATGCCGGGATAGCGTTCCTGGAGTTCACCCAGTTTTTCAAGGACATACTCCCCTTTTTTCTTTGCCTGGCCGGCCAGGTCTTCTTCAAGCAGGACCGAAATAGCCGCAAGGGCTGAGGCACAGGCCAGGGGGTTTCCGCCGGTGGTGGTGGTATGCATGAAGGGGTTGGGTTCCATGCACTGCCAGATTTCCGGGGTTGCCATGAATGCGGACATGGGAACGACACCGCCGCCCAGGGCCTTGCCGAAACACATGATGTCCGGCTTCACGTTCCAGTGGTCCACGCCGAACAATTCCCCGGTCCTGCCGAATCCGGTCTGGACTTCATCGCAGATCATCAATACGCCGTAATGGTCGCAAAGGTCTCTTATGCCGGGCAGGTAGTCGTCCGGCGGTACAATGGCACCGGCCTCCCCCTGTACGGGTTCAAGTACCACGGCGGCAATATCGTCCCCAACTGCACGGGCCGATGCCAGCTCCTGTTCCATGGCCTTTAAATCCCCGAAAGGCGCCTGGCGGATACCGTCAAGCAGGGGAAGAAGGGGTTTCCTGAATACCTGCTTGCCCATCAGGGACAGGGCGCCCAGGGATTTTCCGTGAAAGGCCTTGAGCGTGGAGATAAACCCTTTTTTGCCGGTGTACAGTTTGGCCAGCTTCATGGCACCGTCCACGGCCTCTGTTCCGGAATTTGCAAAAAAACCATACTGGATTTTACCCGGGGTCAGCAGGGCAAGCACCTTGGCCAGCTGGGCCCGCAGCGGATCAAGCATTTCCTGGCTGTACTGGGGGGACCGGTCCAGCTGGGATTTAACGGCCGCCACAATTTTGGGATGGCGGATACCATAGGAGTAAAGCCCGAACCCGCCCAGAAGATCCAGGAACTGCCTGTCCAGGGCATCCACCAGGATGGAGCCTTCTCCGGTCCATTCCGTTACGGCAAAGCCTGTGGCCTCTGTAACCGATTTCCTGTAGTCAAGAAAGCCCTTGTTGATATGGTCCCTGAAGTTGCGGACTGTTTTTTTGGATATCTCTTCCCTTGTTTCAAGTGGAATGTCTTCGGTTGGCATAGTGATGATATCCACGATACCATCCACTTCCTTCTTGGCTGATTTGATATCTCTTATTTTATAATCATCCGGATGATATTCTTCTATATCGATCATTTAGCTTAACCCTCCTTTGTGGTGTGTTCGGACCATATTTTTACCTTAGGAATCGTTACAAAATAACTTGATCTAGTTTATTTTCAAAAACCCTTAAAACTGGATATTTTGAAAACAAAAGATCAACTAATTTTGAAGCCGATCCTTATTATACTGGAATCCCCTCGGCATCCCATCCTCTGAGTCTATAGTAATCAGACACGAGCCGTTCCAGCTCGTCCCTGGTTATTTTGTTTCCGCCGGGCAGGTCCCGGTCAAAGAACCCCTTCGGCAGGGTATCGTCCTTCCTGGTCAGTCCTTCTCTCAGGTTGAACCGCCGTGTATCGTCCTTGATCCTGTTGGCGATTCTTTCAAGATCCTGCTTTTGATACCGGACCCCGGTGGCAAGAAAGATGCTTTTTGACAGCTCTTCCCAGGTGTAGATATCCCGAAAGAAGCGGCAGAGGATCAGGGAGTCAAACAGGGTGCACCGGTTTTCAAAGTCGATGAACAGTGCAGCTTTCCCCTCAATGGCATCCGGCGGGATAATCCCGGCCAGTTCCGGCTTGTAAAAGGTGGCGCGAAGATGACAGGCCCCGCGCTCGCATATGGCATAGGCAAGCCCCATCCCCTTTAAGACCCTGGGATCGTATCCTGCCGGTTCCATGCCCTTCACGTGGATTGCCTCGTCTTCCATGTTCAGCTCCCGGGCAGCCGTCTTAATCCCCGGGGCCAGGATATTGCCCAACCCCTTCCGGTCCGAGATGCTTTGGATAAGGCCTGCCGCATCATCTGCCGATCCAAAGGGAATACCGTCCTCAAGCCTGCCTTTCCGGGTTGCCTCCATGACAAGGGCCACAAGGTTTCCCGATGAAATCGTGTCAACGCCGAGACGGTCGCAAAGCTCATTCAAATAGGCGATCTCTTCGATATCATCAATCAGGCACAAGCCCCCAAATGCATACAGGGTCTCATATTCCGGGCCTTCAAGCGCAAGGCCCTTGTGCCGTCCCCGCTCCACCTTGACGTTTTTACCGCAGCCTAAAAAGCAGTCCAGGCAGGCATGGGGCGTTGGATTCATGCGGCCGGCAATGGCCGGGGCATTGATTTTATCCTTTGTGGTAAGTTCCCCTTTGCGCCAGTATTCCGTGGGAAATGCCCCTGCCTTGTTCATGATATCCACCATCATGGGGGTTCCCATGGTCCTGTAAGCATGGACAACCGGATCATCCTTCAGGCGCTGCCGCATTTCCTTTTTATATAGTTTGATGCCGGAAGGGTCATGGAATGCCCTTTTCCTGTCCCCGTGGCAGACGATGCCTTTTATCTTCTTGGATCCCAGGACAGCGCCCATTCCTGTCCGGCCCGCCACCCGGTGTTTGTCGTTCTTGATAACGGCAAAGGCCACCAGGTTTTCCCCTGCCGGCCCGATGACCATAACCCCGGGACGTTTTGCCTCGACCCTGTCTTTTAAAAGGGTTTCGGTCTCAAAGGTATCTTTTCCCCACAGGTCGCAGGCATCATGGAAAACCACTTTCTCAGGCGGAATTTCCAGCCACAGGGGGGTGTCCGAGGCATCCTGCACACTGATGATATCCACCCCTGTCCGGCTTAAGGGGGTGGCAAAGCTGCCGCCGGAGTATGACTCGCCATACCCGCCCGTCAGGGGGGACTTGGCAAAGACCCCGTACCGGCATGAGCCGAAAATCGAACTTTCCGAAAACGGGCCTGCGGCGATCAGCAGGTGATTGTCAGGCCCCAGGGGGTCAGCGCCCCGGGCAGTGTTTTCCAGCATCAGGCGGGTGGCCAGGCCTTTTCCCCCAAGGGTTTCCCGGACAAGATCCCTGTCCAGATCTTCATAAAAGAAGGCCTTTTTCCGGACATCGATAATCAGGTGTTTATAAAAAAAACCTTTCATCCTAACGCTCCAGTTCGTGAAAACTCTCTTCAAGTATGGCCAGGCCCCTTTCCAGCTCCTCATCAGAAATAACAAAGGGCATCAGCGTGCGGATGACGTTTCCGAAATTACCGCAGGAAAGTATGATCAGTCCTTTTTCATAACAGAGCTGAACCAGTTTTTTGGCCTCTTCGGCAGCAGGCACCCTGGTCTCCCTGTCCTTTACCAGTTCCATGCCCAGCATGGGGCCTTTACCCCTGACGTCGCCGATGATTTCAAATTGTCCGGCAAGCTTTGTAAACCGGTCCAGGAGGACCTTTCCAAGTGCCTCGGCTTTTGCAAGGAGATCATCTTTAATCAGGATGTCCAGTACGGCCAGGGCTGCGGCACAGGAAACAGGATTGCCGCCGTAGGTGCCGCCAAGGCCCCCGACATGGGGTTTGTCCATCAGGTCTGAACGGCCGGTGACGGCGCTCAGGGGCATCCCCCCTGCAAAACTCTTGGCAAGGGTGATGATATCCGGCTCAATACCCCAGTGCTCAATGGCAAAGAACTTTCCTGTCCTTCCGGCCCCGGCCTGGATTTCGTCAATGATCAAAGGGATCTCATATTTTTCACATATCTTTTGCAGCCTGGGAAAATACTCGGGCGGCGGTGTGATGAACCCGCCCTCGCCCTGGATAGGCTCCGCAATAACGGCAGCCGTGTTTTCAGGTGCCACATTGCCGATGAAAAAATCTTCCAGATGATCGGCGCAGGCCGTGTCGCAGGACGGATA
>JAKSAX010000589.1 GCA_022361395.1 Desulfobacterales bacterium | reverse complement strand
TTTCCAGGCATGGGCAACCGGATCTGCCTCAAGGTCCCAGGTGCCGCCGTACATCTTCTCAAGTTCGTTGAACAGGTAGTCCTGGAATACCGGGGCACCCGAGGTGGGGAGGGTGACCCCGAATACGGTATACACACCCGAGGTGACAAAATAGTGGCCGATGCTGATGGCCTTTTCACTCATCCACTCCGGGGCTGAGCCTGCAACTGGCAGGTCGCAGAGATCATCCCCTAGGCCGCCGGCCTTGACCATTTCCGTTGCTGCCAGGAGGATCCGGCTGTTATCCACGCAGGAGCCGAGGTGGAGCACCGGCGGGATACCCACGGTTTCGCAGACCTCTGCCAGGCCCGGGCCGCAATAGGCCGGGGCGGATCCCGGTGACAGGAGGCCTTCCATGGCGCAGGCAATGCCGTTGCATCCGGTGGTGATGACCAGCACGTCATTTTTGATCAGCTCTTTGACAATGGCGATATGGCCTTCATTATGTTTTGTCCGGGCGTTGTTACAGCCCACCACGCCGGCAACCCCCCTGATCCTGCCGTTGATGATATTGTCGTTCAGGGTGTAATAGGACCCCCTGAAGGTGCCCCCAAGGTGGTACTTTATGGACTCGACCCCGAAACCTGCTACCTGGACGCCTTTCTGGCGGGGGATCATGACATCTGCCCCCCGGTTGGTGAAATTGTCTATGGCCATTTTTACAATACGTTTGGCATCTTCAAAGGCATAGTGTTCGTCAAATTCAATGTGAATGACGTTTTCCTGCTCCATTCTGGCAATGGGATGGGTGGTGATGAGCTTGGTATGGAAGCATTTGGCCACATTGGCCACGTTCTGGAAGATGCACTGGATATCAACGACCATGGCGTCACAGGCCCCTGTGATTATGGCCAGTTCCTGCTGGAGGAAGGTGCCGCAGAGGGGCACGCCGTGGCGCTGGAGAATCTCATTGGCCGTGCAGCAGATCCCTGACAACTGGATGCCCCTGGCGCCTTTTTCCTTTGCATAGTCCTCCATTTCCACGGACTGGGCAACGGCAACGATCATCTCCGATAGAACCGGCTCATGGCCGTGGATAACGATATTGACATGGTCCTCTTTCATCACGCCGAGGTTGGCTTCTGATTCCAGGGGAAAGGGGGTGCCGAACAATACATCCTGAAGGTCCGTGGCCATCATTGAGCCGCCCCAGCCGTCAGCAAGGGCTGCCCGGGTGCCCTGTTTGATCAGGTTCTTATAGTCCTGGTCAACCCCGATATGGGTCCGGTGCATGATTTCAACGATTTCCCTGTCAATGCTCCTTGGCCGGACCCCGTGTTTTTCCCATTTCCGGTACAGGGCTTCGGGGGCCCGCTTCAGGTAGAGAAGTTCTCCTTCTGCCTTTCCCCATTCGGCCAGTGCCTTCTCACCCACTTCCACTGCTATTTCGTCAATATCCCGGTCAACCTGTTCCCCGTCAACCTCAACCGTGGTATCCACGTCAAAGTGGGGGGCGATTGAGAGCAGCTTTAACTGATCTTTTATCCTGTAATCCCCGGTCTCTTTCCTGGCAGCGCTCATGAACACTTCAGCCACACAGCGCCCGTGATCCGAATGGGCGGCGGCACCGCCTGCGATCATCCGCAGAAAGTTTCTTGCGGCAACCGTGTTTGCAGTGGCGCCGCAAAGGCCTTTGCGC
>JAKSAX010000539.1 GCA_022361395.1 Desulfobacterales bacterium | reverse complement strand
GCCATAGGCTGCAATGACTATCAGGAAGAGCAGGAAAATCACCTTTACCGGCGCGCCGATGGCGGCTTTTTTCTGTCGTGTCCTTCTCTTTCTGACATCCTCTTCTGGCAGGGGCTCAATCAGCGGACTCTCCTGCTGCGGACTCTCCTGCTGCGGTGCAGGCTCCTCACTTTCAGGGGGAAGTTCCGGGGGAAGGGGGGGCGGCTCTGTCAGGTCCTGGGCGGATGCAGGTTCCTGGCCCGGTTCAACTTCCTGGTTCAGAACCTGGTCATACCCGGCAAATTTGTCTTCTTCCAGTTCCGCATCAAGGCTTGCCTGAAATTCTTCGTTATCCTCTTCAAAGACAGGGGGCATGTCCATGGGGGCAGGGGGCTCATCCACCCCGCTTTCCGGCAGTTCCGTTTCCGGAGCCGGCTCATCCGTCTCCTCTTCAAAGACCAGGTCTGCATCCGGATCTTCCTCAAAGGACAACTCAAGGTCGGGTTCTTCGTCATCATCGGATTCAAGTCCCTGGAAATCTATCTCTCCAAGGATCTTTTCATCCTCATCCCCTACAACATCCGTGGGAAGCGCTGTTTCTTCGAATTCGATCTCGTCTGCCGGCTCCATTTCCAGCGGCAGATCTGCAAGCTCAGGAGAATCATCCTCATCATCAAAGGAGATTTCTATATCAGCGGTTTCATCTCCGGAATCCGGTTTGCTTTCCTCAAATTCCAGGTCCGGAAACTCAGTTTCGGAATCCTCAAGCTCAGGTTCATCAAATTCGATATCTTCGGGCTCATCAAACCCAGGCTCATCAAATTCAGGTTCGTC
Organism: Desulfobacterales bacterium; assembly: GCA_022361395.1. Classification (GTDB taxonomy): domain Bacteria; phylum Desulfobacterota; class Desulfobacteria; order Desulfobacterales; family Desulfobacteraceae; genus Desulfobacter. The sequence continues at coordinate 3,512 of JAKSAX010000539.1, read as the reverse complement.
AAACTCAATCTCTGCGGGTTCGTCAAATTGAATCTCTTCAGGGGCGGGTTCAGCCTCTTCCATCTCCAAGCCGGGCTCCTCTAACTCAATTTCCCCCTCCTGAATGGTGTCTGCTTCCATTTCCAGGTTGTCAAAACCGGTATCCGGTTCCATCTCAACCGTTTCCATGGTATCGACTTCCAGGGAATCAATCCCGCCATCTTCCGGATCACCTGTTTCAAACCCTTCTGAATCCAGATCGTCAATTGCCTTGAGGGTATCTTCGAACCCCAGGTTATCATCTTCAAATTCGATTTCATCATCATCAAAGGAGATCTCTGTTTCCTCAAATTCAAAATCAATGTCTTCGGATACTTCTTCTTCCCGGAGATCTGTCTCTTCTGCCGTTTCCATCTCAAGGCCTGAATCTTCGATACCGCCGGGTTCGACAGGAAAATCAGAGGTGTCATCCTGATCTGCATCCGGTTCCTCTTCCAGGCCAAAGTCCATATCCTGGTCAAATTCATCCTGGTCAAATTCATCCTGGTCAAATTCGTCCAGGTCAAAATCAAAGTCCGGGCTTTCCGCGTCAGTGTCTTCCGTATCTGTTTCGTCTGTATCAGGGATGGCCGGGACAGGCTCCTCCGACATCTCAGGTTCGTCAAAGGTAATATCGTCAAAACCGTCGCCTGCGGTTTGTGAAAGAGAGTCCGGATCGTCAAACTCAACTTCTTCGGAAACAGGGGCTTCAACATCAGGGGGGGCAATGTCAGCACCGCCGGGATCAATTCCCGGGTCAGGGATCTCATCCGGATCAGGGCCTTCATCAGAAACAGGGGCAGGTATTTCCGACGGCGTTTCAGGTTCGGGGAATGCCGTGAAAACATGTTTGCACTGGCTGCACCTTACCTTGGAGCCTTCCGGCCGGATCAGGGAATCATCAAGGTTAAATCGGGTTGAGCACTCTTCGCAGGTGATAATCATTGCGCATCCCCCTTATCTTATAATTTTAAATCAAAGATTGCAGGCAGGTTTCTGTATTTTTCATTGTAATCCAATCCATACCCCACGATAAAGCCTTTATCAAGGGAAAAGCATGAGTAATCGACCTCAAGCTCCACTTCCCGGCGTTCATGCTTATCAATCAGGGTACAGATTTTAACGGACCGCGGGTTCAGGAGCCCGATAAATTCAACGATTTTAGAGAGGGTCTGGCCGGTATCCACGATATCTTCCACCAGAAGCACATCCCGTCCTTCCAGCTCCAGATCAGGCTGTTTTGTAAAAACGATCTGCCCGGTGGATGAGGTGCCTTCATAGGAGGAGGCACCCACAAGATCTATTTCATGGTCAATGGAGATCTGGCGGGTCAGGTCTGACAGGAAAATAAAAGACCCTTTGAGAACCCCGACCAACACGAGGTCCAGGTCTTTATAGTCTTCGGCAATCTGTTTTCCTACTTCCCGTGTCTGTTCTTTGATTTCCTCTTCGGAAATCATAGGGATGAATTCAGGCATCTTTGGTTATAATCCTGTCTCTTTGAGTTTGTTGATTAGTTCTGTCTGCTGCTGGTCCAACGCCTTTGGCATGGTTATATTAATCACAACATAGAGATCTCCGCAACCATTTCCTTTCATATGGGGGATCCCCTGGCCCGGTATCCGCATTTTTGCCTTGTGGCTGGTTCCCTGGGGCAGGGTCAGGTTAAAGGTCTTCCCGCCGGGGGTGGTAACCTCGATCTTGTCCCCCAGCAGTGCCTGGGTTAGCTTAACTTCCCGGGTCATGGAGATATTGTTATCCTCCACAGTCATGCCCTGGGGCAGGGTGGGAGAGGATTTTATATAGAGGTTACCCACAGGTCCGCCGTTGGGGCTGGGCTCCCCCTTGCCGGCCAGGCGGATTTTTTTCCCCTGGGTCAGCCCTTTGGGAATCTTTACTTCAATGGCCTTGGCCTGACCGCCCTGGCTGATGGTAATGGTTTTTTTGGTGCCGTTGATCAGTTCCTCAATCGTCAGCGGGATTTCATACTGGAGGTCTTTGCCCCGGACCGGGGCCTGGCGGCTGCCTCAGCCACCGCCCATGTTCTGGGTGAAGGGGTTGCCGGAAAATCCCCCGCCGCGTCCGAAACTGGCACCGCCCTGGCTGAATCCCCTTGAGGAAAATCCCCCGCCGCCGAATCCGAATTCCTTAAGAATATCGCCGAGATCGAAATTTCTGAAAATATCTTCCTGGGAAAAGCGCTGGGAGAAATCGGCAGATCCGTATGTGTCGTATTGGTTTTTCTTTTCAGGATCGCTCAGGACGGCATAGGCTTCGGAGATTTTCTTGAACTTGTCTTCAAGGGTCTTATCGCCTTTGGTTTTGTCCGGATGATATTTCAAGGCCAGTTTCCGGTAGGCTTTTTTAATCTCTGCAGGAGAAGAGGGCTTTGTCAGCCCGAGTATTTTATAATAATCATCAGCCATTGTTGCTAAATATCCCCATATAATAAAGTTAAGTTGAATTATTCTAAATATTTGTGAAATAAATGATAAGTGCCAACCGGGTCAAGTCAAGAGGTTTTGTTCTGGTGAAAGGCTGTAATGGCAACCATGAGGACGGATATGGCAGCCGGTGTCATTCCATCGATTCTGGAGGCCTGTCCCAGGGAGGCGGGAGTGATGCGGTTCAGTTTTTCCCGTATCTCGTTTGACAGGCCGTGGGCTGCGTCAAATGAGAATCCTGCCGGAATTTTAATCTTTTCCAGGTCCTTGAATTTCTTTATCTCATTGTACTGACGCTGGATGTAGCCTTCGTATTTGATCTCTATTTCCACCTGCTGTGCGGACCGGTCGTGAACCGGTTCCGGGGGCGGGGAAATCTCCTTGAGCAGGGCGTAGTTCAGTTCAGCCCGTTTGAGCAGCTGTTCCAGCTTGACCCCGGTGGTAATGGGGTTGGTCTTATGCTGTTTTAAAAAATCATTGGTGGTTTGGCCGGGTTTTACCACGGCAGCTTTGACCCGGGCTATTTCCGCTGCGGTTTGTGCCTGGATCTCCCTGGCAAACTCCAGTGATTCCCGGGTGATCAGCCCGTATTCAAATGCGGCTTCCGCCAGGCGGAGATCTGCGTTGTCCTCCCTGAGCAGGAGGCGGTACTCCGCCCTTGAGGTGAACATGCGGTATGGCTCCTGGGTTCCCCGGGTGACAAGATCATCCACCATCACCCCCATATAGGCCTGGGAGCGGTCCAGAACAAAGGGCGGGCGGTTTTGAACCCTTGCCCCTGCGTTGACCCCTGCCCAGAGGCCCTGGGCCCCGGCTTCCTCGTATCCGGAGGTGCCGTTTATCTGTCCTGCCAGAAACAGCCCTTTGACCCGTTTAGTTTCAAGGCCCGGGGTCAGTTCCAGGGGGTTGACATAGTCATATTCGATGGCATATGCCGGCCGCATGATCCGGGCCTGTTCAAGTCCTTTTACAGACCTGACCACCTGGTATTGTATCTCCAGAGGCAGGCTGTTGCCAAGGCCTGAGGCATAGATCTCCCTGGATTCGATT
>JAKSAX010000307.1 GCA_022361395.1 Desulfobacterales bacterium | reverse complement strand
TTATCCGGCCTGGTGATTCTGGCATGGCCGTGTCCCCCGATTTCTTTTGCTCCCCCGGCAAAGAGGCTGGCGGCCGGCATTCCGGACAGACGGTCCGGGGTAATCCCGGTCAGTTGCGCAAGTCCCGGATTAAAGAGGACAACCCTGCCCTCCTGCTCTATGAATATACCCTGGGGTAAGGCTTCGACCAGGTTCCTGTACTTTTCCTCACTGTCACGCAACCGTTTTTCCGCCTCGGTGTGGGCACGGATTTCCAGGGCAAGACTGTTCTTTGCCCTTACCAGTTCATCATGCTGATTCTCCCGGAAATCATTTAACCTCTGCCTGAGCCTGTTCAACTCGTCATCAGCGGCAAACCGCTTCCGGTGGCGGCTCCCGATCAGGGCGCCGGTAAGTATGCTCAGGGTTAATATAAGGATCAGGATCAAAGAGTCCCAGGCAGGGCCGAAAGGTGAATACGACTCCCTTATGCCTGCCATAAGCGTATAGGTAAGATAGACAAGTATCCCGGATACAACGGCAACGGGCTCATGTACCCGGCAGCCGATAACGGCACAGGCGGTGAGGACAATGATATAAAGCAGAACCCATCCGGACTGCCAGGCAGAAAGCGGCAGGATAAGAACAGAGAGTGCTGATGCCAGGATGATAAACAGATAGTCCTGACCGGCCTTAGAGATGGTGGAAGCCGGTTTTAAACAGATTCGCAGGACAACGGCAGATGCAGCCGTAAACCAGAGCAGGCCTTTGACATCCGGTGAAACACAGAATCCGGTCAGGGCAGCTGCCAGACAGGCTGCGCCAGTCCATCTCAATATACGTATCTGAACGGGTAAAAGCCCGGCTTTGTACGCGGCCTCAAGTTTTTCAGGCAGGAATCCGTGGATTCCCCGGATGACCGTTTTCATGGGGGTAACACTGTCCCTGAAACGGATCATAAACCGGCTTATTGTTCTTTCACAAAAAGTGCAATGATAAAGAAAATGACGCCAAGGCCTATGAAAACGCCCCCCAGGGGAACTTCATACAACAATGTGTACACGGCATTATGGAGGGTTACATTGGAGATTGCGTCCACTAAGGATTCTGACAGATCCTCAGACAAAGAGGAAAGGGTGATTCCCGCCCAGAAATTCTCAGCATTCATGAACTTGGAGATCATGCTGAATACCCCGACAAAAAAACCAATAAGAAGCGATAGAATTCCAAGCTTGGAAAACATAGTTTTATTCCTGATATTTATAGTGTATGTTTGCTGTTTTTTACTTAGGAATCGCGCGAAAATAACTTCACCTGGCCTGTTTATAAAAACCCTTAAAGCATCGGGTATTTTGCAAACAGAATGTGAACTAATTCCTGCGTGATCCTTTTAGCCTAATATAGCGACGGCCGCGGCAGATAGTCAATTCTTTTTCAAGGCGTCCACTTTTATTTATCCGGGCTTTATGTTAAATCAGGAAAAATCGGACACAGACTATGGCAGCTTCCCAAACCTTAAAAAAAATCGGATTTGCATCATTCATCATGATGGCATCGGTCTTTGCCAGCAGGCTCATCGGGCTTGGCAGGGAGGCCACCATTGCCTGGGTAGGGGGAGCAGCCGCAGGGGTTGACGCCTATCAGGTTGCCTTTGTCATACCGGAAATCCTGAATCATGTGGTGGCCTCGGGGTTTTTATCTATCACCTTTATCCCCATCTTTACCCGGTATCTTGCAGAGGAAAACGAAGCAGAGGGTTATCGTGTCTTTTCCATTGTCTTTAACGGATTCGGCCTGGCCTTAATCCTGTTCATGGCCGTTGCCATGCTCTTTGCACCCGAGTTGATCCGGATCCTTGCGCCGGGGTTAAAAGATGCCCCGACAATCGATCTTGCCGTCCGCATGACCCGGATCATCATACCGGCCCAGTTTTTCTTTTTCAGCGGCGGTCTTTTCATGGCCGTTCAGTTTGCCAAGGAACGATTCCTGATACCGGCGCTGGCCCCCCTGATTTATAATGCAGGCATCATTGCCGGCGGTTTTTTTCTCCACCCCCTGCTCGGAATGGAGGGATTTGCCTGGGGGGTGCTCTGCGGTTCTTTTGCCGGCAGTTTCCTGCTCCAGTTGTGGGGCGCAAAAAAAGCAGGCCTCAGGTTTTACCTGATTTTTAATTTCAGGCACCCGGACTTTATCCGCTATATCCTGCTTACCCTGCCGCTGATGCTGGGTCTGACCATGACCTTTTCCACTGAAATCCTCATGAAGTTTTTCGGCTCCTTCCTCAGTGAGGGAAGTATCTCAGCCTTGAACTATGCACTCAGGATCATGTTTATCCTGGTGGGATTTTTCGGCCAGGCCGTGGGCATGGCATCTTATCCTTTCATGGCCCAGCTTGCCGCCAGAAAAGATTTTTACCAGATCAACACCATTATGAACCAGACCCTGAAATTTATTTTCCTTGTCATTCCCTTTTCCGTGCTTTTCATGGTGGTCCGGCAGGAAGTCGTCATGATCTTATTTCAGAGAGGGGCCTTTGACAGCCATGCCACGGCCCTGACTGCCGGGGTATTGCCCTATTTCATGCTGGGCGCCTTTGCCTTCTCTGCACAGACCATCGTATCCCGGGGATACTTTGCCACCCAGAACACTCTGTTCCCGGCCTTGTTCTCCACGGTTTGCGTGATCGGCACCATGCCCCTTGTCTATCTTGGCATGGATGTCATGGGGGTAAAAGGGGTCGCACTCGGACTGTCACTCTCCGTTTCCCTTACCTGCCTGCTCCTGTTTGAGGCATGGAACCGCAGAAGCAATAACCTGGAAAAATCGGGCGTCTACCTTTTCCTGATAAAGATTATTATAGTGAGTATATGCATGGGCACAGCCCTTCAGGTTTTTTACTCAGGGTTGACCAGGATCATTATCCCGGGTACGCTTATTCCCAACCTCGCCATCTGCATCCTGACCGGC
>JAKSAX010000395.1 GCA_022361395.1 Desulfobacterales bacterium | reverse complement strand
TCCGCACTTTCAGGCGAAGATATTTTCCTTCCCTCGGCTTGCGGCGGCTCCGGCTCCTGAGGCATGTGCAAGTGCACGGTCAGCGAGGGCGGTGGCAGTATATTGCCCACGGAACTGTCCCATCTGAGCCGGAAGGAAAAACTGTCCGGCACCCGCCTTTCCTGCCAGCTCAAGGTCAAAGATGACCTCCAGATCCAGGTGCCGGAATCCATATTCGGTATCCGGAAGGTGGACGCAGAGGTGGTTTCCAACGACAATGTTGCCACATTTATCAAGGAACTGGTTCTCAAACCGGTGGAACCCATTGATTTTGAGGCAGGCGCCTATATCCAGATTGATGTGCCCGAATATGACTTAAACTTCAAGGATTTCCATATCCAGAGCCAATATGTCAGCGAGTGGAAGAAGTACAACCTTCTTGAGCTGACATCCAAGGGAATCAAACCGGGATTCAGGGCCTACTCCCTGGCCAACCCGCCCCATGACAATAATATCCTGCTGTTAAACGTCCGTATAGCCACCCCGCCCCCGGGTACCGCAGGGATCCCCCCGGGATTCGGTTCATCCTATGTATTCGGTCTCAGACCCGGAGACAAGGTAACCATTTCAGGACCTTACGGGGACTTCATGGCCCGGGACACCAAAAACGAAATGTGCTTTATCGGCGGCGGTGCGGGCATGGCCCCCCTGCGCAGCCATATCCTCCACCAGTTGGACGGCATTGACTCGGGGCGGAAAATCACCTTCTGGTACGGGGCAAGATCCCTGAAGGAGATGTTTTACGATGAGGACTTCAAGGACCTTGAGGAACGGTATGACAACTTTTCCTATAACGTGGCCCTTTCCTCTCCGGAAGAAGAGGACAAGTGGACCGGTCCGACCGGATTCATCCATACCTATCTCTGCTCAGAATACCTTTGCCAGCACGAGGATCCCACGGAAATCGAATATTACCTGTGCGGCCCCCCACCGATGATTGATGCGATTATCAGCGCCCTCTACGATCTCGGGGTGGAAGATGACATGATTTATTACGACAAATTTTAACCCTTCCCGACCTATACTGCACCGGGGCCGCCTCCCCTGCCCCGGTTGCAAACTCTCCCTGTCCGTGGTAAATAAACCTTCGATTTTATAACAGGATAAAGAATATGCAGACCAAGTTTTTAGGCAAAGCCCTGTCTACTCCCCTGGTTTTGGCCTCAGGGGTACTGGGCAACAGCAAGGCCATTCTGGAACGGGTCCATCAGAACGGATGCGGCCTGCCCACCATGAAGTCCATCGGTCCCGCCCCCAGGGACGGGCATAACAATCCCACTGTCATTGATCTCGGGGACGGAATGATCAATGCCGTGGGCCTTCCCACACCCGGTTATTTAAACATGGAGGCGGAGTGGACGGAATTGGCGGACAGGGACTTTCCGGTCAATGCCAGCATATACGGGGGCTCTGTTGATGAGTTTGTACGGGTGGCCGAGTTTGTTTCCGCCAGGGAACCCGACTTCATAGAGCTGAACATCTCCTGCCCCAACTCAGACCAGCACGGCATGATCTTCGGAGTCAATCCGGATTCGTCAAAAGCTGTGGTGGCTGCCGTTAAAAAGGTCATTGATGTTCCCCTGATCGCCAAACTCACTCCGGCAGCCCCGGATATCGGGGCCACTGCCCTTGCCTGCCAGGAGGGCGGAGCCGATGCCATCTGCGCCATCAATACGGCAGGCCCCGGTATGGTTATTGATATCGAATCCCGGATGCCGGTGCTGGACTTTAAAAAAGGCGGCCTCTCCGGCCCCATGATAAAACCCATTGCTGTCCGCTGTGTCTATGACGTCTATAAGAGCGTCTCCATTCCCATCATCGGTTTAGGCGGTATCACCACGGGGAGGGACGCAGTAGAAATCATCATGGCCGGTGCAAGCCTCGTGGGCATCGGCACTGCAGTCCGGTACAGGGGAATCACCGTTTTCAACCAGGTCAACAAAGAGCTTGAGGCCTGGCTGGCAGAGCACAATACAACCATAGAAGAGATCCGGGGGGCAGCCCATGGCGATACCCCCTTTTCAGACCGGAGGGCAAAATGATTACCGACCAGAAACCTGTGATGATACGGGTGGCTGAAAAAGAGATTCACGGACCCTCCTTTGCCAGCCTGCTCTTTGATTTTTCCATTGACTTTAAACCCGGCCAGTTCATCATGATCTGGATTCCCGGGGTGGATGAAAAGCCCTATACCATTTCCCATCATACCCGGGACCGCTTTGCCGTTACCATTGAAGCCAAGGGCCGGTTCTCAAAAAAAGCCGTTGCACTGGAACCCGGGGACCAGATCGGTATCCGCGGGCCCTTTGGAAACGGGTTCAACATCAGCCCCAAACAGAACATCGGGGTGGTGGCCGGGGGGTGCGGCATGGCCCCTCTGGCGCCTCTTGTGGACGCCCTTGAAGGTGCGGGGGACAAGGATATCCTGTTTATCCACGGTGCCCGCTCCGAAGAATTCCTCCTTTATCCGGACAGGTTTTCCACCTTGCGCCGGATCTGTACCGACGACGGCAGCCGGGGCCACAAAGGATTTGTCACCGACATACTGGAAAAGGAGATCCTCTCCCGCAGAGAAGGGAGCCGGCCCGGGCTGGACATGGTATATGCCTGCGGCCCGGAAATCATGATGTATAATGTCTTCCGGCTCTGCGAATCCCATAACATCCCCTGCCAGGTCTCCCTTGAAAGATATATGCGATGCGGCTTCGGGGTCTGCGGGGCCTGTGTATGCGGAAAACAGGTGGTATGCAAGGACGGCCCCGTATTTGCGTCAAAAACACTGAAAACCATGGAAGATTTTAATACAACCGCCCTTTTAAAATCGGGCCAACCCGTCGCCCTTGACCGGTATGCGTCCTGGCGATGCCAATAAACAGGAAAAAAGAGTCATGAGTTATAAGGAAGAGTTTATTGAGTTTCTGGTTCAATGCAATGCCCTGAAATTCGGAGAATTCGAGTTAAAAAGCGGGCGCATCGCCCCTTACTTCATCAACACCGGCATGTTTGATACCGGCACCAAGATCAAAAAGCTGGGCACCTATTATGCCCGGGCCGTCCGGGAACATTTCGGAACCGACTTCGACGGCATCTACGGTCCTGCCTACAAGGGAATTCCCCTCTGTATCACAGCCGCCGCCGCCCTGGCGGACGACGGTATTGACAAAGGGTATGTATTTAACCGGAAAGAGGCCAAAACCTATGCGGATAAAAGCGCTGTGGTGGGCATGCCCCTCACAGGAGATACCCGGCTCATCCTGGTGGATGATGTAATCACCTCGGGCAAGGCCATAAGGGAATCCCTTGAAATCCTGAAAACATGTGAAAATCCCGCGGTGTCAGGTATCGTCATCAGCGTCAACCGCCAGGAAAAGGGCAAGACCGACAAAAACGCCTTGGCTGAAGTGGCAGACACCCTGGGTATTCCCATCTTCGCCATTGTCACCATCGCAGAGATCATCGCCTTTCTCCACAACAGGGAAATCAATGGGCAGGTGGTACTGGACGATGACATGAAGGCAAAAATCGAAGCCTATCTTGATACATACGGGGCCATTGACTGATTTCCCCTTCCGGGAAATGATCATACCGCCCTTTCCGGAACCCGTTTTTATCTGATTTTTCATTCCCGGGGCCGGCCGGCAAGTGCCGGTCCCCGGTTGAATACGTAAACACGCCAGTTTGCAACCCTTCCTTAGAAAATTAGTCTCAGCATAAACACCTTCTTGACACAAACTAAATCCCGGTTAACTTAATACTATTTGATACCGGGGAAACAGAAATGATAAAAATCATACCTGTGGCAGAGAGATATTATAAGGACATGGGATGGCTGAAAACTTAACGGCTGTTCTTTTTCAGCAGCGATCACCCCCCGGAAACGTCTCCCACAGGCCGGTCTTTAGCGATGATGTCCAGCAGATGACTGCAGGTACCGGCCTGAACGTAAATAACAAATCTTTAAACAGGAGGTAAATCATGAACTTCCAAGAGATAAGCCGCACCAGAAGATCCATCAATTTTTTTGACCCGGATAAAAAAGTCTCCCAGCCCCTGATCAGGCAAATGGTGGAACTGGCATCTGCCTCACCGTCAAGCTTCAACCTGCAGCCCTGGAACCTGATGGTGCTTGACGATACGGATGAAAAAGAAAAGCTCAAAGCCCTGGCCTGGGACCAGCCAAAGGTGGTTGAGGCCCCGGTTGTCATGATTGTTCTTGCAGATATGAACGGATGGCAGGAAGGCCATCCCGGATTTGAAAAAACCTGGGAGGAAATGGTGAAATCAGGGATGCCTGAAGCCAAGCGCACCTGGTTTCTCGATGCCGCCCGGTCCCTCTACGACTGGATTCCCGAGGCAAACCTGGCCTTTGCCGCCAAAAACGCAGGATTTTTCGCCATGAGCCTGATGTATGCCGCCACCAGCCTGGGGCTTGAGACCCACCCCATGGACGGGTTTGATCATGAAGGGGTTAAAAAGGGGTTTAACATCCCGGAAAACTACTGGCTGCCTCTCCTTCTTGCGGTGGGTTATAAAAAACCGGACCTGGAACTCCAGCCGCCAAAGTGGAGAAAATCCTTCGAAGATATCGTGGTATCCTTCTAAAGCTTATGGAAAACCGGGTGGTCTGCACCGCTTACCACCCGGCACAGGGTCCGGGGAAAAACCGGTTTCCTTATTCCGGGGGAGTTTCAAGCTGATCCTTATACTGCTCCCTGATTTCCAGAACCTTATCAAGGTTGTTTAAAAACAGGTCCACCAGAGTTGGATCAAATTGTTTCCCCCTCTCCTCCCTGAAAAGGGTGAGTATTTTCTCCATGGGCCAGGCCTTTTTGTATACCCGGTGGGATGCCAGCGCGTCAAAGACATCTGCCACAGCCGTAATTCTTCCGTAGATATGGATATCCTCCCCTGCGGTTTTCCTGGGATATCCCTTTCCGTCCCAGTGCTCATGGTGCTCCATAGCCACTATTGAAGCGGCTTTCAATATTCTCCGGTCAGAGTGTTTGAGCATATCATATCCCAGCTGGGTATGGGTTCTCATGATCTCGATTTCTTCGTTTGTCAATTTTCCCGGTTTCAGCAGGATCGCGTCGGGAATGGCTATCTTTCCGATATCATGCAGGGGAGATGCGAATTTTAAAATTTTGGCTTCGGTTTCCGGCATTCCTGCCAGGGTTGCAAGGAGCCATGAGTATTCAGCCACCCGTTTAACATGGTATCCGGTTTCCTGGGACCGCAGTTCAGCCGTTTCAGCCAGGGTAAATATGATCTCCCGCTGTGTTGTTTCGATCTCTTCCTGGAGCAACACTGCTTCAAGCTGTTTTCCGATATAGGTGGATGCGATAAGAAAGTGATCCATATCCTCCTGGGTGAACATTGATTCCCCGGTACCCTTGTTCACCGCCTGAAAGACACCGATGATCTGCCCCTCGCTGTTCTGTATGGGAATTGCGAGAAGATTCCTGGTCCGGTATCCCATGATAATATCAACTTCCCCATCAAACCGCGGGTCTTCGTACGGGGCATTGATAATTTCAGGCTCCCCCGAAAGGGCAACATGCCCTGCAATGCCATGGGATGCAGGTATGCGGATCTCTTTGAGACTGTGGGACACCCTGCTCCAGAGTTCCTGTCTCTCTTTATCAAGCATCCAGAGGGTACAGCTTTCCGCACCCACAAGATCCCTTCCCATATCCGCCATTATAATGAGGAGTTTGTCGACATCTCTCTCGTTTGCTATCTTGCCGATAGCGTTAAGCACGACATGGAGCAAATCACGATCTGAAAACCTTTTTAATCTTTTTTTATCCATATGGCTGTAAATTATAATTCCGTGCAGTAATAAAGTCGATGATTCTTTTTTTCTCCACATTTTACCCCCGGAAAAGCAGAGAAGAACCCGTCTTCTTCGTTTCCAAGGCTTTGCGGTGGAATATACAGCTCCAACCCTGGTGCCTTCCCGGTTTAAGGGGGTGGACTGGTCTCAGGTAGTTCTGATTGCTGTTAATTTACAGAATTACCCCTTGTCCCCCATCAACTCATCCATAACCTCATACAACTCATTGGGAAGAAAGGGTTTTCCGAGAAACCGGTATTTCGGATCCTTAAGCTGTTCATCCATGCTCTGTTCAGGCACAAGGCCCGAAATAAGAATAACGGGCAGGGTTCTGAACCGCGGCGGGCCGTTTCTCAGGATCTGCATCACATCCCTGCCGTCGCTGGCCGGCATGCTGATATCTGAAATCAGCAGGGCTGCATCCGAATGTTTACGCAACGCATCCAGAGCATCATCACCGTTGGAGAAATCAAGGCATTGATCCCCGCGGTCCTCGATAATGATCTTAATAAACGAACGCACATCCCTGTCATCGTCTGCCAGTACAATCACTGCCATAGATACGTCCTTATCAGCTGGTAGGCTTGTGGCATTGCCTCTGTTGTTTTCGTAAGATTTTCCTATTTTATTCAGATCAGGGTCTCCTGTCAAGTCGGCGCAGCCGGTACAGGCTCAACGCATTTAACCTTTCAGGCCCAATGATTCCAATAGGTTACCTTTGTACAGGCAACCGCAGACAAAACCTGGATAAGGCATAAGTGTCCAAATCCTTTGGAAATTTGGAACCGTGCCAAGTTTATGGACGATTGCCCCGGCCTGTAGCCAACCATTGCAAAGCCATC
>JAKSAX010000584.1 GCA_022361395.1 Desulfobacterales bacterium | reverse complement strand
GTCTGCCTCGGCCTGACCCGGGGAAAGAACACCCATCTTGAATCCGAGTATATTGAAACCCGGCCCTTTGTTACAGGCATAAGAATCCTTTCCTCTGTCCTCCGGGGGATTTGGGATATCTGAGCCATATTCCGGGGATGTATAGTCTGCCGGGCAGGCTGTATTTAAACTTTTCTTATTTTGCCATGCCCGATATAATACCCCACTGGGGTAATCCCCCGGCAATGAATCAAAAATAAGGAGTTATATAATGGACGTTACCATCGATCTTTGCGTCGTGCCTGTGGGTGTGGGTGTTTCGGTTTCAAAATATGTGGCTGCCTGCCATGAAGTGATAAAGGATGCAGGGCTCAAATCAGAACTCCATGCCTATGGCACCAACATTGAGGGGGACTGGGATGCGGTTTTTGCCGTGGTTAAAAAATGCCACGAAAAGGTTCACGGGATGGGGGCGCCCAGGATCACCACCACCATAAAAGCCGGCACCCGGACCGACAGGGATCAGACCATGGCAGACAAGGTGAACAGTGTAAAAGAAAAGCTTTGATCTGTTACTGCGGTGTTTCAGCCGGTACCGTTTTCCCCTGAGTTTGCCATGAGGATGTCCAGGATCTCGTCAATTTTTTCCTGGGCTCCCTCTGCTGCCAGGGTGCAACCTCCTGCACCGGCATGGCCCCCGCCTCCGTATCTGGAGAGCAAGTTTCCCACATTCACCCGGCAATGGGGATTGAAGATGCTGTGCCCCACACTGAGCAATACCTGTTTTTTTTCAGGTGTGGCATAGCGTATTTTGACACTGGCAATGGTATCCGGAAACATGGAATAGGTCAGAAAACGGTTACCGGAAGGCTCATGCTCCAGGGATCTGAAATCCGTAATGGAAATTCTTTTTGAGACGGTGGTATGGTCGGTGAGATACCGGCCGAACTCCCGGTTCTCCCTGGTGACCTGCCGGCATCGTTCAGCCACCTCCGGGTCTGCCAGGATCTTTTCAACGGACATCTTCCTGAGCATGTCAACCAGCCGGTCCCAATAGGCGATATCCTTGAAATTCTTATTTTTAATGGTCATGGACAGGATGATATACGGGTAGTCTTCCGGGTGCAGGACCTGGTCTTTGTTCAGGTCTGCGGAGTCGATCATGTCTGTGTGCCGGACCAATTCGTCAAAGCGGCTGTCCAGTTTTTTCATTGATTTATAGTAGTCATAGATCACGCCTGCAGCAGAGGGGGCAATATAAAATGCACCCGGCAGGGGGGTTGCCGGCGTATTGGATACATGGTGGTCAAACCAGAGGTGGGCATCGGCATGGGAGGGCAGGTTCGCAATTATATCCCCGGGCTGTATATCTGCTGTCCCGGATTGGATCTGGTTGGGCTCTACCCATAAAATATCCATGGTGTCGTTTTCTGCCTCAAGCAGGAGAACGGCACAGACTATACCGTCAAAATCCGGTCGGGTGACTATTCTCATTGATTTTCCTCTTTTTATATGACGGCGGGGAATGCCGGTGCTTATTCCAGCGGGCGTTCCAAAGCCGGGCTTATAATTTTTTACCTGTCCTGTATTGATAAATCATACGCTGCTGTTTTTCAAGCCGGGATTTTTGTACGGGCAGCCTTTTTATCAAGGGTGGAAAAACTTGACCCGGTCCCGGGACTGTGATTTTATGAATAAAATTATCGTGTTGGCTAATTCTTTTGTCTTAAAAAGGCCATGTCCATGAAATCGTTAAATTTCCGTAGCATCGAAAGTGATTTTTTCAGGGGAAAGAATCCCTTAAGGCAGTTATTGTCCATCTCCCTGGATCTTCTTGGCGCCCGGCAGTCAGGGCTTTTATACGGCACCAATGCCAGTCATATGCGGTTTTTACCCTCGTCAGCCTGGGACAGGGGGGTGATGGACCGCTTTGACGGCAGGGGGCTGACAGGCCTGATACTCAGATTGGTGGGAACCTATATCGTGACCGCAAGGAAGCTGAGCCCCATATTTTTTTATAAGACCGAGGCAGGCGGGGGGCAGCGGGAGAATGACGGCATTATTGCCTATGTGCTCAGAAATTGTGCGGATTATTACAAAAAAGGGATCAATGTGATCATCTGCCCGGGGACGGACATGTTCCTGAAGGATGGGAAGGACCTGGACGGATACCATCATATCCCGTTTTTTATCTACAACGGTACCCGGATATCAAAGCCGAAAACCCATATCAAAGTGGATACCCGGATTGTCAAGCAGTTCAAGTCCGCCAATTCCATTTACATTATTCTTCCGGATTACGGGATCATGGTCATCAATACTGCGGACGAGGCCCTTCTTGAACTGGAGGGGGACACCTTTGTCCGTGAAGACGACCTGCGCCAACGCCTGGATATGCTGATACGCCTGGTGGAAACCTCTTCTCTGGCCTATCTGGGCCGGCTTAAGGGGCGAAAAGGCGCGGACCTGCTCTGGCGAAAGGAAGAGCATCTGCGAAAGGCCTATGCTGACCTGGCAGACAATGAAAAAAAGTACAGGGACCTTTATGAGAACGCCCCCAATGCCTATTTTTCCATGGATGCCGAGGGGGTGATTCTCCAGTGTAACCGCAAGGCGGAGCGATTATCCGGTTTTTCAAGAAACGATCTGGCAGGGAAAACAGCCTATCATCTGTTCGGTGACCGGGAGGAGGCTGAAAAAAAAATCAAGGGCATCTGGGAGACCCTGACAAACGGGATGCCGGTGAAAGACCTGGAACTGCGTATGAAGCGGAAAAACGGGGAGTCCAGCTGGGTGAGCCTCTCCATTGACGCCATTCTGGGCAAGGACGGCAGGATCAGGGAAATGCGGGCCATGGCCCTGGATATCTCAACCCGGAAGGGGCTGGAAAAACAGCTCTTTCACGCCCAGAAAATGGAGGCCATCGGCACCCTTGCAAGGGGGATTGCCCATGATTTCAACAATGTGCTCTCCCCGGTGTCCGGCTATGCCCAGATGCTGCTCATGGAAGAGGGCCGGGACCAGGAGGAGAAGGAGCGCATCCAGGTTATCCTGGACTGCACCCGGCATGCCAAGGATCTGGTCAACCAGATTCTCACTTTCAGCCATCAGAAAGAGCATCAGTTCAGGCTCATAAAAGCCGGGGATGCAGTGGAGGAATCAATGGCCCTTGTCCGCTCCTTCCTGCCGGCCACCATTAAAATCACAACCAGGATCATCCCGGAATGCGGCTATATTATGGCCGATCCCATCCAGCTCCACCAGATTATCATGAACCTGGTCACCAATAGTTTCCACGCCATGGAAACCGGCGGCAGCCTTGAGGTAACCGTGTCACGGCAGCGTACCTTTCCTGGAGACCCCGACACGGAGGGGATGACGCCCGGAGCCTATGTCTGCCTGGCTGTCTCAGACACCGGAGACGGTATTGACGATGCAGTCCTTTCCAAGATCTTCGAACCCTATTTTACCACTAAGGAAGACGGCAAAGGGTCCGGTATCGGCCTGTCCGTGGTTCACGGGATCGTAAAGGGGCACGGCGGGGAGATCCGGGTCTCCAGCACAAAGGGAGAGGGGACCTGTTTCAAGGTCTATCTCCCGGTGTGCAAAAAACAGGGGCAGGCTGTTGAAGGAGAGGGTGAGCCTGAAAAAACGGCAGTGGCAGAGGGGACCGAATCCATTCTTCTGGTGGATGACGATCCCAAGGTGGCCTTCATGCTTACCCGGATCCTGGAACGCCTGGGATATACCGTGACCTGTTTTACATCCAGCACAGATGCGCTGGATGCATATGCTGCATCGCCGGACACCTATGACCTGGTCATTACCGATTACACCATGCCGGATATGGACGGGTTTGAGCTGGCCCGGAGGATCTGCGGCATAGATCCTGTTCAGCCCGTGCTGCTCTGCACCGGCCTCGGAGACCACATTGACACCAAGCAGGAGGCTGCCCGATACGTGTCAGGCTTTTTGAGCAAGCCCGTGGAAATCGTCCAACTCTCCGCATTGATCCGGAAAAACCTGGATCAGCCGGCCGGCGACCAGGCAGCCTCCTGAATACCCCGCGGGCCGCCTGAGAAGATAGTTAAATCTCGATCTTATGTATAAAACGGGACAACAGGCCGTTCATCCCTGCCGATGCCTTGGCTGCAGTTGCCACAACAGCCTCCAGGGTGGTCTGATCCGGTGCATCCGGGTCATTGATATTGGTGATCAGGGAGATTCCCAGGATTCTCATTCCGGCCTGAACCCCTGCAATGGCTTCCATAATGGTTGAAAACCCCACGGCATCCCCGCCGATTACCTTTAAATACCTTGTCTCCGCAGGTGTTTCGAGACTTGGGCCCTGGAGGCCTGCATATACGCCCTGCCTTAAGGTCATGCCCTGCTCCACTGCGGATTCAGCCGCAAGCTTTCCCAGTTCCGGGTCGTATACCCGGGTCATATCCGGAAACCGTATTCCCCATGCCTCTTCCTCGGGGCCGGTCAGCGGATTTTTCCCGGTAAGGTTGATATGGTCCTTAATAACCATGATATCGCCCGGGGTAAAGTTCAGGTTAATACCGCCGGCTGCATTGGAAAGGATGAGTATCCCGGTCTTTAACTCTTGGAGAAGACGCACCGGAAAGGTGACTTCCTCAGGGCTGTAGCCTTCATAAAGGTGAAACCGTCCCTGGAATACCAGTATCTTCTTATCCCCGATCCTCCCGAAAACCAGCCTGCCCTTATGACTTGCCACGGTGGCCCTGGGAAAGTTCGGAAGGTCCCGGTAATCAAACTGTTGGATTTCTTCAAGGTCAGTGAGCGTCTCCGACAGCCCTGTGCCGGTGAGAAACCCGATGTCAGGCCTGTCCGGGATCCGTCTCTTTATAAATTCCGCACACTCAACAACATCCTGCCTGAATGATCTCATGCCAACTCCTTTTGTGTGATCAGGTTCATCTCTGGTTTTTAACAGGTTTGCCCGGGAATTGGAACACAATGGGATTTTTACTTAGATCCGGCTTGCTGCCCCGGTTGCCCGGGTGATATAAATTCCTAATAAGCTAAACCCCAACGTTACAAAAGTCGGGAAGGTACCAGCTTCAAGGCACTCAAGGTTGAAGCTGTAGTGTACTACCGCAAAACCTTGATAACGCGGAAGATGGTGCCTTCCCGGCTTTCCCGGAGGGTAAAAAAAATTTGGATTAAAAGATGAAATTTAAAACATCACTTTTAGTGAACTCCAGGTCCGGTAAACGAATTCGGCTGTTTTGTCCTATTTCGAAAGGTGTCATCTTTTTTTCTAAAATTTTTATGCAACGTTGGGGTAAATCCAAAAGGATGCCATACTATGGATGAGATAGAACTCATTTGGAAAACAATAAAACCGTTGGCGGAGAAAAAAAAGTATCCTAAAAAATCATGGCTTTTAAATGAAGGCGAGGTTGCAAAATACCTGTTCTTCATTGAACAAGGCTGTATCAGGTCATGGTTTAACAACGACGGAAATGATATTACATTCCAGTTTTTTTTTGAGGGCGGCTTTGTTTCCTCCTTTGAAAGCCTGCGGCTGGGCAAACCGAGCCTGTTCAACCTCGAAACCATAGAACCCTCTGTTTTGTATACGGTACCAAGGGAAAAATTTTTAGAAATAAAGGATTCAACCCTGTTAAAGGAAGCTGTCAATGAGCTGTTATGCCGCAGGTTGCATCACTATCAAAAATTATTTTTATCCAGGATAAAAAACAGCCCCCGGCATCGGTATGAAGAACTGCTCAGGGAAAATCCCGAAATTTTTGAACGGGTGCCGCATCACTATATTGCTTCCTACCTGGGCATAACCCCTGTCTCTTTAAGCCGGATTAGAAATAAAGACAAACCTTAACAATTGTTAATGCACCCGGTTCTCAATGTGTGCCATTATCCTGCAGCGTTAATCTTTAGACAGACAGGAGGCACAATGGAGGAAAAACAGAGAATAGGCTTTATCGGGCTTGGTAAAATGGGCGCAGAAATATGCGGCAATATTCAAAGAAAGAATTTCCCGATAACCGTATATAATCGCACACGTTCAAAAGCCGAACCCTTTGAGAGAAAAGGGGCAGGAATTGCAGAATCCCCGCGCGAAGCCGCAGAGCAATCTGATATTGTTCTGACAAGCCTGATGGATGATGTTTCTGTTATTAATGCCTGTACCGGTGAATATGGAATTTTAAAAGGCATGAAGCCGGGCAGCATTCATATCGGCCTGACAACGGTATCGCCGGCTGCAGCAAATAACCTTTCCGATATTCACAAAGAAAATCAATGTCATTATATCTCAGCACCGGTTCTTGGCAGGCCTGATGCCGCAGCCTCCGGTTCCCTAATCAGCATCTTAGGGGGAGATTCGGATATTGTTGAAAATATTCGCCCGGTTATCGACTGTTACTCGGTTAAAACAATTCCCACCGGTGCAGATCCCGGACGGGCCAATGCATTGAAAGTTTGTATTAACTATATCGCAATGACTCAAATGGTTCTGTTCGGTGAGATCTTTACCTTTGCCGAAAAGAGCGGGGTGGATAAAGAGCTGATTTTTAAGTTTGCCCAAATGGTTCTGGGAGAGACCGGTCCGATGATAGATTATGTTGGGAAAATTAAAAAAAGATCGTTTGACGATGCCGGATTCTCGCTCGCCGGCGGATTGAAGGATGCGCTCTTATTTGAAAAGGCTTTTGTTGATGCCGGTGTTAAAGCCGGGGTTGCCGCCCTTGCAAAAGACAGCCTGCTGGCTGCATCTGTGAACGGACTCGGTGACAAAGACTGGAGTGCATTAACGGAAATGATCCGTTTATCGGCAGGACTGGATAGCCAGGCCGATCCAAAAATATCTTGATTTAACTCAATATATAGGACCCGCCCTTAAGACTGAAACCGTGATCCAAAGAATGCCCGGGCATCATATCTTAAAGGTGTTACCGGCCTCAATGGAACGGAAAGTTAAGTAGAAATTTAAACGGGGACAGATTGGAAAATGTCTTTCGATGTTGAAAAATTCAGGATTTTTATATCTCGGATTGCTGCACTGGCAGTACTATCCTTTTTATTCATTTGCAAAAGTTACTGGGAGTCTGAAAATGATATATTTAGTTCATTTATGTATATTACGGGGATCATTCTTGTGGGTATTGCATCTTTAGGAAGAATGTGGTGCTCGCTTTATATTGCCGGCTTTAAAGACGAGAAGCTGATTACAAAAGGCCCGTATTCCATTTGTCGAAACCCTTTGTATTTTTTCAGTATGGTTGGCGTACTTGGCGTTGGTTTCTGCTCAGAAACAATCACACTGCCGGTAGTTATCCTGTTGCTGTTTTCAGTTTATTATCCTTTTGTAATACGAAGTGAAGAAAGGAGGCTTAAATCGCTTTTTGGCGCTTCGTATACAAAGTATGCCCGGACAGTCCCTGCTTTTTTCCCTAAGTTTTCAATATTCCAGGAACCGGGCAGTTACACGGTGAATCCCCCCGTATACAGGGTGCATATTTTCAGTGCGTTGTGGTTCATTTGGGTAGTCGGTGTTTTTAAGGTAATCGAGGGCCTGAGGGGGGCCGGTATATTAACCCCTTTCTTAATAATTTATTAATTTTGTTCTTCCTTTAAAATTCTTGGGATTAGGCTTGAACCGGCGAAACTGCCTTCCTGCCTGATAATGTTTTCAGGCAGGAAGGTGAGTTTGTCCGGGATGGGGTTACCGGTTAAGGAAACCTGCAATTTCATCAATGGCTTCAAGGGTTTTGTCCACGTGTTCGCTGGTGTTAAAGGGGCCGAAGCCCATGCGGACGGTGCCGTGAAGCTTGTCTGTGCCCAGTTGCTCGTGGACCATTGGGGCGCATTGGAGGCCGGTGCGGCAGGCAATATTGTAGTCGCCGTCCAGAAGGGTGCCGATGTTGACGGCCTCCTGCCCCTTGATGTTGAAACTGAGGACCCCGATGTGGTTGTCCAGGTCGTCCGCGCAATAGGTGACCACGTCCTTGATCTGGGTTAAGCCGTCC
>JAKSAX010000417.1 GCA_022361395.1 Desulfobacterales bacterium | reverse complement strand
TCAATATCGTGTGGAAACTGCTGATATCCCTTAGTCGTATTATTAAAAATTTCGTTAGTATACCTCGTCTTTTCTCAGGGGTAAAGCATTTTTCAAAATTATAAATTATCGTTTAATTTCAGTTCGTTGTCGTCGGGGCAGTTGCCTGTGGATGCATTCATGATGACGGGCCGAAAAAAAGATGACGAATATCAATCCTGTATTCACCGCCGGTCCGGATGGAGCGGGCACTCCATCCGGACCGGCACCACAGACCAGTTGTTTGGCAGGGCAGTTTGATAGTTTACAGAGAAATGCTATAGCAGCTCTCAGAATTCTGTTCCGTGCAGTGGTTGCACGGCAAATGTCGCGTATTCTTCAACCCCGTGTGACTGAAGAGGTTTCCTTACTGCGGTTTTTTCGGAACATATTTTTGTTATCTGTCATAAGTGAATTTTCAGTGAACCCAAGTATGCAATTCCCGAACTCTTAAGAAGCCGACTTAATACCGATATCGTCTCCAGAATTGGGGGCACCCCTATGGAACTCGTTTATTTCCGTGACAGAACACAGGCAGTATTTGAAGTCTTTTCGGGTATACACTTGTGCATAAAATCTCCACGCGTTATCTTTTCGTACCCCGATAACAGCAGCGTAATTGGCATTATTTCCATATCGATCGTCGCCAAGCTGATTTTCCTTTTCAAAAATACCGTAGATATCATGGTTTCCCAGAAGATCCCTTACAGTTTGCTTAAGGTGATACCTTTTATTTGCCGGGCTTAATCCCCCTTCGTTATTTCCCGGTTGAATATGTATCAACTGTTGCTGTTTTGCTGCTGTCGGTTTGCCGACTCCAAATGTGCATCCTGACAATTGGGATGTCAGCATGATATCTGGATTTAGATTTTTGTTAAATGACGCATTTGTCGGTATAAAGTAAGAACATTGCTTTCTCACGCCCAAAAGACTTGGGCGTCTATCCGTCCACATGGAAACATAATGAGCGTTAAAAAAATTATTCCTTATCTGGGGTCTGTCCTCTGTTTCATTGTTTTTTGATAATGTGATACGGTTACAGTTATTTTTTGTTATATCTGTTCTGGTGGTTAAGTCTTTGACGGGTTCGTTTCTGTCCCAGAATTTAAATGTTTTTACCCCTGATTCCCCGTCGCCTTCTCCGCCTGCTATTATCAAGACATAGCGATGCAGGGCCGCAACCGGATCATCCAATAACTCTTCATGGAATTCTTTACATGTAATTGTCATTTGTTTACCCTCCCTGATTAAATTAACGGACTAAGCTTTCCCATCCTTTTGGCTGCTATCCTAACCCGGCCAATTAAACAGGGGATAAACAAGAGGTAAACAGATTGTAAACAGGATAAAAAGTTTATTTTTAGGATATGGCGGAAGTAAAATTACCGGTTTACAGGTTTCCGGAACACCACCGTGATCAGAAGGCCTTGCGTGTTTCCTCTTTTATTTTCCGGAATGTTTCCAGCAGGACGCCTACAGCTTGGGGCTTACCATCTATTGCTGCCTGCTCCAGTTCAAGTGCGGTTTTTGACAAGGCTGTGAATCCAGCTGCAGCTGCACCGCCCGCGATTTTGTGAGCTGCCTGTGCAATGGTGCTGAGATCTTTCTCAGACCAGGCATTCCATAGTTTTGCCTCCTCTTTTTCCAGGCTGTTCTGCTGCAGCCGGAATAATTCTGCCAACTCTTCAGGACAAAGATGTTTGGCGTATTCTTTATGTAATCCGGGATCAATCAGGGGGACATTATTTTTTCCTGTAAAGGGATTTCCCGTATCTCCGGCAATGACAGCATACAAATCCTTGGGCCGGAAGGGTTTTGAGATAACCCCGTTCAGTTTTGCCTCTTTGCACAGGGTAATGATTTTTTTTGAAACCAGGGCGGTCAGTGCATACACCGGAAGTTCCGGCATTCCGCACCCAGGCAGTGTCCTGAGGCGGCGGGTTGTCTCCAGCCCGTCTATTCCGGGCATATTCACATCCATCAATACAAGGTCAAAGCGTTCACCCGTAAGCATCTCCAAGGCAGTCCAGCCGTCATTCACCGGGGTGACGCGATGATGTTCACTTTGGAGCAAGCGGCTGATGATGCTCCGGTTGACATCATCATCTTCCACCAGCAGGACGTCATAGGGGCCATATACGTCCCTGTTCCGGGCGGCAACCGTCCCGCCGGCCGGGATAAAGGGAAGTGTGAACCAGAAACGGCTGCCCCTGCCCGGTTCGCTTTTCAGCCCTATGGTGCCTCCCATGGTCTGAATCAGGCGGTTGCAGATGGCAAGACCAAGTCCGATGCCCCGGTGGTGATCTTTGGTTTTTCCTCCCCGTTCAAAGGGGAGGAATATTACATCCTGAAGAGCAGGGGGGATTCCCGGACCGTCGTCATCCACTTCCACCATAAGGGAGGAGATGCCGCCTTTACCTGGTGGCCGGACATTAACTGCAATCGTAACCTTCCCCTTGGGATTGTACTTGATTGCATTGGTCACAAGGTTGGTGATGACCTGGCGGAGGCGGATGGGATCTGCCTGGATGTATTCCGGCAGGTCTGTTGTCCGTAAAATCAGGATGACCCCGTTTTCCCGTGCTGAGGACTCCAGCATTGCCACTGTCTCCTCCAAAAGCTGGGGCAGGGCAAAGGGCCGCTGGACAATGTCCGTCTTTCCCTGCTCAATACTGGACAGGTTCAGTACATCGTCTATAAGGGTGCCCAGATACTCTCCGGCATTTCTGATGTCGTTGAGCAGGTGCCGGTCCCGTTTCCCCAGCCCGCCTCCTTCCAATAGGTGGGCCGCGCCTATCACTGTTGTCAGGGGGGTCCTGAGTTCATGACTCATGGCTGCCAGAAATTCACTTTTGGCCAGATTTGCCGTTTCGGCCCGGGATGTGGCGGCTGCCAGCTCTCCTGTCCGGAGTTTGACTTTCCGGGCTAGCTGGCGGTTCCATATGATGATACTGATAATAAACAATACAATTGTGATCATTAAGATACCAAAGATCTGTTCTTTGGTCGGCTGCCAGGGGGGCTTCCGGATCAGAATCCACCGTGCAAAAATGGACTGCCGCTCCTCTTTTGTAATTGAGTCCAGTCCTTTATTCATGATTTCCCTCAGGAGCGGGTTGTTTTTATGTGTGGAAAATGACAATTCCCATGTATATTCGGCTTCTCCTGCCACCCGGAGATTAAGAAGCATCTCTTTTTCAATGATATAGGAGGTTACGGCAATACTTCCGATAAATGCGTAACTATTGCCGTAGGAGACCTGGCGCAGTCCCTGTTCAGGGGTTGAAACAATATCCAGGCGGATGGCGGGATACTTTTTTTCCAGGTAGTCCTTTATCGCATAGCCGTCCACCACCGAGACCACTTTTCCCCTGAGGTCCTTCATGGTCAGGGGACCGGTCTCTTTTTTATTTACAAGAATCACCGAAGGCAGGTTAAGGTAGACATCGGTGAAGAGTAAGTCCGTTGACCGTTTTGCAGTCCTGGCCACTGCCGGCAGCACATCAATCCGGCCCTGAGTCGCGGCTGCGATAACCTCTCCCCAGCTGTCAAGGCGGAGTACATGGAATTTAATACCCAGCCGTTTCTCCATTAATGCTACATAATCGGCTGTCATACCAGCATATTGCCCGTGGTCGTTAAAGAACTCCACAGGTGCCCAGTTAGGATCAGGGGCAAGGGTGATCACCGGATGCCGGGCAAGCCACTCTCTTTCCTCATCAGTCAGCGGGACAACCTCCCCCTTTTTTCCTGATTCCTTTTTGCCGTAGGCCGTGAATATCCATTTATGGAGAAGGGCCTTCCGCTCCTCTTCCGTGACGGCCTTGAGCCCTTTTGCCAATACCCTGTTCAGCATCGGCCAGTCATTTCTGGAAGCAAAGGACAATTCATAGGTAAAACCGGTATCCCCGTCCACCCTCAGGTTTGTAATTTTGGTCTTTTCTATGGCATATGAAATCGTTGCAATGTTCATAACCGTGGCATCATACTCGCCCGTGGAAATGCTCTTTAGTATGGAATTTACATCGGGCCGGTATGCCAGCGTTATTCCGGGATAGTACTTCCGGATATGGTCATTGATGGCAAACCCCTCCACTGTTGCCAGTGTTTTTCCGTGGAGCTGGACAAGTGATGTGATTTCAGGATTATTTTTATTGGTGACAATCATATCCGGGAAACCCACATAGGGGGCGGTAAAAGACATATAACGCTCCCGTTCCAGGTTTTTTGCCGCCACCAGGACCATATCTGCACGGCGTGTTTTCATGGCCTCAAGGGAATCGGCCCAGCTTTCGGACCGGGTAAACTCAAACTTTATATTCAGTTTTTTTTCAATGAGGGCGAGGTAATCGTTTGCCAGTCCTCTAAGGGTTCCGTTTTGATCCCTGAACTGAAATGGCGCATAATCCGGGTCCGGAGCCACACGGATAACCGGATGTTTTCGTATCCAGTCCCGTTCTTTCCCGGACAGAAACAGAGTCCCGGCTCTTTCCGGTTTCAGGTCACTGGTATAGGAAAACATTATCCAGTTGCTGAATATCTGCGAATAGGTGCCGTCAGATTTTATTTCATCAAGTACCTTTTGCCATTTTTCAATCACCTGGTCAGGGGTTTGCCTGCTGAAGGCCAGATACATGTATTTTTTTTCCACATCAAGAATCTTTTCTACTTTATCAGCAGCACCGGCCATTTGTATTATATGTTTTCCAGTCAGTTCATTGGCTATCCAGAGATCTATTTCTCCGGTAATGAGTTTCGGAAGGTTCATCTCGTTTTTCCGGGAAGCCACGAGGTTTTGAAATCCTTTTTCCTTGAGCAGCAGTTCTCCGAAATCATCGTTGTACACACCGATGCGCCCTGCTTTTTTGGCTTCTTCAAGGGTGTTGATGGAGAGATCAGCATCTTTTCTGGCGAAAAATACCAGGTTGTTCGGAACCAGGGGGCCGACCCATTTGAAAAGAGGGTCCCGGCCCGGGGACCGGGTCGTGGAAAAGAGGAGGATATTCTCCTCTTCCAGGGCAAGCCTGTACCCTTCTTCCCACGGCAGGACCTCAATGTCTTGCGGATGGTCCAGGCGGGAAAGCATTTCAAGGACAATTTCTGTGGAAATACCCACGGGTTTACCTGTTTCAGAGGTATGGTTGTAGGGAGGGAACTCTTCAGTGATTATGCGGAAAAACGGTTGTGAATCTTCCAATGGTTCAGATACTGCCGGTGCCCCTGGACAGGCGATCCAGAGAATTACCGCTGATATAACCGCAAGAAAGCGTTTCATTGCGGTGTTATGAGCCGGTAACCGATTCCGGGAACTGTTTTGATCGTGACCGGGATATCCGGCTCCTGTCCGATTTTCCGGCGGATCCTCGATATGAGGACATCCACGGTTCTCGGATGTCCTTCACTCTCTCCCCTGGTTACAATGTCAAGGAGTTCAAAACGGTCCACTGCCCGGTCTTTTTTCCCGGCCAGTTCAGCCATAAGGTCAAACTCCCCCCGTGTCAGTTCCATCCGCCTGCCGTCATCAGCCCTGAACATTCTGCTCTCCGCATCCAGGATCCAGCTGCCGAAGGTATGGCAGGTTCTGTTTTTTTCCGAACGGGGGTTCCGGTTACCTGCAAGGATATTACGCACCCGGTGAATGAGCTCACCCGGATGGAACGGTTTAACAAGATAATCTTTGGCACCGGATTCAAAGCCCTCCATACGCTCCTCCGGGCGGTTGCGTACCGTCATCATGAGTATGGGCATCTCATCAGCCAGGCGGCTGATTTGCCCGGCAAGATCCAGGCCGTCCCCGTCCGGCAGGTTAAGGTCAAGCAGAACCATGTCAAATCGTTTTACGGCCAGGGCGGTCATTCCGGCAGTTCCGTTTTCTGCCAGCATGACCTGGTATCCCTCTTTCCGGAGCAGGGCTTCACACAGGTAACGTGTGGCATCTTCGTCTTCAATGACCAGAATTCTTTTTTCCGACATGGATGTAACACCCCTTTGGTAAACATTTGATTGAGGTTTGTCGTGTTTACCGATGCCTGTGATTAAAGATGATAATAAGGGTATACCATAGATGTGTTTCATGCCAAAACAAAATTGTACCCGGTCAGGCTTTGCACAATTGCTGTTTTTTTACGAGATCTTAAGGTCTGCCTCAGGAATATCTGGTTTTCGCCTTGACATTCTCTTCTTCTATTGTACTATAGAAATAATACAATAGAATATTATTCGTTATAAACATGCTCCGTAAATCCAGGAGACAGCCCATGATTCGTTTTATGCTGGATCCCAAAAGCGGGATCCCTTTCTACAGGCAGATCATAGATCAGATCAAATACGGCCTTGCCTCGGGCAGGCTTTCCGTGGGAGAGCAGCTTCCCACGGTCCGGGCCCTTGCCGTTGAGCTGAAAGTCAATTTGAACACGGTCAGCAAAGCCTACCGGGAACTTGAAATCCAGAATATCCTTGAAACCCAGCAGGGTACGGGAACCTCTATAGGCAATTTTGATGTCCGGATTCCTGACCGGGAAAAGAAAAACAAACTTAAGAATATCTGTTCGGAATTCCTGAGTATCGCCGCAAGCTATGGGTTCACCATAGATGAGGTCATCCGGGAGTTGGAAGAGA
This sequence comes from Desulfobacterales bacterium, assembly GCA_022361395.1. Taxonomy (GTDB): domain Bacteria; phylum Desulfobacterota; class Desulfobacteria; order Desulfobacterales; family Desulfobacteraceae; genus Desulfobacter. The sequence continues at coordinate 6,787 of JAKSAX010000417.1, read as the reverse complement.
GAAAAGGAGGGGAAGATGACTGATCATTCCAGGAGAGTCAAATGGTTCAACCCGCTCTCAATTGCCGTGTTTGTAATTACAGGCGCCATACTGGCCTGGCTGTTTATTGCCGGTATCATCAATCTGACGGCACTCGTTATCCTTGGATGCCTGGCCCTGTATATCAGTGCCGCCATCCAGATTGCAGACCAGTGGGAAAAAGCAGTGGTCCTGAGGATGGGTAAATATACCGGACTCAAAGGGCCCGGCCTGTTTTTCATCCTTCCTGTTGTGGACCGGATCGAAACCTATATTGACCAGCGGATCCGTGTCACCGATTTTACGGCTGAGAAAACCCTGACCATGGACACGGTTCCGGTGAATGTGGATGCCGTGGTCTACTGGACGGTGTGGGATGTGGAAAAGGCTGCCTTGGAAGTCAGGAAATACGTAAAGGCCGTTACCTATATCGCCAAAACCGCTCTCCGGGACATCATTGGAAAGCATGATCTTGCAGACCTGCTTCATAACCGGGATAAGATTGCAGAGGCCCTCCAGAAGATCCTTGACGAGAATACCAACCCCTGGGGAATATCCTGCCAGAATGTGGGCATAAAGGATATTGTTATTCCCGCCACCCTGTCGGATGCCATGAGCAAACAGGCCCAGGCGGAAAGGGAGCGCCAGGCCAGAATCATCCTGGGAACGGCTGAAACCGAAATCTCCGAAAAATTTGCAGCCGCCGCCCAAAAATATCAGAACAACCCCATTGCCCTGCAGCTGCGGGGCATGAACATGCTTTTTGAAGGGCTGAAGGAAAAAGGCTCCCTTATTATCGTACCCAGTTCCGCCCTGGAATCCATGAACCTGGGCGCCATGGGCGGACTGTCTGCCCTGGCAGAGAAAAATAAGACCTGAAAAATGCACAGGAGGATAACATGGGATCAGTTTTTAAGTGCAAAAGCCTGATGTTGCCTTCCGGAATCACCTCTTTTTTCATGTTCTTTTCAATTATTCTCTCTTCTGCTTTTCCCGTTCCTGTTCTTTCCGGAGAAAACAGGCCTGATGCCCTGGTTCTTGCCGAGGACAGCCCCTTTGTCCTTATGTCCAACGGTGTTGTGGTGGACAGACAGCGCAGGCTGATGTGGGCTCAGTCGGACAACGGCAGCAAAATCTCCATAGACCAGGCCAGGGCCTATGTAAAGGCGTTGAATCTTGCCGGGTTTACGGATTGGAGGATTCCCGACATCCGGGAGCTTGAAAGCCTTATGGTGAAGGACTCTCCAAATGATACCCCCGGAACCGAAGGCTGCTCCGGGGATTATGAAATCCATCCGTTTTTTGAGCTGACCTGCTGCTGTCCCTGGGCGCTCCAGGATAACGGAACAAGACCGGCTGCCTATCCTTTTATCACTGCAGTGGCAGGCGGAAGCATGTGGCATCACAAGTCAGGTAAGATCGGCAACCGCATTCTGGCTGTCAGGGATATGGATTAGATCCCTATACTCCGGAACGTATGGGTATCAGTCCGGCTCGATCCGTATCAGCTGTGTCCTGCCAGCCATGAAAGGTTCCTGGTTGATCTGCCCCAGGGCAGCCTGGACATCGGCTTCCATTGCCTCATGGGTGATGATCACGATATCCACAGGCGCCTCAGTCTCCGAGGGAACGCCTTTCTGGATAACGGACCTGACGCTGATCCGGTTCTCAGCCAGAACCTTTGAGATTGAGGAGAGAACACCCAGGTGGTCCAGTACGTTGAACCTGAGATAGAATTCGGATCTGATCCGGCCCATGGGCACCATGTCAATGGGGCGCCATTCTTCCAGAGGTATGGAAAAAGGAGAGACCGGGCGTTGCTGGCCTGTGAGAATATACCTGGCTGCTTCGATAACATCTCCGGCCACCCCCACGGCTGAGGGTCCCGGACCCGCACCCAGACCATGGAGATTTGCCGGTCCCATGAATTCGCCAAAGACCGAAATGGAGTTAAAGGCCCCGTTCACGGATGACATGATATGGTCCCTGGGGACCAGGGCAGGGTGAACACGGGCCTCAATACCCTGTTCTGTTTTCCGGACCTTGCCGATGTGTTTGATGGTATAGCCAAGCTGGCCGGTATAATCAATATCAGCGGCAGTGATGTTTGTGATGCCTTCAGTGTGAAGCTGACTAAAGTCAAATACGCCGTTAAAGGCAATGTTCATCAGGACAATCAATTTATGCGCCGCATCTATTCCCTGGATGTCCAGTGTGGGATCCGCCTCGGCAAGACCGGCTTCCTGGGCCTTTTCCAGGGTTTCGCTGAATCCGGATTTATCCTGTGACATTTTTGAGAGAATATAGTTGGACGTCCCGTTCATAATGCCTGAGATCTTAACGATATCATCCCCTGCAAACCCCAGCCGAAGGGTTCGCACAATCGGGATGGCCGCTCCGACACTGGTTTCGAATCCAAAACAGCCCCCGGCATCATGGGCCGCCCTGAAAATCGTGCGGCCTCTTTCCGCCAGAAGGGCCTTGTTCGCGGTAACAACTGATTTTCCGTTTTCCAATGCCCTTAAAATGATGGTTTCAGCAACATCCAGCCCGCCCACAAGCTCTAAAACAATATCAATGTCCGGATCATTTAAAATATGATCCGGGTCCGTGCTCATGAGGATACCCGATACATCCACTCCCCTGTCTTTCTTCAGGTCCGAAACCACGGCTTTTTTAATTTCCACTGGTTTTCCGACACGTTTTTCAATAACGGATTTATTCTTTGCCAGCAGCTGGACAACGCCTTTACCTACATTGCCCATGCCGAACATTCCTATATTTATGGCGTCACTCATTTTTATTCTCCTTGAAACAGGCTGCCCCCTGGCGGGCAGATCGTGTTTAGATTTTATCTCAATGGTTCCGGCATTGCCCCGGATATAATAATTAATATCGGACGGTCACCTCAAAACGATAACCTTTTATTTTAAGTGGTTGCATCAAGGCAGAACCGGTTTTTGCCCTTTTCCCTGTTGTTGTGAGCCTGCTGGCTTATACATATTTATATGTATTTACAAGGTGGGTGAGCAGTGGTAGGCGTTCTATTATCCTCTGTAAAATCCGACCGCGTTTAAGTCAAAGGGAAATTATCAGGAGAGGCCTTGATTCATGGCACGGTTGAGCCACACTTAACAGGCAAATGGAGAGAAAGATGGAAACAGCAAGCATATTTATTGTGGAAGATGAGTATATCATTGCTGATGGCATTCAACTCAGCCTGGAGGACATGGGATATTCCGTCTGCGGAATGGCCTCGGCCGGAGAGGATGCCATTGAAAAGGTGGAAGAAAGACAACCTGACCTGATTCTCATGGACATTTTCCTGAAGGGAGAGATGGATGGCATTGAAACGGCGGACAGGGTCAGGTCCAGTTATAATATTCCCGTGGTCTATCTTACTGCCTACGCAAATAATGAGATACTGGAAAGGGCGAAAATACCCGGCACCTTTGGTTACCTGATCAAACCCTTTACGGACAAAGAGCTGCGTGCAGCCATTGAAATGGCGATTTACAACCACCGCCTGGAAGGTGAAAAAAACAGGCTGATTAATGATCTTCAGGCAGCCCTGTCCAAGATAGATGTATTGAGCGGGGTGCTGCCCATCTGTTCGAAGTGTAAAAAAATAAGGGATGACAAGGGGGATTGGAATCAGATTGAGAAATATATTTCCGAGCATTCCGAAGCCTTGTTTTCCCACAGTATCTGTCCGGACTGTACCGAAAACCTGTATGGTCACGAAAACTGGTTTAAAAGAAACAGGAATTTAAGCTGAAAACACCGCCATACAGGACAGCCCTGCCAGGATGAAGCAGAGTAAGGATTTGACTGTTGTTGCGGTATCCATTTTTTAAACCGTCAGATAGTCATTGGGCAGCAGTTTATTTTCATCAATGCCTGCGGTGACGCTTTCCAGATGCTGCTGCATGGCAAGGGCTGCCTTTTCCCCGTTTTTCTCTTCAAGCCACCGGACAATCTGTTCATGCTCATCAGGGGAGGTGTTCCTGACGTCGGCAAGCTGATAAAAGGGGTCAAACAGGATCAGGAATATGGTTGTTTTCTGTAAAAGCTCCATGATGTAATGGACCAGCACCTTGTTGCCGGAGCTTTCGGCGATTTTCAGATGAAAGGCCCGGTTGATTTCATACTCCTTATTCTGTTCATGGGCCTTGAAAACCTCTCTCTCCTTTTTGATCAGCCCGTGGAGTTCTGTGAAGTCCCCGGGGGTAAGCCGGGTTACAGCCATTGATACTGCCATCTTTTCAAGGTGGGCCCTTACCTGGAAAGAGGCCTTGATCTCTTCCAGGGACGGGTTGACCACAGAGGCCCCTTTATTTGGGGAAAATTCCGCCAGCCCTTCATACACCAGCCGTTTGATTGCCCCTTTGACCGTTGCCCGGCTCATGGCCAGGCTCTTTGCCAGGGCGACTTCCTTGAGCTTGCTTCCCTTTTTAATATATCCCTTGCTGATGGCGTTTTTAATTTTATTATAGGCCAGTTCCTCTAAACTGCCGGTCATTTCGTCCTCCTGAATCCGTAAAGAGATTTACCAATCCTGGTGAATTAGCATATTCGTCCTTTTCCTTCCACCCCTCCTTGCAATTTACCATACCGGTTCTATCTTTAATTTATTATTCGCTTGAACCGGCCTGCCCGGCCGGAAATTTCAATTAAAAGCGGTATTATCAATCTGCAAAATACAAGGAGTGCCATGAAAACACGTATTGAAACAGATACCATGGGAGAAGTCAGGGTGCCGGAGCAGGCGTATTGGGGTGCCCAGACCCAGCGGGCTGTGGAGAATTTTCGTATCGGGACCGAGATCATGCCCAATGAGATTATTCAGGCATTCGGAATCGTCAAAAAGGCGTCCGCCATGGCCAACCGTTCCCTCGGAACGCTGCAGGATGATAAAGAGGCGCTGATCTGCAGCGTCTGCGATGAGATCATTGCCGGGGAACTGGATGACCACTTCCCCTTAAAGGTATGGCAGACCGGGTCCGGCACCCAGACCAATATGAATGTAAATGAGGTGATTGCCAACCGTGCCCATGTGCTGGCAGGCAATGTGCTGGGGCAGGGCAAAACAGGGATTCATCCCAACGATGATGTGAACCGGTCCCAGTCTTCCAATGATACCTTTCCCACTGCCATGAATATTGCGGCTGTAAAATTGCTTAAAACGGTTACCCTGCCCGGCCTGACCGCCCTGCGAAATGCCCTGGACGACAATGCCAGGGCCTGGGGGGGCATTGTCAAAACCGGGCGGACCCATTTCATGGATGCCGTGCCCCTGACACTGGGCCAGGAGTTCTCCGGTTATGTCCGGATGGTCTCCCGGGCCATTGACGAGGTAGAGGCCGGCCTGGGCCGGCTCCACGAGATGGCGCTTGGGGGCACTGCCGTCGGTACCGGGCTGAATACACCGGCAGGGTTTGATGTGGCCGTGGCCGACAGGGTGGCGGAACTGACGGGCTATCCGTTTGTGACTGCCAAAAACAAGTTTGAGGCCCTGGCGTCCCATGACGGGCTTGTGGCATCCCACGGGGCCCTGAAGGCCGCCGCAGTGAGCCTGATGAAAATCGCCAATGACATAAGGATGCTGGGGTCCGGGCCCAGGTGCGGAATCGGGGAACTGAGGCTGCCGGCCAATGAACCCGGATCCTCCATCATGCCGGGAAAGGTCAATCCCACCCAGGTGGAGGCCCTGACCATGGCCTGCGCCCAGGTCATGGGAAACGATGTGGCCGTGTCCGTGGCCGGGGCATCCGGCCATTTTGAACTCAACGTATTCAAACCGGTGATTATTGCCAATTTTATCCAGTCCGCCCGGCTGCTGGGGGAAGCGGCGCTCTCCTTTACCCGGAACTGTGTCGACGGCCTGGAACCGGACAGGAAGACCATTGCGCGTCACCTTGAAAACTCGCTGATGCTGGTGACGGCCTTAAATCCCCATATCGGATATGACAAGGCTGCGAAAATTGCCAAGCATGCCCATGAAAAGGGCATTACACTCAGGCAGGCTGCCCATGATCTCGGGATACTGGCACCGGAAACATTTGACCAATTGGTGGACCCCGGACAGATGACCGGTCCGCTGATGCCTGGAAGGCCCGCCTGACTAAGGCACCCCTAAGGAGAAGACAATGGCTAAAGTAACCCTGTTCAAGGCCTATCCCTTTGAGGTGGGCCAGAAGATACGCATTGAAGGTTCTCCCAGGTCCGGGGACTGGGAGGTGGTAAAGGTGACCGAGCACAAGGTGACCTTGAGGTGTCCCATTTCAAAACGGGATATGACCTGGAGCCGGTTCTGCTATTTTGCAGACAAAAGGGAGATGGACTGGCCCCAGCCCTGAATATCCGCTCTAACATTAGACAAGGAAGATGAATATGGATGTGATTTTGCTCATGGCAACCACCCTGGACGGGATGATTGCCAGGGATTCAAGCCAGCTGGTGGACTGGTCCGGAAAGGCAGATAAGCAGTACTTTGTCAAGGTGACAAGGGAGGCCGGTGTGATGATCATGGGGTCAAGGACCTATGATACCATCGGACACCCCCTGCCCGGGCGTCTGAATATTGTAATGACCCGTGACAAGAGCCGGAAGAGCAATGATGAGAACCTGGTTTTCACGGATGAGCCGCCGTCTGTTATCCTTAAGGATCTGGAAAAAAAGGGCTATGACAAGGTGGCCCTGATCGGCGGGGCCATCATCAACTCAATGTATGCCAGGGAAAACCTGATCACCCATGTGCATATCACCC
>JAKSAX010000526.1 GCA_022361395.1 Desulfobacterales bacterium | reverse complement strand
TAGCCCCCTGCCCTTGGCTATCCCCATTGTTTACTTCCTCGTATTCAAGGTGGAATACCGGCTGCTGCGGATCATGACCTTTTTAAATCCCTGGGACGATCCCTACAACACCGGATACCAGATTACCAACTCCCTTAAGGCCTTCGGCTCTGGCGGCCTCACCGGCAAGGGCATCGGCCTGGGCATGCAGAAGATGCATTATCTGCCCGAACCCCACACCGACTTCATCTTCTCCATTATCGGGGAAGAGCTGGGCCTTATCGGGGTTCTGGCAATCCTCTCCCTTTACGGTATCATACTGATCTCCGGCACCCAGATTGCAAAGCGGTCGGATTCACTGTTCGGCGCCATCACTGCCGCAGGCCTCACCCTGTACATCGGTGTACAGGTCATCATCAATACCGGGGTTGCCCTTGGCGTATTACCCACAAAGGGACTCACACTGCCCTTTATCAGCTACGGCGGCACCTCTCTGGTGATCAATATGGCAGCCATGGGAATATTAATGAACATAGGGGCTTCGGCAAATTATGAAAACAAATAAACGTGTCATCATAGCCGGCGGAAAAACAGGGGGCCACCTCTTTCCCGGTATTGCCGTTGCCCAGGCCCTGCAGGCACTTGCGCCTGAAACCGGGATCCTCTTTGTGGGTACAGATGCCCCTTTTGAGGTCAACACCCTGAAAAGATACGGATTTGCCCATAAGACCATCACCTCCAGGCCCATCAAAGGCGGCAGCCTGGCCGGCAAGATATGGTCGGCAGCCCTGGTGGGTGTCAGCCTGATCCAGGCATTGTATATTCTGATCCGGTTCAGGGCGGACTTTATCCTGGGCGTGGGCGGATTTTCATCCTTTGCCCTGGTTCTGGCCGGACGGCTCCTCGGCAGGCGGACTGCCATTCAGGAACAGAACGCTGTCCCCGGAATGACCAACAGGCTGCTGTCACGGATTGCAGGAACCATTTTCATCTCATTCGGACATACCCGGGGCATGCCCCTGAATCCGAAAACGTTTCTGGTGGGAAATCCCATCCGGAAACAGACAGGTGCAGCCGGGGAAGAAACCACCGGAGAGACAACCCTTGACCCGGTCGCCCCGGAAGACTTTCTGATCCTGGTCACCGGAGGAAGCCAGGGGGCTGCATCCATCAACAGGGCCTTTACCGAAGCCGTGCAAATGATAGAGGACAAGGATAACATTTATATTGTCCATCAGACCGGGCAGCACTCTGAAACGGAGATCACGGAATTTTATAAGGACAAGGGGCTCCGCGTAGAGGCCCGGGCCTTTTTCCACGACATGCCGGCCATCCAGGACCGGGCTGACCTGGTCATCACCCGGGCAGGTGCAGGCACCCTGTCCGAATTGTGCATCAAGGGAAAACCGGCTATCCTGATCCCCTTCCCCCATGCGGCTGACGATCATCAGACCGCCAATGCAAAAAACCTGTCAGATAGAGGCGCAGCACTCATGGTTGCGGACCGGGACCTGACAGGTGAACGGCTGAGTTCCATGATCAGTGAACTGAAAGCCAACCCTGAAAAAAGAAAACAGATGGCAGAGGCCATGAAGGCCCAGGCCATGCCCCACGGGGCCAGGGCCATTGCCTCACACATCCTCGACATCCCAGACGATGCCTTAAAAGGAGAAAAATAATATGTATCAGCCCAATTACCATATCCATTTTGTCGGCATCGGCGGTATCGGCATGAGCGGAATTGCCGAACTCCTTCTTACCCTCGGGTATACGGTTTCGGGCTCCGACCTGAAACTCTCCCATATCACCAAACGGCTGGAAGGCAAAGGCGCCAAAATCTTTAAAGGCCATGCCAAGGACAATATCAAGAATGTAAATGTGGTCGTGACCTCAACTGCCATTGCAGATGAGAACCCTGAAGTTGTCCAGGCCAGGGAACTTGGGCTGCCCATCATCCCGAGGGCGGAAATGCTGGCGGAACTCATGCGGATCAAATATTCCATTGCCGTATCCGGCGCCCATGGAAAAACCTCAACCACCTCAATGATTTCCCAGATCCTGAACACGGCAGGGCTTGATCCCACAGTGATCATCGGCGGCCTGCTTCAGGGCCTGGACACCAATGCCCTCCACGGCAGCGGAGAGTTTATCGTGGCTGAGGCTGATGAAAGCGACGGTTCCTTTTTAAAGTATGCCCCGGCCATTGCCGCAGTCACCAATATAGACCTGGAACACCTGGATTTTTATAAGGATATCGAGGACATAAAAGATAAATTCGTCCAGTTTATCAACTCCATCCCCTTCTACGGCCTGGCCATCCTCTGCCTGGACAACGAACACATCCAGGACATCATGCCCAGGATTACGGTCCGTCATACCACATACGGAATGACCGCCCAATCCGACCTCCAGGCCAGGAATGTCAGCTTTGCAGACGGCAAGAGCAGGTTCACCGTTCATCATAAGGACCGGGACCTTGGTGAAATCCTCCTGAACATAGCCGGCCAGCACAATATCCTTAACGCCATGGCGGGAATTGCAACCGGGCTGGAACTGAACATCCCCTTTGAGACCATCAAAAAGGCACTTGAAGAGATAAAGGGCGTTAAGCGCCGGCTGGAAATCAAAGGTGCAAAAAAAGGGATCACGGTGATGGATGATTACGGCCATCACCCCACGGAAGTCATGGCCACCCTCACCGCTGTCCGGGAAAGCTATCCGGAAAAGCGGCTGATCGTGGTATTCCAGCCCCACAGGTACACAAGGACCCAAGGACTGTTTGACGAATTCACCCGGTCCTTTTACCAGTCCGATATTTTAATGGTGCTGCCCATTTACGAAGCCTCGGAAAAACCCATACCGGGCGTAACCGCGGAAAAACTGGTCGAGGGCATCAAAGCCCACGGCCACAAGGAAGCCGTATTTGCACCGGATTTCACCCAGGCCCTGTCCATGATCACCCACAAGGCAAAAGAGGGAGACATGATACTCACCCTCGGGGCCGGAGATGTATACACCTTAGGCGAACAACTGGTGGAGATTTTATAGGATAATGACCCCGGCAACCGAATATATATCCGCTTTTAACGGCTTTGACCTGGAAACCGACAAGCCATTGGCGCGGTATACCAGCTTCCGGGTGGGCGGGCCTGCAGACCTTCTTGCCAGGCCCGATACCATTGACAGCCTGGTCTCCCTGGTAAAAACAGCCCAAAAGGCCAAAGTTCCGGTTACTGTTTTGGGCGGCGGCACCAATACACTGGTCTCGGACCGGGGTATCCGGGGCCTGGTCATCGTAATGGCCGGCTTAAAGGCGGCACCGGAATTCAGTAAGGCAGGTGACACAGAAGTCACCTTGGCCGCACTTGCAGGCCAGCGCCTTTCCACCCTGTGCAGGCTTGCCGTGGAAAAGGGGCTATCCGGCCTTGAATGGGCTGCCGGAATACCGGGAACTTTAGGCGGGGCCCTCATGATGAACGCCGGCGCCCACGGGGGGGACATGGCCGCCGTGACCCGGGAGACAGATGTCCTGGATCTCAATACACTGACCATCAAAACACTGGGACAGAACGACCTGGAAACAGGATACAGAACCCTTGACCTGCCGGACAGCATTATCCTGAAGGCAGCTTTAAGACTGATACCGGCAGATCCGGAACAGGTAAGAGAAGAACACGACCGGAATTTAAAGGCAAAAAAGGCCAGCCAGCCGGTGTCAAAGGCCAGCGGCGGCTGCTTTTTCAAAAATCCGTCCCCGGACAGGCCGGCCGGGATGCTCATCGAACAGGCCGGTTTAAAGGGAACAAAACTGAACGGCGCCATGGTATCGGACCTACACGCCAACTTTATCATCAATTATGACAACGCCGGATGCAAGGATATCCTGGCCCTTAAGCAACTGGTCCAGGACCGTGTATACAAAAAGTTTAACGTCAAACTTAAAGCAGAGGTGAAAGCCATTGGTGACTAAGCGCATGAAACAGAATCGGTATAAGCCGGAATCCCGGCAGGAAACGCCAGCCGGGTCTAACAAAGGACAGAAGACTGCGCCCCGGAGAATGTCGCTGTTGCGGCTCATCATCCCTGTCTTAATGGTGGCCGCCATGAGTTTAACGGCCATTTATGCCCATGATGCCGTTGTTCAAAGCCCGTTTTTTACCATCCGGACCATCGAGATTTCAGGAACGGACCGGGTAAGCCATGAGGAACTGATTACCAGGGCCGGCCTGGATCAGCCCGCCAATCTCTTTGATATCCGGCTGACTGCCATTGAAAAACAGCTGATTTCCCACCCGTGGGTGGCCCGGGCAACAGTAAGCCGCGATCTGTTCACCGCACTGAACATCTCCATTGAGGAGCAGGAGCCCCTCGCCATTGTCACCATTGAGAACCTTGCAGATATCATCATCAATACCCAGGGCGTGCCTTTTAAGGAGTACGAGCCTGCCAAGGACAACCTGTCGGCCCTGCCCGTGATCTCCGGTGTAGACCTGAGCCTGTCCAACAACACCTATCTGTTTGAAGGCGAATTGTTCAACGCCATAATGGATCTGCTTGAGGTACAGAGCCTCGGGGAAATAAAAACCATCCACGGGGATGAAAATATCGGTATCACGATCAAAGCCCTAGACATTTACAATAAAAGAATTTATACTGAGGCCATTGCGGGAGATACGCCCGGCGCCTCAGCCCTGATCCCCATCAAACTGGGGTTTAACCGGTTTGAAGAAAAACTTCTCCGGGCCAAAAAGATCAGCCGGTATATGGAGGCGCAGTTTCCTTCAAAAACCATACTGGCCATGGATCTTTTTAATATTGAGAAAATCTTTATCAAGACAGAAGACGCTCTGCACAACACTTTAGAAAAGGGGGTTTAATTTGCAGGGAAATGAAAAAATACTGGTAGGTCTGGACATCGGCACCACCAAAATATGTGCGGTGGTGGGTGAGATG
>JAKSAX010000447.1 GCA_022361395.1 Desulfobacterales bacterium | reverse complement strand
CCAGCCCCGCGATGTCATTCCTTCAACAGATGATATCAGGGAGCTTAAATTTCTGGGTGAAGAGCTGAACCTGACCTATAACATCCACCTGCCCGTGGATGTCAGCCTCACTGCCGGATCTGCCGGGGAACGGCAGGCTGCAGCCGATACATTGAAATTGATTTATGAGCGGTTTTCTCCCCTGGCGCCCACCACACATACCCTTCACCTGGACATGGACCGCAATATATCCGGTCAGGAAGAGATCGCATCATGGGAGGACCGTGCCAGGAAAGGACTGGACCTGTGGATACCCCACCTGGATGATCCGGAGACCACCTGTGTTGAAACCCTCTGGTATGATCCGGTTCACTTTTCCGGCATGGTAAAGGATTATGGCCTGTCCGTCTGCGTGGATGCAGGCCATCATTTTAAATACGGGTATGATCTTTCGGACAGTTTTACCCTGTTCAACCACCGGGTTTCACTGATCCATCTTCACGGGGTGGATTTTGACAACCCGGATTTAAAAACCGGGCGTCCAAAGGATCACCAGGGGCTGGACAGGCTGCCGGAAACAATGCTTGACCGTGTTATCGCCTGGCTGGAAACCTACAGCGGAACAGTCTCCCTGGAGGTATTCAACCTGAAAAACCTGAGCAGTTCCCTGGTGACGCTGGGCAGGTTTTTCGGGAATATTCCCTGCCTGCCCTGATCGGATTATACCTGTCTGGGAATACCCTGCCAGGCATTGAACCAGTCGTTCATATGGCTGTCGCTGATGCCCACACCTATAAGGAACCGGGTGGAATTTAAAAACCCTTCAAGGCTGTGCCTGCCCTGAAACAGACCCTCCACTATCATTTCACTGGGCCGTATCCCCTCACCGTTATAGTCCCTGAGCATTATATCTGTCGGGCCTCTTTCCAAAATGAACTCTGTTGCGTCCAGAAAATTTCCCAGATGACCCTGTTCAGCCATGTTATCGGCAACAATTAAAAACTCAGTTTGAATGAACCCCTCAAGCTCATTGGTGATATCCATTAACCTGTCAAGGTGTTTGCCTGCATTGGCAGCTGCATTTAAAAAATCCGCATCAACTGCCGGGTCAAGACTCCGGACTGTTTCCATCAGGCGGTCATAGGCAGCTGTATTTTCACCTGATTCTCCCAGGGCGTTGTCCGCAGCCATAATAAGGTCGGAGATACTCTCTTTGCCCAATGTGTTTGCATAGGCCAGGAAATCGTTGCTCCGCTCTTCGTCAAGGCGTGTCATTACCGACATCAGTTCCGGCAGTATTTCCCTGTCGGCCTTTCCGGATACAGAGAAAAAGGTCTCCCGCTGGGCAGCGTTCATACTGTCAAAGTCGGACAAAACCTCATCAATGTGTTCACCCGTACTCAGGATGGCATCAAATTCGTCTTCGTTAAATACCGAGTTCAGGTAAACATACTCTTTTGCCAGGTTTTCCTGGCTGCCCACGCCTGACATCAGCCGTTCCCGGGAAAGGAAATCCCTCCTTTCCGCTCCCGTCAAATCGTCTGTGGTCTGGATAAGCTCATCCATGGCATCCGGGCCTTGGGTATCTGTTTTATCACCTGGGGAGATATTGGCTGCAGTGAACAGAAAATCACTTCGCTCCTGGCCTTTGAGGCTCCGGGTCATGGCGGTGAGCCCGGCGGTACTGTCCGGGTTGAGGGAGGCGGCGTAGAGAAGGTAGCTTTTATCCTTTCTATCCAGATCTTTTGCCGTGCCGGCAAGACCGGCTGCCTGGGACGTATTGTCCTTGGCCGCTGATATGAAGTTGGTCAGGTCTGTGAAGCCGAGGGTTGAGGCAAAGGAAAGGACATTGGCCCGGTCACTGCCGCCGAGTTTTTCCGTGATGCCGAGGAAATCTTCAAACCCGTCTTCCGCCTTTATAGCCGTGGATAAGAAGTCCGACCGCTGTTCAGGGTTTTCCGCCAGGCTGTTCACCGTTGAGACCAGACGGTCAAGTGAGGTGCCGGCACCTGCCGCCAGGGTCAGAAAGTCCGCCCTGTCGCTTCCGTGAAGTGACAGGGTGGTGGCCATCAGGCCGGGGAGGGTTTTATCATCCCCCTGGGTGGCCAGCAGAAAATTTTCAGCATTGCCGTCTTCAAGGTTGTGGGTGAACCGCAGGAAGTCTGATCTTTCATCACCTGTCAGTTTATTGGTAAGGGTCAGCAGGTTGGTTAATCCTTCACCTGCAGTTGCTGCATTTTCAAGAAACCGGGTAAGATCCGAGCCGGCCAGAAGATCCGTGGTGTCGATGAGGCGTTCAAGCTCACCCCCTGCGTTGGCTGCCGCTTCCAGAAACAGGGCACGGTCTTCCTCATCCAGCACTGACATTTTTTCAAGAAGGCCGTCCAGGGCTTCGGGGGTCTCTGCAACGGCGGCAATAAAATTCTGGAGTTCCCCGGCTTTGATGCTGTCAACGGATCTCCCCAGGTTATCTGCGGCTGTTAGGAAGTCTTCAAGCTGATTTCCCAAAATACCGTCCACAGCATCAATGAAATTTTCCAGGCCCTGCCCCGGCCCGTTTCGAAGCGCCGTGCTCAGATAAAGAGAACGGGTCTCTCCCTCAAGCTTTTCGACCTGTCCGAGAAAGTCCCCTATTAAGAGTTCGTCTGCCTCGGAAAGAACGGCCAGGAAGTTGGTGCGGTCCTTGCCTATTAACTCTTCACTGAGAAGGGTCTCGATATCTTCCCAAAGGGGATTGTCTTTTCCCAATTCAAGGTACACATCAAAAAGTTGTTCCTTTTCGATCTCGGTAAGCGGGGCATCCGGTACGGCTTCCCTGGATTTTTCCGCAGCAGCCGGGTCAACATCATAGACATAGGCATCATAGTTGGCCGCCCGGGTTTCCCCTGCAGAGGTCTTGGAAGAGGTGAGTGTTATATTTATTTTTGAATCCGGATAGACTCTTAATGCATCGGAGCTATTGGCTTGAACCTGGACAGTCATTGGGACATCCTTTCGGTTTTTAGATATTTGATTTGAAAAAAATCGGCAGATCAGGCAGTTTTCTTTAGCCATTTAAGATGAATACCTGTAAAAAAAATTGTTTTTTCGTCTGCGATTCTTATTTTGTTGATAAGGGCAATGGGGTGTTGCCGGGGAAAAAATATTCCCGTACCGGAGCTTAAGCAGCCTGATTTTAATGGAAGTCTTCTTGAAAAAAACCTGCCTTATGTGGTATCTTTAGGGTTGGGAAATTTTTGCTTGGGCCAAGGTGATCTGGCACAGGCATTTTACTTTTATAAGGGGACAGTACCATGGCATTGGTCGGGAAACGGCGGAAAACCAGACAGATTCGGTTGGGGCAGCAGAGTATCGGTTCTGATGCACAGGTTTCGGTTCAATCCATGACAAATACCCGGACCCAGGATGTGGCAGCAACTGTTGCCCAGATTCTGGCCCTGGAAAGCGCCGGCTGTGAGATCGTAAGGGTGGCGGTCCCGGATATGGATGCAGCCCTTGCCGTCAGGCAGATAAAAGAGAGGATAAACATTCCCCTTATTGCGGATATCCATTTTGATTACCGGCTGGCCCTGGCATCAGCTGAACACGGGGTTGACGGGCTGAGGATTAATCCGGGCAATATCGGGGAAGAAAGAAAAATCAAGGCTGTTGTGGACTGTGCCAAGGCTCACAAGCTTCCCATACGGGTGGGGGTAAATGCCGGCTCTCTGGAAAAGGAGATCGAGAAACGCTACGGCGCCACCCCAAAGGCCATGGTTGAAAGCGCGCTGGCCAATATCCGGGTTTTGGAGAACCTGGGGTTTTACGATATAAAGGTCTCCCTGAAAGCCTCGGACGTGGAAAGAACTGTTGAGGCTTACCGGATGCTGGCCCCTTTAACCGATGTTCCGTTTCATGTGGGGGTAACCGAAGCCGGCGGACTTTATGCGGGAATTACTAAATCCGCCATCGGCATCGGCATGCTTCTGGCCGAAGGCATCGGCGACACCATCAGGGTGTCGCTGACCCGGGACCCGGTGGAAGAGATAAGGACGGGGTTTGAGATTTTACGGGCCCTCGGGATCAGGAAGCGCGGGCCGGAGTTGATCTCCTGCCCCACCTGCGGCCGGTGTAATATTGACCTGTTCAAAATAGCGGAACAGACAGAAAAAGCTTTACTTGAGCGTAATGCTCAGATTAAAGTTGCCATTATGGGCTGTGTGGTAAACGGCCCCGGTGAGGCCAAAGAGGCGGACATCGGTATCGCCGGCGGAGACGGTAAAGGCATTCTGTTCAAAAAGGGAAAGGTGGTCAGAAAAATTGATCAGGACTGCCTGGTGGATCAACTGCTTGAAGAAATCGATTCTATGACGAAAGATGCGGAGGAGATAAATGGGAAAAAAAGTTAAAACAGCCATCACCCCCACAAGGGAGGAGGACTATCCCCAGTGGTACCAGGAGGTGGTAAAGGCCTCGGATATGTCGGAAAATTCACCGGTCCGGGGATGTATGGTGATCAAACCCTGGGGATTTGCCATCTGGGAAAATATCCAGCGCGAGATGGATGCCATGTTCAAGGAGACCGGTGTTAAGAACGCCTATTTCCCATTGTTTATCCCTTTAAGTTATCTGGAAAAAGAGGCCGAACATGTTGAAGGCTTTGCCAAGGAATGTGCTGTTGTTACCCATCACAAGCTGGAAAAGGCGGATGAAGGCGGTCTGAAACCGGCAGGTGAACTGGCTGAACCCCTGATTGTAAGACCGACCTCTGAAACTATTATCGGCGAGTCCATGTCCAAGTGGACCTCGTCTTACCGGGACCTGCCCATTCTCCTCAACCAGTGGGCCAATGTGGTGCGGTGGGAGATGCGGACCCGGATGTTTTTAAGAACCAGTGAATTCCTGTGGCAGGAAGGTCATACTGCCCATGCCACCAAAGAAGAGGCCGTAGAGCGGACCCTTCAGATGCTGGATCTTTATACCAAGTTTGTTGAAGAGCAGCTGGCAATGCCTGTGGTCAGGGGACAGAAAAGTGAGTCCGAGCGGTTCCCGGGTGCAGACGACACCACCTGTATCGAAGCCATGATGCAGGATAAACGGGCGCTTCAGGCAGGCACCTCCCATTTCCTGGGTCAGCATTTTGCCAAGGGGTCCGATATCACCTTCCAGAACGAAGCTGGAGAAGAGGCCTATGCCTGGACCACATCCTGGGGCACATCCACCCGGATGATCGGGGGGATGATCATGGTTCACTCCGATGATGACGGCCTGGTGGTTCCGCCGAGAGTGGCACCTGCCCATGTGGTCATTCTGCCCATCATTAAAAAGGGCGGGGACAATACCGAAGTCATGGAAAGTGCCCTGGCTCTTAAGGCAGCCCTCAGGGAGAAGGTTTACCACGGCAGGGTGGTTGAAGTGGAGATCGACGACCGGGATATCGGCGGTGCCAGGGGCTGGGACTGGGTGAAAAGAGGAATTCCCGTCCGGATTGAGCTCGGACCCAGGGATATTGCAAATAACTCTGTGTTCATGGCCCGCAGGGATACCAATAAAAAGGCCGGTATGGACAGGGATGAGTTTGTAAACACCATCACGGATATCCTGGACGACATTCAGAATACCCTGTTCCAAAGAGCCCTGAAGTACAGGGAAGACAATACCTTTTCCATTGACGACAAGGACGAGTTTTACGCCCTGTATAAAAAGGCAAAAGGGTATAACAACGGGGCCTTTGTCATGTCCCATTGGTGCGGATCAGGCAAGTGCGAGGAAAAGATCAAAAAAGATCTCTCCGTGACCATCCGCTGTATTCCCTTTGACAGTCCTGAAGAGCAGGGAGCCTGTATCTGCTGTGGTGAAAAGAGTGAGAAACGGGTCCTGTTTGCAAAGGCATACTAGTAAAACACTATAAACGGAACACAGGCCGAATGATTCGAATCACAGACATATTGGATAAGATCTACGATTACAATCCAGATGCGGATGTCTCTTTGATTGACAGGGCATACATCTATTCGGCCCGTGTTCACGAAGGCCAGGTAAGGCTGTCAGGTGAACCTTACCTGTCACACCCCCTTGAGGTGGCAAATATTCTGGCGGACATGAAACTGGATATGGAGAGCATTGCAGCTGCCCTGCTCCATGATGTCATTGAAGATACGCCTGCCACAAAAGAGGATATAAAAGAGCTTTTCGGGCCCGGGGTTGCCCATATTGTGGAGGGTGTGACCAAGCTGTCGGCCCTTCCCTCCACCACTAAGGTGGCCCAGCAGGCTGAATCCCTCCGCAAAATGATCCTGGCCATGGCGGATGATATCCGTGTGGTATTGATTAAGCTGGCTGACCGGATTCACAACATGCGGACCCTGAAATACCACCGGAAGCCGGAGAAACAGGCGGCAATTGCCCAGGAAACCCTAGATATTTACGCTCCCATTGCCGCACGCCTGGGTATCTTCTGGATCAAGCATGAACTGGAAGAGATCGCCTTTTACTACACGCTCAGGGAAGAACACGACCGCATAGAGGCCCTGGTTAACCGGGCCAAGGATGAAAAAGAGGACTATATCAAGGAGGTCTCCACCTCACTCCATTATAAAATGGAGGAGATGGAACTGCCCTGTGACATCAAGGGACGGTACAAGGCCCATTACAGCATTTACCAGAAGATGATCTCCCAGAGCCTGGAGTTTGACGAGGTATACGATGTCATTGCCTTCAGGATTATCCTGGATACGGTACCCCAGTGCTATGCCGCCATGGGCGCCATCCACTCCATGTGGAAGCCTATCTATTACAAGATAAAGGATTATATCGGCAACCCCAAGCCGAACATGTACCAGTCCATCCATACCACGGTGATCGGGCCCAAAGGGGAGCGGGTGGAGATTCAGATCCGTACGCAGGATATGGACACAATCGCCGAATCCGGCATTGCAGCCCACTGGTCCTATAAAGAGGGGACAAAGATTGACGAAAACACCGGAGAGTTATTTGCCTGGATCCGGAACCTGGTGGAAAACCAGGAAAACTACAATGACCCTGACGAATTCCTGGAAAATGTCAGGATTGATCTTTATCCGGGTGAAATCTACGTGTTTACGCCCCAGGGTGAAATCAAAACCCTGCCTAAAAAGGCAACGCCGGTGGACTTTGCCTACCGTATTCATACGGAGGTTGGTGCCCAGTGTACCGGTGCCAAGGTTAATGGTAAACTGGTGCCCCTGTCCCATGAGCTTAAAACCGGAAACACAGTGGAGATCATCACCACCAAAGGCCATAAACCCAGCCGGGACTGGCTGAATTTTGTCAAGACCGTCAAGGCAAGGACCAAGATCAGAGCCTATATCAATGCCAGGGAGAGGGAACGTAGCTTTTCCCTGGGCAAGGAAATGTGCGAGAAGGTCTTCAGGAAACGGAACCAGAATTTCAACGCCCTGGTCAAATCCGGGGAAATAGGTACGGTTGCAGACGCTTACGGGTTTAAGGATGTGGACGATCTTATCGCCCATGTGGGGTTTGGCAAACTCACCGCCCTCCAGGTGCTCAACAAGGTGCTGCCGGATCTGGAAAAGGATCAGCGGGAAGAGGTTGAACAGGCCGACCTGAATAAGATCGTCACCCGGAATACCGGGAAAACAGATACCGGGATCATTGTCAAAGGACTCAATGACATCCTGGTAAGATTTTCCAAATGCTGCAGTCCCCTGCCCGGAGATCCCATTACCGGTTATATTACCCAGGGCCAGGGGGTCACCATCCACAGGAAAAATTGCGTCAATGTCATGAAGATGAGCCCTGAACGCAAGATAGAGGTTCAGTGGAGCCAGGGACTCACCGAATCCTACCCGGCCTCCATCCGGATCAAAACCGATGACCGGCACGGCCTCCTGGCAGATATTGCTGCGGTCATCAGCAAAGCCAGGATCAATATTCTAAATGCCCAGAGCGAAACCACGGATGACGGCATCGGTTTTTTCTACTTCACCATCATGGTGGAGAGTTCGGAACAGCTCAGAAAAATCATGTCCGAAATCCGCCGGGTGAAAAAGGTCACCGACGTAAAGCGGGTGGTCCGGGTGGATTAGATAAACCCTCCCATGAATATTCTAATATAATTTCCGTAAAATTCTGTAGACAACCGGATAAAAATAACATATGGTTAGGCTGGCCGGGTCCAATATCCAAAAGGCCGGGCCGAATGTTAACACTAAGGGCATTTGTGACAAATGCCGGACCTGGATGAGTTATGGTAAACATTGACCCTTTACCGATTCCCGCCAGACACCCAGCCGGAGATCCCGCCGGCCCCCCATATCCAAAAGGTCATCCATCCCGGAAAAAAACCGTCAACCTTTACTTTGACACCCTGGTCTTTTATGATTCAGGTATCGGCAATTTAAAGCGGAGATCCATATGAAAAAAATCTTTATTCTGGACACCAACGTAATTCTTCATGACAGCGGCTGCATTCACCAGTTCAAGGACAATGACATTTACATCCCCATAACAGTGATTGAGGAGCTGGATAAATTCAAGAAGGGGAACAATGTCATTAATTGCAATGCCCGGGATTTCTTAAGAAGCCTGGATGCATTGTCCAGCGACAAGATGCTCAACGGCGGCGTGCCCATTGATAACGGAGAGGGCAGTATTTCCATACGGCTGGATACCAGCCTGAATGCCATCATCAAGGACAATTTTACGGAAATTACCCCGGATATCCGGATATTGAATATCGCCTATTCAATTGCTAAGAAACATGAGTTCAAGAATGTTATTTTTGTTACCAAGGATGTAAACCTTCGCCTCAAGGCCAGGTCCATCGGCCTGAAAACGGAAAATTACAACTCAAAGTTTGTGGAAAACCTTTCAGACATGTATACGGGCCTGAAAGTGATTGAAAATATTAACTCGGATGTTTTTGACGATCTCTACCAGAAACCCTATGACGCCCCTGTTGAGCGTCTGGGGACAGATCAGGTGTTTTATGCCAACGAAAACGTGATATTGAAAAACGGGTCCAAGTCCGCATTGGCATTTTTTGACGGCGGGAGCCGGAGCGTACGATTGATTCAGCCCAGGATCTGCTACGGGATAAAACCCCGGAACTCTGAGCAGACCTTTGCCCTGAATGCCATGCTCAATCCGGATATTTCCCTGGTTACCGTATCCGGAAAGGCCGGCACGGGCAAGACCCTGCTGGCCCTGGCAGCTGCCCTTGCCAAAAAACAGTTCTACCGCCAGATTTTCATCGCCAGGCCGGTGGTTCCCCTGAGCAACAAGGACCTGGGATTCTTACCCGGTGATGTGGCCTCCAAACTGGATCCCTATATGCAGCCCTTATACGATAACCTCTCTGTGATCCAGAATCACTTCAGCGAAAATAATTCAAGCGGGAAAAAGATTAAGGAGCTTATTGAAGAGGAGAAAATCGTCATTACCCCGATTTCTTATATCCGGGGCCGGTCCATTGTCCGGGTTTTCTTTATTGTGGATGAGGCACAAAATCTGACTCCCCATGAGGTAAAAACCATCATTACCCGGGCAGGTGAGGGGACAAAGATCATTTTTACAGGGGATATTTTCCAGATAGACCACCCCTATCTGGACAGTCAGACAAACGGCCTGGCTTATATCATAGAAAAGATGAAAGGCCAGAGGCTTTACGCTCACATCAATCTTGAAAAAGGAGAGCGGTCGGAACTGGCTGAACTGGCATCAAAAATTTTATAGGAAGATTTCGACGGGCAAAAACACAAAACAACAAAAGTTCCGGTATTTGAACCCAAATACCAGAACTCAAGTGGTTTAAAATACTGCCCTGCGTCAGAAGCTCTTAGGAGGCTTTAGTTACTTTGCCTGCCTTGATACAACTGGTGCAAACGTCGATTTTCCTGACGCAACCCTGTTTGATTTCTGCGCGGACTCTCTGAAGGTTCGGGTTGAATCTTCTTTTATTCAGATTATGGGCATGGCTGACATTGTTACCAACCATTGGTTTTTTCCCGCAAATTGCACATTCTTTTGACATTTTTTACACTCCTAACGAAAAACGCTTTATCAAAATAATAACCCGAGATAGATACAGTAATTTAAATTAAAAGTAAAGGGAAATTATTATTCTTTTTCAGCCTGATTCACAAGTTTTGCTACCTCGGGGATTTTATTCATGGCAATTTCACTCTGTTCTGTGCCCGGATAAAACTCGACAATATACTCGTACCGTTTCAGGGCAGCGAGATATTTTTTGGTCTTATTATAAAAGTTGGCCACGTATAGTTCATGGCCGGCAATATTGTCTATACAGGCCTCTGTGTATGCAACGGCTTCCTCGGCAAATTCACTGTCCGGAAATTGTTTTAGCAGCCGCATAAAACTGGCCATGGCATTTTTAGCCGGACTTGGATCCCGGTCCACTGTATCAATCTGTTTATACCAGGACATGCCGATCTGATTGATAACATAGGGGACTGCCTCATTTCTGGGATGCATCTTTTCAAAGCTTTCATAGGCCACAACAGCTTCGTCATACTCTTCCAGGTGAAAATGGGCATCGGCAATTTTCAACTCCGCCAGGATGGCGTATTTGCTGAACGGGTACCAGTCCTTGAGGTCTGTATAGGCCTTGACCGCCTCTTTATAATCTTCGTTCATGAAGGCAGCCGCACCCTCTGTTGCAAGCTGCTGTGCGGTTTTATTCATCTGGGAGGATTCTTCCAGCAGAGAACACCCGGAAAGAAAAACAATCAGAATCCCAAAAACAAGGAGTTTTTTCATTTTATAAATTCTCAATATAGTGTTCAGCGGAAACCGCAGCAATGGCGCCGTCGCCTACAGCGGTGGACACCTGGCGCAACGGGGTATCCCTGACATCTCCGGCGGCAAATACACCGGGAACGCTGGTCTGCATCTTGGCATCGGCAATGATAAACCCGCCGTCATCCGTTTCCACGGCCCCTTTTACAAATTCGGTACTGGGCAGGATGCCGACCCAGATAAAGCATCCGTCAGCCTTGATGGTTGACGCTTCATTGGTTTTGACATTTTTTACATTAACGCCCTCAATGCCGAAAAAACCGTCAACACCGGTTGCCACCGTATCCCAGACAAACTCAATCTTGTCGTTGGCAAATGCCCTTTCCTGAAGGATTTTGGCTGCCCGAAGCTCATCCCTGCGATGGACCAGGTATACTTTTTTTGCAAATTTGGTCAGAAAAACAGCTTCCTGAACAGCAGTGTCCCCGCCCCCAATGGCCACAACGGTTTTATCCCTGAAAAAGGGAGCGTCACAGGTGGCGCAAAAGGAGATGCCCTTGCCCATGTATTTGTCTTCACCGATACCCAGTTTTCTGGGAGAGGCACCCGAGGCAATGATGACAGCCTTGGCCTTAACCGTCCGGTCTTTCAGGATAATCTCTTTGGTTTCATCTGTGAAGTTCAGGGACTGGACTTCTGCCGTATCTATTTCAAGCCCGAGGTCTTCAGCCTGTTTTTTCATCTTTTCAGCCAGGTCATAGCCGCTGATGCCTTCGGGAAATCCAGGGTAGTTTTCAATCCAGTCAGTGACGATAATTTGCCCGCCGGGAACGGCTTTTTCAAGAAGAAGCACATTCATCCTGGCCCGGGCCGCGTAAAGGCCAGCGGTCAGACCGGCAGGGCCGGCACCGATAATTACAAGATCATAGTCCGTCATTAATAGTCTCCTTAAAGGACGCCTTTGAGGGTCTCCTCGAGTTTTTCTTTGGCGACCATGCCGGTGATCTGCTCTGCCACTTCACCATCTTTAAAGAAGATCAGGGTGGGAATGGCCTGGACACCGAATTTGCTGGGGCTCAGGGGATTGTCATCCACATTGACCTTTGCAAAAATCATTTTATCACCGTACTCTTTGGACAGGGCTTCTACAGTGGGGCCAATGGCTTTACACGGACCGCACCAGGGCGCCCAGAAATCAACCATTACCGGCTTGTCAGAGGTCTTGAGTATTTCTTCAAAGGATTCGTCTGTAAGGTCTATAATATTTTCTGCCATGTTTAATTCCTATTTCAAGTTAAAATTGCCTGTAAATATATGTTCATATTCGATCTTTGTCAATTCAGTGCGCATAGAAATAGTGGCTGACAAAAACCCGTGCCTGGATGAAAATTTATCCATACAGGCACAAAAGCGGTTACGCCCCGTATCTGTTCTGTATTGCCTTTACAGTATTGGGATACAGGGCGTAACCGTATTTTTATCCGGGTGCTGAATTAAGTGGCTTACCAGTTTTCAGCCAGAACTTCAAAGTGGGCCATGGCATGGGCACAGGCCGGACACATCTCGACAGCCTCTTCGCCTTCGTGGACATAACCGCAGTTGCGGCAGCGCCATTTAATGGCGCCGTCTTTTTTAAAGACCTTACCGGCTTCCACATTGGCTGCCAGCTCTTTGTACCGTTTTTCATGCTGTTTTTCGGCAACGGCAATCATTTCAAAAACCGCGGCAATGGCATCAAAACCCTCTTCCCTGGCAACAGCGGCAAAGTCCGGATACATCTGTGTCCATTCGTACTCTTCACCGGCAGCCGCCTCTTTCAGGTTTTCCAAAGTGGTTCCGATAACACCGGCCGGGAAGGCACCAACGATCTCAACCTCTCCCCCTTCCAGAAATTTGAAAAAGCGTTTGGCATGCTCTTTTTCCTGGTTGGCGGTTTCTGCAAAAATATCCGAAATCTGAACATACCCCTCTTTTTTAGCCGCACTGGCAAAATAGGTGTAGCGGTTACGGGCCTGGGATTCTCCGGCAAATGCGGTGAGAAGGTTTTTTTCTGTTTTGGTGCCTTTTAAACTTGCCATAATAATAGTCTCCTTAAATTCTATTTGTTGGTTATGAAATTCGGCAGCCTAATGATGCCGGCTGCGGCATGTATCACAATACCCTGAAAGGCAGAGCCGTCTGCCGGTTATGGTAAACTTTTCTTCCACCTCAGGGGAAAGGGTGATTTCGTCAATGGTGCTGTCATGGAAGTCAAAAATTTCACGGCAGGATATGCAGTAAAAATGGTGATGGCTTTCCTGGTTCGGATCAAACCGCCTGGGATCTCCGTGCCCTTCCACCACATCAATCATATTTGCCTTGGCAAAAGTGAGAAGGGTACGGTTGACAGTATCCAGGCTGATGTTGGGAAATTCCTTTTTCAATGCCTTGTGGATCTGGTCCGCGGACGGGTGGGACAAAGATGAAGACAATGCCTTGTACACCGCAACCCGCTGGGGGGTGATTTTTAAATTGTTGGCCTTGCATTGTGTATAAAACTTCTCCAAATTCGTCTCCTCTATTATTTAGTTGAAAACATTAAATAGGATTTAATCCTAATTGTCAAATTCTTTTTCAAATTAATCTGCACCAGACCGGCACCCGGATAGAAAAGCCAAACTCAGGGGATGTTAACACTTGATAAAAGAGAGCAGGATATATTACAGGTGGTCAGGATGAGAATTATGAGTTAACCTGTCTGGGTTCAGTGTTGGTTTATACTATAGAATATAAGGTAATAAAAGGGGTTTATGAAAGCGTTGACCATATGGCCACTGGGAATAGTTGTGTTGCTGACCCTTGTTCTGGGAACAGGTGCCGGGGTCTGCAAATGGGATGATGAGCAGAAGTTGGATAACCTTATACAGGCTGCCCGCGGGGGGGATACAGATGCCATGTGTGACCTGGCCCTGGCCTATTATAACGGTGACGGTGTCCTCAAGGATCCCTTCAAGGCCAAATGCTGGATAAAAAAGGCCCATGACCTGGGGGAGAACCGGGCGGAAAAGATATGGAACAGGTTGAAGCTCTGGGAGTACTCAGGTAAATGCGCCCTTGGGTTTGACGACCACCCCCGGCCGGAGAACAGGGCTGATGACCGGTACCGGGATCCGTATACGGGCATGACCTTTGTCTGGCTGCCGGGAAAATGTTTCAGGATGGGGTGCGATGATACCGGCGATGAGCGGTGCGGCAGGGATGAAGCCCCTGAGCACAGGGTCTGCCTGGACGGGTTCTGGATGGGGGAATATGAAGTCACCCAGAAACAGTGGATGCAGGTTATGGGCTCAAACCCGTCCAGGTTTAAGGGAGAGGATCTTCCGGTGGAACAGGTCTCTTTCCAGGATGTGAGAACCTTTATCCGGAAGCTGAATCAGGTAACCGGCCACCGGTTTTCACTTCCCACGGAAACCCAGTGGGAGTTTGCCTGCAGGAGCAGGGGACGGCGATCCGTGTTCCCATGGGGCCGGGAAGACTATCAGCCCTCAGCCAACTGCGGGGGATGCGATTCCGGCAGTGTCCGGGGGCGGACCGCTCCCGTAGGCAGTTACCTGCCCAATGAGGCCGGGATTTATGACATGGGCGGAAATGTCAGGGAGTGGTGCAGGGATACCTATGATCCCGATGCCTATAAAAAGGCGGCTTCTGAAAACCGCACTGAAAGGACCGGGAAGAAAAAGCCGGCCGGGAAAAGGAACGCCGGAAAGTCCAGGGTGGTCAGGGGCGGATCCTTTGTTGATCCCCTGTCTGCCTCCCGCTGCAGGGCAAGGGGAGAGTCTCTTTCCCAGATGAAGAGTCATTTCCTGGGGTTCAGGCTTTCGGCAAAAAAGCTGGATTAGACAGGCGCAAAAAGGCCCGCAGACCTCTTTCAACCAGGGTATGCGGGCCTTTTGTTTTTAGAACAGGTCTGTGCGGATAAACGCGTTCATTTCATCATAGGAAATCTTATCCACCCGGGCCCGGCCCAGCTCCTGTAAGAATACAAAGAAAAGATCCCTGCCCTGTTTTTTCTTATCCCTTGAGGCCGCAGCAATGATCTTCTCTGCGGGAAACTGTGCTTCAACCGGGAGGTTCAGACCTGCCAGCAGGTCCTTTACCCGGTCCACATCACCCTGGTTCAGATATCCTTTTTTCAGGGAAAAACGGGCAGCTGCCACCATACCCATGGCCACGGCCCTGCCGTGGCCGGACTGGTCAAGTTTTTCAATGGCATGGCCGATGGTGTGGCCGAAGTTGAGTTTGCGCCGCTCCCCTGCTTCCCGCTCGTCCTGTTGAACCACCCTGGATTTGATGTCCACTGAATCCGCCACAAGGCGGAATATGGTGGCCGGGTCAAGGTCCAGGGCTTTTTGGCGGTTGGCATCAAGGAAATCAAGCAGGTCACGGTCCTTTATCAGCCCGTGTTTGGCAATTTCAGCCAGACCGTTGGAAATTTCGTCTGCAGGAAGGGTGGTGAGCATATCAATGTCGCAGAGGACAAATTCGGGCTGGTTAAACACCCCGACCATGTTTTTAAAGGCATCCAGGTTTACACCGTTTTTACCGCCCACGCTGGCATCCACCTGGGAGAGCAGGGTGGTGGATACAAAGCCGAACCTCACCCCCCGTAAAAAAATCGATGCGGCAAAACCCGCAATATCCGTGACAATCCCGCCGCCGATACCGAGGATAAAGCTGGACCGGTCGCATCCTAAATTGATCAATTCCCTCAGGATGTATTCAACAGTGGCCAGGGTTTTATTTTTTTCACCCGTGCCGATGGTGATCACCGGGCCGTCCGGAAACTGTTTACCGTATAGTTTATAAATGGTTTCATCTGTGACAACAACAGGGGTAACACCCTCCGGGATATGGTCACTCACCCGGGACAGGGATTCCCCTACATGGATCAGGGATTGGCCTTGCCGGCCGTCAACTTTAAAGGTTTTCATCAGGAATTTCCAACAATGGTGTGAATGGCGTTCATTTTTCTCATGACATCGGCAAACTGGCCGGGATACAGGGACTGGGCACCGTCACTAACCGCTTCCTCCGGCTTGTTGTGGACCTCTATCATCACCCCGTCAGCCCCCAGTGCCGCAGATGCATGGGCCAGGGGGATCACCTGGTCCCGGACCCCTGACGCATGGCTGGGATCGACAATAACGGGCAGGTGGCTCTCTTTTTTAACTGCGGGCACCACTGAAAGATCAAGGGTGTTTCTGCTGTGACGGACAAAGGTTCTTACCCCGCGTTCACAGAGAATGACATTGCAGTTGCCCTCTTCCATTATATACTCCGCTGCCATAAGCCATTCCTGGAGCAGGGCAGACATTCCCCGTTTAAGGATAACGGGGCGGTGTGATTTTCCGGCCCGTCTGAGCAGGGAAAAGTTCTGCATATTTCGGGTGCCGATCTGAATCACGTCTGCATAGGCTTCAACCAGGTCAAAGTTTTCAACATCCAGGACTTCGGTGACCACGGGCAGGCCGGTCTCTTCCCTGGCCCTGGAAAGCAGCTTCAGCCCCTCTTCCCCCATTCCCTGGAAAGAGTAGGGAGAGGTCCTGGGCTTGAATGCACCGCCCCTGAGCAAAGAGGCGCCGGCCTCTTTGACCGATCCGGCAATGGACAGGAGTTGCTCTTCACTTTCCACTGCACAGGGGCCGGCAATAACGGGCAGGCTGCCGTCACCGAAAACAGCATTCCCGACTTTTACCAGGGTGTTCTCCTGCTGGAACTCCCGGCTGACAAGTTTATAGGGTTTTGTCACCGGAATGACCTCCTTTACGCCTTCAAGCCCCAGAAAATGGCCGGCATCCACAGAGCCTTTGTTGTGCAGGACACCGATGGATACCCTGTCGCCTCCGGGTATGGGCCGGGCTTCGTAGCCCCTTTTCTCAACGGCGTTTATAACCGCCTGGATTTGCGCTTCAGCCGTACCTTTTTCCAATACGATTAACATGTTTTCCTCCGATTGGGGTTTTACCAGTATTCAATGGTTTGGGCAATAAAAAAGGCTGCAGCTTACGCTGCAGCCCGTATTCGTCTTTGGATGAGTTTAACGTAGGGTCACAGCCGCAGGCACAGGGTCTGCCACCAGCGCCGGGACCGGAAGTTTTCCGTAAAGAACATGTTGTTTGTTTCTGTGTATAAGAACATCATAATGCGTCACTTTTACCTGGAGTTTCTGGTACTTGTCAAGCAAAAATCCAAATTTGTATTTGATTTTCGTCTTTCTTCAAGATAAACTCGGACAAAATTAAAGCTGGAAGGGTATGCAAGTAAAAGTCATTATAGCAGATGACCATGCCATTATCCGGGAGGGGTTGAAAAATCTTCTGGAAACAAAAGGCATAAAGGTCCTGGACATTGCTCAGAACGGCAGGGAAGCGGTGGAAAAGGCCATTTCTCTCAAGCCGGATATCATGATGATGGATATCTCCATGCCGGATTTAAACGGTGTGGAGGCCACGGCAAGAATCCGGCAGGAGGTACCCCATACCCGCGTGATCGCCCTGTCCATGCATTCGAGCAAAAGCATTATTGACAAAATGTTTGCCTCCGGCGCTTCGGGATATATTTTAAAAGACTCTGCATTTGATGAGATTTACGATGCCATTCAGGGGGTGATCCGGGGAAATTTTTACCTGACCCCGTCAATTGCAAGGATGTATGTGAATGACCAGAGACCCGGGCACGGCAATTGGGATACCTTGCCCAAGTTCAACAAGATCTCCAAAAAGGAAAGGGAGATTCTCCAATTGGTGGCAGAGGGGGAGAAAACCCGGGATATTGCTGAAAAACTGGGGGTAAGCATCAAAACCGTGGAAACCCATCGCAGGAATATTATGAAGAAGCTGAATATTTTCAGTGTGGCGGGATTGACCAAATTTGCCATACAGGAAGGCATTATTTCCCTGGAATAAACTAATTGGAAAAAGAGCTCTGAAATGGAGTACATAAAACCAAAGGATGAATCCAACGATGCGGTTGAGGCCCTTGCCAACGGCATAGCCCATGACGTGAACAACCTTCTGGCCGCCATCAAAGGCCATGCCTCTTTAATGATGAGCAGCGTTAACCCCTCTGATCCTTTGTACGGACATATCACTGAAATCCTGTCCTGTATTGACAAGGGATCTGAGATTGCCAACCAGCTGCTGGGATTTGCCCAGGTCGATGCCTTCTACACCACCAGTGTCGATGCCAACCGCCTGGTGCGGTCGGCTGTTGAAAACCTTGATCTCAAGGGCCGGCGGATTATCCTGGATGTGGATTTAAACGCCAAGCCGCTTATCATCAACGGGGATCCGGATAAGATCAACCAGGTGATCGCAACCATTGTGGAAAACGCACTCCAGGCCATGCC
This sequence comes from Desulfobacterales bacterium, assembly GCA_022361395.1. Classification (GTDB taxonomy): domain Bacteria; phylum Desulfobacterota; class Desulfobacteria; order Desulfobacterales; family Desulfobacteraceae; genus Desulfobacter. The sequence continues at coordinate 15,834 of JAKSAX010000447.1, read as the reverse complement.
CGAGGGGGGCAAGCTCTCCGTGCTTACCGAGTCCGCAGCAATTATGAACGGCACTGCCGAGGCCTATGGCCTTGAAACCGGCTTTTTTGTGAAAATCACAATTACAGATACCGGCATCGGCATGGATAATGAAACACTGAAAAAGATTTTCAAACCCTTTTACTCGGCCAATCACAGGGAGTTTCCCGACAAAAAGGGATTGGGACTGACCTTTGCAAGGAAGATCATAAAAAACCACAACGGGGTGATTGACGTATGGAGTTCTTCCGGGGTCGGCTCTTCTTTTTCCGTTATCCTTCCCCTTGCCGAACCTGTTGAAAACGCCCATATGCCCTCTGCCCAGGAAAAGCTTGTCCTTGGAAACGAGTCGGTTCTCCTGGTGGATGATGAGGAGCGGATTCTCACCGTGGGCAGGGAGATCTGTAAGGCTCTGGGGTATAAGGTAATGACCGCGGACTCCGGAAAAGAGGCATTAAAGATCTACGCGGAAAAGCAGGATGAGATCAACCTTGTGGTCCTGGATATGATTATGCCGGAGATGAACGGCCTTGAAACCTTTATTAAACTGAAAAAACAGAATCCGGATGTCAAGGTCCTGCTGTCCACAGGATACGCCATTGATGAAAAAGCCCAGGAGATGCTTAAGCAGGGCTGCAAGGGATATATTCTCAAGCCCTACTCCGTGATTGATTTCTCCCACAAAATCAGAGGGGTTTTGGAACAATAAATTGTTCATCAGCAACCGGCAGATCCCTTTTACCCGGCAAATCCGGAGTCTGGTCCGGCTTTTATGACCATGTCTTGACACGGGTTTGCCGATTTTTTATATTCCCTTCAATAATCGCCTGGTTCCCGACGCTGGTTCACTGAACAGGCTGACAACGACTATAATTATGGAGTTCAATGATACACTTTGACAATGCCGCACCTGTTAAACTAAAAGGGGCCGGCGGGGGATTCTGGATTACCATTGATCCTTCCCATCCGGAAGCGGTTCTGATCTCTGAAATTGATAAATTGATAAAAAATCTCAAGCATCTGGCCGTGAATGCGGATGTCACCCTTGATGTGGGAGATGCCCGGGGCCAGGAAGATCTTATCCGGCAGATTAAGACGCATCTGGAAAATAATTTTGATCTGGGGAAAATACTGACCTCTCCTAAAAAAAGATCCATTCCAACGGAGCGTATACGGCAGCGGGACCTGTCCCGCGGCTGGAACCACCATAGAAGCAATGTCCTGATGATGCGGGGCCGGGTTCGGTCCGGCCAGAAGATAAATGCCAAAAAACACCTGGTGATTACCGGGGATGTAAACCCGGGCGCAGAGATTCTTGCCGGCGGTGACGTCATCATACTGGGAAAATTATCCGGTAAAGTTCATGCGGGATTTCCTGACAATGAAGATGCCATTGTCTTTTCCCTGGCATTCAACCCCAGCCATGTGAAGATCGGCACCATATCGGCGGCAGGCAGTGATGAGGGGGAAGGCGCAGGCCCTGAGTTTGCCGCAGTGGAAGAAAAGGCCATTGTTGTCAAAGATTATATGAAGGCCAGCCCGTTTAGGCGAATGCCCTGGCCGGAAGCCATTTAACCGGAAGCCACTTAAAATGAACAGATTTAAACATAATTAGATGAATTGAGGTGTGAATTGGAAGGAAAAATAATTGTCGTAACATCAGGAAAGGGCGGTGTTGGCAAAACAACGGCAACCTCATCCATTGGTGCGGCCCTGGCCCTTGAAGGAAACAGGGTGGCCATTGTCGACATGGACATCGGATTGAGAAACCTTGATGTGGTCATGGGTTTGGAGAACCGTATTGTCTTTAATATCGTGGATGTGGTTCAGGGCCGGTGCAAAATAGACCAGGCCGCCATCCGGGACAGGCGGATTGAAAACCTGTTTCTGATTCCCGCCTCCCAGAGTGACAACAAGGATGTCCTGACCACCGCAGGGGTTGAGCGGGTGGCCAAAGAGCTGCGGAAAAAATTCGACTATATCATCATGGATTCCCCGGCAGGGATTGAGCGCGGCTTTGAAAACTCCATTGTCGGGGCCAATGAGGCTCTTGTGGTCTGCACCCCTGATGTCTCTGCGGTCCGTGATGCAGACCGGGTCATCGGCCTGCTCTACTCCCGCTCCCTGGAGCCCAAACTCATCGTAAACCGCATTGAACCGGCCCGGGTGGCACGGGGAGAGATGCTGAGCCATGAGGATGTAATGGAGGTGCTGTCCATTGAACTGGCCGGGCTTGTACCCATGGATGAAAAGGTATTGATTTCCTCCAATACCGGAACCCCGCTAGTGCTGCAGAACGACTCCAAGGCGGGCCAGGCATTTAAACGGATCGCCCGGCGGCTTAACGGAGAAAAAGATCTTCCCATTGAGGTGCCCTCCCATAAAACCAGTATGTGGGGCAAGATCAGCAAAACCTTCGGGTTAAAATAAGGAGAGTTGGATGCTACAAGGACTGTTGAAACGGTTTACCGGTCAGAAAAATTCAAAAGACGAAGCCAAGAAAAGGCTCCAATTCTCTTTGATCTACGACAAGCTGGAGGTGAATGATACCACCCTCACCGATCTTCAAACCGATATCGTAAATGTGATTTCAAAGTACTTTGAAATCGATAAGGATTCACTGGAGCTGAAAGTCCAGCGGGATGACGATGTCTCGGCTCTGGTTTTTAATACACCCATTCTTCATGTTAAGCGGAAGAAAACCTGATATTTTTTCTGGGAAGTGATCGAACAAATCGACAAAGTGCCCGGTCCTGACGGCTCCGGGCGCTTTTAGTTTAAGGGGATGATATGAGTCTTAAAGATGAATTCAGAAAAATGGTTGAAAGCTTATCATCGCAGTATACAATTCCGCCTGTTTCCTCTCTGTTCTTCCCGCCGTTTTATAAGGGAGGCCAGAAAAAAGACGCTCAATTTATGGCAATCGGTCTTGAGGGCGGGGCAGCAGGGGTAAGCTACATTCTTTTGCCTGATGAAAAAATGGCCGATTATCTTGCTTTGAAACCGGAAGATTTTATGGGAAAAAATCCTGAAGAACTTGCCCTTGAATTCGGCAATGAAGACCCGGTAAAAGAGATGATCAGCCTTGCCGCCATTAATGCCATTTGCCAGCATGTCATGAAAACAACCCGGTTCAAGGCGGAATCCACAACAGATTCCCTGGGCCTGCTGGCCATATCAAAAGGAGACAGAATCGGCATGGTCGGCCTGTTTTCCGGCCTGGTGAAGATGATCCGTGATGTGAGCGCCGAACTCGTTGTCATTGAAAAAAATGAGTCATTAATGGAAAAGTATCCTGACCTGCCCATCACACTGGATACAGGTCAGTTGAAATCGTGCAATAAGGTGCTGTGCACCAGTACGACAGTACTGAACAATTCCCTTGATAACATCCTTGGCAATTGCTCCTCTGACGCATTTGTCTCCGTTGTCGGGCCAACGGCCGGATATTTTCCCGATCCGCTTTTTGCCCGGGGCGTGGATGTCGTGGGGGGACGGGTGGTGAAAGACGGGAATGAGTTTATGTCACTTATCTCCCAGGGCAAACGCTGGGGAAATGCCACTGAAATGACCTGTTTTCAAAAAAAGACATATACCGGAATCGGGTAAAACAAAATTCCCGTTTAAACCTGAATTCCAGTTGAGGAGTCCGGCACCAGTGACGCAGAATCCGGAGTAAACGGGTTTTTATTCCTACCGTTTTTTAACCGGAAAAAATCTGCTCCGGGTGCAGGCAGGTGGTTCACGGCGGTGAAAACAGGCTGTTCACGAAATTGATCTGAGGTGGGTCATCAGGTTTATTTTCCTGTTCTTCAGCCCAAGCTTCAGCCGGATGTTGCGGCGGTGAAATGCTACGGTGGTTGAGGAGATATTCAATAGTTCCGATATGGCATCAGTTGATTTGCCGTGGCGGATCAAATCTGCAATATCAAACTCTGTGGGTGTCAACCTGGCCTCCCAGGAGAGTAACTTTGCAGCCAGGGGAGAGGTAATACTGTCAAGGTTGGACCGGGCGATTTCCAAAAAGGCCTTCTGGGTTCTGTCAAGGGGCTTGTTCTCAAGTTTTTCCAGATACGGTGAAACCAGCTTCTTAAGGTTGGCGAACATATTCTGTTCTAGTTGAATTTTTTCCTGTTCACGGTGATCCAGCAATACTTTCAATGCCGTATTGGCCTCATTCAGGCTTTCAGCATGTTTCTCCAGTTCTTTTTCCTTTAGTTTTAATTTTTGCTTGGCCCGGATAAGATCCGAGGTGTCCAGCCGGACACACCCCAGCAGGGGGGGGTTGTCTTTCAGCAGTATCGGAAACCGGCAGGTCAGCCAGTATTCCTCCCTGCCGCTATCCGGGGTATTGCTGCTACCCGGGGCGGTGTTACCGCCCGGGATAGTTTCCACAAATGTCACGGGACGGCCCTCGGATTTGGTGAGATCGGAATTTTTTTCATACTGCCGGCTGTAATCCGGGGGATAGAGATCCTGGTCGGTTAATCCCAGAATGCCGTCCGGATGGTCATTGACACAGTGATTCAATAAAAATTCGTTGACGTAAATATACCGCCCGTCATGATCCATGATGGAGGCTGCCCCGGGAAGGTTATCCATGAAAAGGGCAAACCGTTTTTCACTGGCCTGCAGATCCTGCTCTATCTTTTTTCTCTCGGTAATATCCTGAAGATGGCATACGTAATACATGGGCCGGTCATGCCTGTCAAACAGCATGGAATAACTCAGAAGGATCCACACGACCTCTCCGTTTTTTTTGATGTATCGCTTTTCAAGACGATCAAACCTCAGCTCCCGGCTAAGGATTTTGTGCTCGGACAATACACTGGCGTCTATGTCATCGGGATGGGTGATCTCTTTATAATGTTTCTGCTTTAACTCGCCCTCGGTATATCCCATCATCCTGCAAACATAGGCATTGGCCGCCAGGATATGGCCTTCAGGACTGGTGCGCATCATCCCTATGGCAGGGTCTTCAAATGCATATTGAAATTCTTTACGGCTCTGTTCCAGTTCCTTTTGCGACAGGGACAATTCCTGTTCCAGCTCAGCGATTCGCTGTTTTAATTTGTTCAGTTCGTATTCTGACTGGGCCCCGTCTTGGGTTTTCATATTACCGCCTTTCTTTGCCGTCCGGTTCTAAAAAGGATGGGCAAAAAAAATATCAGCCGTTATGTGAAAAGGCAAATATTTTATTTACCCGGTCTTATTGACGGGTAAATACAGTCATTCCCCCCTCTTTTTTCTGTCTTTTATTCAAAATTTCAGGGTGCTACTGTCCAGTCAGCCAGTAATTTAAAAAGGAGTCTCCACTGAAATGAACGAAAGAATGCAGGTGTTGGACCAATCGGAACTGACCAGGATTCATGATGCCACTTTGGCTGTTTTCAGGGAAACCGGTGTCCGGTTCCAGGATGAGGAAGCTGTGGAAATTTTCAAACGCCACGGGGTTAAAACAGATCAGGATGTGGTGTTTATCGATTCAAAGACCCTGGAAAGCGCTCTTGAATCAGCCCCCTCCCAGTTTACCCTGGAGGGGCGGGAGCCATCCAAAAGCGTAACCATCGGCGGGGATCATATGGCCCTGGCCCCCGGATACGGGAGCTGTCACATCCTGTCGGCTTCGGGGGAAATGAGAGATCCCACCTGTGAGGATTATGATAATTTCTGCAAACTGGTTCATACATCGGACATATTGAATATGAACGGATGCCTGATGGTGGACCCCCGCGATATAGATCCCCTGACGTCACACCGCTATATGATCCGGTCAAATATTCTTCTGTGCGACAAGCCCTTTTTCGGCAGTTCGGTCTCCCGTGAGGCTGCCCGGGATTCTTTCCACATGGCCGGAATGGCATGGGGAGGCAGTGACCAGCTAAAAGACAAGGCCGTTATGATCGCCATCATCAACTCCCTTTCCCCGCTCCAGTATTCCTCTGAAATGGCGGGAGCTATTATTGAGTACGCTAAAAACGGCCAGGCAAACATGCTCGGGGGGATGGTCATGGCAGGCGCCACAGGGCCTGTACAGCTGCCGGGCACTGTTGTGCTCCAGAATGCGGAATTTTTGTCGGGAGTGGTTCTGGCACAGCTTACGCGCCCGGGCGCCCCGTGTGTATATGGCGGAACCAGCACGATAACGGACATGAGAACCGGGCTGCCCCTGGTGGGCGCCCCCGAGCAGATGATCCTCCAGAATGCCCAGGCCCAGGTCGCAAAATACTACAACCTCCCCTGCCGTGGCAGCGGCGGGATTTCCGATGGCTTCATACCCGACGGACAGGCCGCCATGGAGTCTTCAATGGCCTTGATGAATACATTGAGAAGCGGCAGTAATTTTATCATCCAGTCCGCCGGGATCCTCAGTGCTTACCTGATGATGTCCTACGAAAAATTTATCATGGATGAAGAGATCCTGGCCAGGATCCTGAGAATGTTCAAACCCCTGGATTTTTCCGATGAGCAAATTAATCTTGAGACCATCCGGTCAGTGGGGATCGGCAATGAATACCTGACCCATCCCACCACCTTTAAGCATTTCAAAAAAGAGTATTATGTATCCGGCCTGACTCGCCGCCAAAGCCACGACGCATGGGTGAATTCAGGCAAAAAAGCCATTCATGAAGTGGCCACCCAAAAAGTGGCGGAACGGATTGGTGCATATGAAAAACCCGATATTTCCCCTGAAATTGAAGCTGACCTGAATCAGTATGCAGGACTGAAAAACTAAGGAATCGCGTAAGAATCAGTTCACATTCTGTTTGCAAAATATCCAATGTTTTAAGGGCTTTTGTAAACAGACTAAGTGAAGTTGTTTTTGCGCGATCCCTAACTGGTTTATGTCTATACCCCTCTGAATTTCATCTGATTTTCAGAGGGGGCAATTGTTCCGGCAGTCGATGCCTGATATTTTGTCCGAAAATCCAGGAGACGCTGAATGGATTACAAGGAAATCACCTTTTCTCAGACCGATGCCGTTGGTATCCTGACACTGAACACCCCTGAAAAGATAAATGCCCTCTCCCTCCGAAAGATCCGGGAAATGATCCATGCTCTGGAAAGGGTTGCCGCAGATGAATCAGTCAGGGTGTTGGTTTTAAAGGCCAGCGGCAACCACTTCTGCGCCGGTCACGACCTGGCTGAAATGGTTGACCAGGGAACCAAAGCGTATAAATTCATCTTTGACCAGTGCAACCGGATGATGATGATGCTTCACGAAATCCCCCAGCCGGTAATCGGTGTGGTCCAGGGCGTTGCAACTGCTGCAGGCTGCCAGTTAGCTGCCTGGTGCGATCTGGTCGTGGCTGCGGAGAATGCCCGGTTTTCGACCCCAGGGGTCAAATTAGGCCTGTTCTGCACAACCCCGATGGTGGCGATCACCCGGGCCATCGGCAGAAAGGCGGCAATGGAAATGCTGCTGACAGGCCGGGATTTCCCTGCATCCGAAGCCAGGGAACTGGGCTTAATCAACCGGGTGGTGCCCCTGGAAGAGCTGGATGCCGAAGGCATGAAGTTGGCCGGACAGGTATCCCAGGCCAGCGGTTTCGCCCTGGCCGTCGGCAAACAGGGCCTCTATGCCCAGGCCGATATGACCGATGCCCAGGCATTGCACTATGCCAAGAACACCATTGTCATGAACAACACCTCCGAGGATGCCCAGAACGGCATTAAGGCCTTTTTGAATAAAACCACCGCAGAGTAGAAAAACCGGTAGATCACTTCCTGCACCGGTTTTTCTGTATTAATACCAAAAAAACTGTTGATTTTAATTCCGTGTTTGGCTAAATAGTTAGTCATTTGGCTAATTAAGGAAATTTAATATGGACAGTACACTTTCCGTTATCAAGGCAATATCAGATAAAAACAGGCTCAGGATATTCTGTGCCCTGCTGGTTCACGACGAGTTATGCGCCTGCCAGATTACTGAGTTTTTACAGGTTGCCGGTGCAACAGCCTCCCGGCACTTGAGCCAGATGGTAAACGCCGGTGTGCTTCAAAACCGTAAACAGGGAAGATGGATTTATTTCCGGATCAGTTCGGAAGACCCGTCTTTGAGCCCGCTTTTCAAATGGGTAAAAGGGAAATTGGAAAACTCCAGGCAGATCCAAAAGGATCTGGCCTCACTGGAAGAGATACTGCGCATTCCCTGTGAAGATCTGAGCCGGAAACAGAGAAGAAGCGGCACATGCACCAAATCGTGAACCCTGAGGAGAATTAATGATGAAAGAAAAAATGAAGATCTTATTCCTTTGCACGGGGAATTCATGCCGCAGCCAGATGGCTGAGGGGTGGGCAAGGAAGCTGAAAGGCGACATCATTGATGCCTGTTCCGCCGGTGTCGAAACCCATGGGTTGAATCCCGATGCCGTAAAGGTTATGGCGGAATCCGGTGTGGATATCTCAAACCAGCGGTCCAAAAACATGGATGAGTTTAAGGATACCGACCTGGATGCAGTTATTACGGTCTGCGGCCATGCCCATGAAACCTGTCCCTATTTTCCGCCGCGGTGCAAGGTTGTCCACGCCGGTTTTGACGATCCCCCGAAAATGGCGGAAGAATTGGCCAAACAGGGAGAAAGCAAAGAGAAGCAGCTGGACTGTTATCGCCGGGTCAGGGATGAAATCAGGGCGTTTGTCGAGAAGTTGCCTGAAAATATCAATAAGGGATCGCGTAAGAATTAGCTCACATTCTGTTTGCAAAATACCCAATGTTTTAAGGGTTTTTATAAACAGACCAGGTGAAGTTATTTTTGCGCGATTCCTGAACAAATTGTCTAATCAGCAAAAAAGAGAGAGGAGAAGGTAAAAATGAGTGCCAATGGCAATGAACGCAAAATGACCAGTATATTCGAACGGTACCTGACGGTCTGGGTGGGGCTGTGCATTATCGGCGGCATTCTTTTGGGAAAATTAGCCCCGGATCTGGCCAAAACCCTTGACGGAATGTCCATCAACGTGGGAGGCGCCCCTGTTGTCTCCATACCCATTGCATTCTGTCTCTTTTTCATGATGTATCCCATCATGGTTAAAATCGACTTTGCCTCTGTCATCAAAGCCGGAAAAAGCGGTAAACCGGTTTTTTTCACCCTTTTCTTAAACTGGTGCATAAAACCGTTTACCATGTATGCCATCTCCCTGTTTTTTCTGGGATTCCTCCTGAAATCCTTTATCGGCACCGAGGCAATGGACCTTGTAAAAATGCCCTTCGGCCTTGACCTGCCCGTGGGCGCACAGCACGGGGCCGGCAATATTGTTCTCCAGGACGGGGTTAAAATGCTCCAGATCCCGCTGTGGAGAAGTTATCTTGCAGGGTGCATCCTTCTGGGGATCGCCCCCTGTACCGCCATGGTTCTGGTGTGGAGTTACCTGTCCCGGGGCAACGACGGCCTGACCCTGGTGATGGTTGCTGTGAACTCCCTGACCATGCTGGTTTTATACGGGATACTGGGAGGCTTTCTCCTGGGAGTGGGAAAGCTTCCCATCCCCTGGCAGGCACTGGTACTCTCCGTGGGCATTTATGTGGCCCTCCCCCTTGTGGCAGGTTATTTTTCAAGGAAATGGATTATTTCAACCAAAGGGGAAACCTGGTTTAAAGAGAAGTTTCTCGGGATATTAACACCGGTCACCATCAGTGCGCTGCTGTTAACCCTTGTCCTTCTGTTCAGCTTTAAAGGGGAGGTCATCACGGCCAACCCCTTAACCATACTCTGGATCGCCATCCCCCTTTTCATCCAGACAATATTTATCTTTGGCCTGGGATATGCCGGTGCCAGGGTTTTAAAGCTGAACTACGAAGATGCGGCCCCGGCTGCCATGATTGGCGCCTCCAATCATTTTGAAGTGGCCATAGCCACTGCTGTTATGCTGTTCGGGCTTTCCTCAGGTGCGGCACTGGCCACTGTTGTCGGCGTCCTGATTGAGGTGCCGGTTATGCTGATGCTGGTCGGTTTCTGCAAAAGGACAACCCATTGGTTTGATCATTAAGCCTGACAGGTTCCCGTCAACAGCCTTCCGGCAGGAGAGATTCCTCTGCCGGAAGGCTGTCTTTTTTGACAGAAAACAGGGTGTGAGAAAACTAATCCGGGTATTTGAAATACACCCCGGTTTATTCTGGTTAGGAGTCGCGCAAAAATAACTTCACCTAATTCTTGCGCGCTCCCTTAAATACAATTAAGATCCTTCAGGGTTTCGTCAATCCTGCTTAATCCGGTTTTTAGCTCCTCGGTATCACAACCAAAGCCCAGGCGGAAATGCCGGGGATCGTATTCCATGCGGGCAGCAGGGATAACATGCACTTTGTGATGTTTAACCAGGCGGGTGATGAATTGTTCAGGATCGATATCAACCCCGGGTTTAAGCCGCGGAAATGAGTTAATACCACAGGCCGGCGGCACCCATTCGATGCAGGGATGGTCCTTTATCCAGGCGTCCATAACAGGACGGTTTGCATCCACGATTGCCCTGGCCCTGGCCAGGAAGTCCTCCCGCCGCTCCTGGACCTGGATAGCGATGGCTTCCCCGATTGTGGCGCAGCTGATGCTGATATGTTCGCGCACGGTTCTGACCGTGTCTGCAATCTCTTCGTTTTTGGTGGCGATCCATCCCACCCGGATTCCGGGCAGCCCGTATATTTTGGACATACTGTTCATGCTGATGACATTGGGGCTCAGGGTGGCGGCCTGGGGCAGGGGATTATCAAAGGCAAAGTCACGGTAAAGCTCGTCAAATAAGAGCAGGGTGTCGTGCTTTTCAGCCAATTCAACCAGGCGGTGCAGGGTCTCTTCGGAAATCGTTGATCCTGTCGGGTTGCTGGGATGGGTGAGGACGATCATCCTGGTGTCTGGGCGGATCATGGATTCCAGCCGTTCGATGTCGGGCTGGAAATCCTCTTCGTGCCTCAGGGTAAACAGGCTGACATCGCAGCCTCGGGCCCGGGGGTTGTCAATGAGTGAACCGTAATTGGGATGTTCCACGATGACGTGGCTTCCGGGCTCCAGCAATCCCATGACCATGCAGATAATGGCCTCGCTTGCCCCGCAGGTGACGGCGATGTTTTCAATTCCCAGGCCTTCATATTGCTCGGCCAGGAGGCTCCGCAGGTGCGGGTCGCCCTTGTGATATCCGTAGCGCAGGGGAACATCGTCAAGATTGAGGCCGAGTTCACCCATGTTGTAACACCGGATGGCGCTCTCCGCCAGGTTGTACTCTGTCTCATACTGGTTCTCATCGAACCATTGCTCCAAAATTTGACGCTGAAATTGCATGGTAATTCTCCTTGATAAATAAATTTTTAATACCGTGTTTTACTAATTGATAATCCACAGTGTACGGGCCGTGTCCCGGGGGTGTTTCAGGCCTACATGTGTCCTGAATAGGGTCTCCGGACAAGGGTTGAGTGTACAAAGCGGATCATGGTTACAAAATCAAAGACCGGGAGGCCGGTGGCTGCCTGTACGGCGGCACTGTATGGCGGCAGGCAGCTGCATTCGGACAGGATCATTTTGATTTGCGGATCCCTTCTCACCATGTCCATGGCCGATTCAACGGTTTCCGCCTCCACTTTGCAGGAATCAAGATCCGCTGTTTCCCGGATAATGGCATCACCGAAGTATTTTGTTTCCTGCATGCCTTGGATGACAACGGCTCCCGGGTTATTCACCCCGGCTTTTTTCAGAATAGCCGGATCCATGCCGTCCGAACTGGCAGTCAGGATGCCGATTTTTTCATCTTTTCCCAGCATGGACTCCATGAAGGGCAGCTGAAGCAGGCTTGACATGAAAACAGGGACCTCAAGATTTTCAGCCAGGAACTCCTGAAAGAGCAGCATGAACCCGCAGGCCCCGGTGACGGCCCTGACACCGCCCTGGCGGACCAGGCGCCGGGCCGCATCAAGAACCGCATCTTTAAGGCCCGTGTCATGGAGAAAAAGATCCTGTCCCCTGACCCCCGGCGGGGTCTCATACCGCACCGGAAAATCAAAGGTGGAGGCATTGGCAACATCACCTGGGATGTAAGGGGCGTAATTGTCTAAAAGCACGATGCCGATGGCTGTGCCGAAACTGGTCTGGCCGGGCCGGGCTGAATAAACGGTCACTTTTTTCTCCCTTGGGGCAAAAGCTTGGGAGCCGGATACCCCGGGGGCATCCGGTCCGGATGCATCTTAGAAATAGGGTTTGCTCAATACGGCCAGGTCCTCAAGCATGGCTGTGCCGTTTTTACCGGTCATGTCGATGAACAGGTCTTTTACCGATCCGTTCAGCTGTGAAAAGGCCCGGACCTCTTCCTTTGTCAGATCGGAGAAAACGATTTCCGGTTTTTCTTCCTTGATCCTGGCAAGGCGCTGCTTGTCCTCTTTTTCCAGCTCGGCAAAGATAAATTCCCTGGCTTCGCCGATGGCGGCTTTAACGATTCCCTGGATATCCGCGGGCAGATTCTCATAGAACTGGAGATTGGCTGTTGTGGTGGCCGCGCACTGGAGGCGGTTGGCCATGGTGATATACTTCTGGACCTCGTAGAACTTCATGTCGTCAATGCAGTTGATGGGGTTGTTCTGGGCTTCCACAATCTTGAGCTGGAGACCGGAATAGACCTCTCCGTAAGGCATGGAGGTGGGGTTGGCCCCGTAGGCCCTGAACCCTTCCACCAGTAGCGGGGATACCATGACCCTGATCTTGAGCCCTTTAAAATCCTCCGGGGTTTTCAGGGGCTTGTTGGAGGTCCAGGCCATGACGCCCTCGGTATAGATATCCAGGAGCTTGAGGTCATGCTTTTCATATCCCTGTGCCAATATCTTGTGGAAAGAGGCATCGGTTTGGGCCGTGATCTCTTTAAATGCCGTGTTGCTGGGGGGAAATACATAGGGGATGTTGAAGATCTCGGCTTCTTTGATAAAGGAGGCAACATGGCCCGGGGTAAGGTTGGCCAGCTCAACAGCCCCCATCTGGAGGGCTTCGGCCATATCTTTGATATTTCCCAGTTCCCCGAGGTAATAGATCTTCATGTCGATCTGCCCGTCGGATTTATCCTTGAGAAGCTGCTGGAGTTTTTTTGCATAGATATCAATGAGACTGCCGGGTATGGATGATGCCGCATATTTCCATTCATACTTGGCTGCCCAGGCTGAGCCTGTCAGGGTGGAGATTATGATGCCGGCGGTTAATACGCTGATGATAATGGAGTAAATTTTACCTTTCATGTTGTCCTTCCTTTTTTAAATTTGGGTTTAATGCCGCATGTCTTTGCTTTCTTTGCCGCCCTGGCCGGGCCCTGAGCCATCACCTCCTTCCCGGATTTTTTTACTATTCGTCCATGTCCAGCAATGCCAAAGCCCCCCTGACGTGCATTTCAGTGCCAACGGCCAGGGATGATTCATCAATGTCGAACCTGGGATGGTGGTGGGGATAGGAACACCCTTTTTCAGGATTGCCGGACCCGATAAAATAGAAGAGGGTGGGCACGGTCTTGCCGAACTCTGAAAAATCCTCACCGATCATGGTGACGACCTTTTCAACGTTTTCAGGTCCGCCTACGGTCTCAAGGGTTCCGGGCAGGGCTTTGGCTGTGAGTTCCGGGTCAGACACCACCATCTCCTGGCGGAAGAGGAACCTGAGTTCGTAATCGGCCCGAAAGGCGCTGCAGGTATTTTTAACGATCCGTTCAAACCGGTCCCTGGGTTCTTCTTCCCCTTCAGGCACCTGGAAAAGATAGCGGATGGTACCTGCCAGGCTCACCTCCGAAGGGATGATATTATAGGTGGACCCGGCATTGATTCGGCCGAAGACAACGGCCGAGGCCTGGAGGGGATTGATCTCCCTGGCCTGGATGGACTGGGTGGCGGTGATGATACCGGCGGCAACGGCAATGGGGTCCACGGCCAGGTGGGGATTGGCCGTGTGACCCTGGCGCCCCTTGACGGTCAGTTCAAAACACTCGGACAGGGCCATCACCGGTCCGGGCCCGAACCCGACCCTGCCGGCCGGCAACGGAGACCAGATATGGGCGCCTATGGCACAGTCCACACGGGGATTTTCCATCACCCCTTCTTCTATCATGGGTTCGGCCCCGGCACCCTCCTCATTGGGCTGGAACACGAATTTCAAATGGCCTTTGAGCCGGTCCCTGTACCCTGACAGGATCTTTGCCGCCCCCAGCATCATGGCAATATGGCCGTCATGGCCGCAGGCATGCATCTTTCCCTCATTCACGGACTGATAGGAAAGCCCGGTCTCCTCTGTTACGGGCAGGGCGTCAATGTCCGCACGGAGCATGACAACAGGACCGGGTTCAACGCCCGCAAGGTCGGCCACAACGCCGGTTTTGGCCATTTCCCGGATCCTGAACATTCCGCCTAAGGATTCCAGGTATTCAATGATCTTTTCCTGGGTCCTGAACTCTTCAAACCCCAGTTCCGGGTACATGTGAAAATCCCTGCGCAGGGCAATGAGTTCGGGTTCAATGGTCTTTATTTCTTCTTTGAGATTCATTTAAATATCCTTGTTTTACTTATTTGTTAAAGGCCAGGTCCCTTAAAAACAGGGCAATATCGGGAAACCAGATCAATGCCAGGGACGAGAGCACCAGGATGACGATAAAGGGAGGCGTGGCCCGGATCACCTCAAAATAGGGCCGCCGGAAAACGGCGATGGCCGTGAAGATGTCACATCCGAAGGGCGGGGTGGCGGAACCGATGGCGCACTGGAGGGTGACAATGGTGCCCACCAGGACGGGATCTATGCCGGCCTGGTTCACCACCGGGGTGAATACCGGGGTGAGGATCATGACCACCACAATGGGGTCCACAAACATGCACCCGATAAAATAGGCCAGGGAAATGGTTAAAAGGATGCGCACGGTTCCCGGGTCCGTGCCCAGGACCTGGGGCAGGACAAGGGCTGGAATCTTGGCATAGGCAATGGCCCAGGAAAAGGCCATGCCCGCTCCGATGAGGATGAATACCACACCGGTGACCACCCCTGTGGACAGGGCAATGGAAGGAATGGTTTTCAGGGAGATGGACTTATAGATCACCACCTCCAGGATCACGGCATAGAGTACGGACACGGCCGCCGCCTCAGTGGGGCTGAAAAACCCCGCATATATCCCGCCCACCACAATGACCGGATAGGCAAAGGTGAACAATGCCCTGCGGCCGAATCTCAGCCGGTCCTTCCAGGAGGACCTGGGGGCTGTGGGAATGCCCGTAATCACGGCATGGACATAGCAGAAGAGTGAGAAGAGCAGGAATATCATCACCCCTGGGCCGATGCCCGCGATGAACAGCTCTCCCACCGAGGTTTTGGAGGCCACCCCGTAGATGATCATGCCGATACTGGGGGGAATGAGGAAGGCCAGGTCGCTGGCGTTAATGATCAGGGCATTGGCAAAGGGGCTGGAATACCCGCTTTCCAGCAGCTTCGGGCGCAGGGCGCCGCCAACGGCGCAGACCGTGGCCTGGGTGGAGCCGGAAATGGCGCCGAAGGCCGTGCAGGAGGCACAGGTGGTAATGGCGAATCCGCCCCGGATATGGCCGATCAAGGACCGGATAAAATCCAGGAGTTTGTTGGCGGACTGCCCGCAGGTGATGATGTCCGCCGCAAAGATAAACATGGGTACGGCCACAAGGGAGATGGGCTTGACCCCGTTGATGGTCTGCTGGGCCAGGATGATCTTGTTCAGGTTGGGAAAATAAAAGACAAAGATAAACAGGGCCCCGCCCAGCAGGGGCACTTTCATGGGATAGCCCAGCAGCAGCAGTGTCAGCATTATGATAATGACCCAAACCAGCATATTGTCCTCCTAAAAATCTTTGTT
>JAKSAX010000229.1 GCA_022361395.1 Desulfobacterales bacterium | reverse complement strand
ATCGGCATCAAGCAGGTCAATGGTGGCATCCATCTTGGGTACATGGATAGTGATATAATCTGCCCTTTCATAAAGCTCATCCAGGGTGACATACTCAAACCCGGCCTTAGTGATATGCTCGGAAGAGATATTGGGATCAAATACAATAACCTTCATTTTCAAGCCCTTGCCAAGGCCTGCTGTAATGGAGCCGATGTTGCCGAACCCGATAACACCCAGGGTCTTATTGGAAATCTCCCTGCCCTGGAGCAGCTTTTTGTCCCATTTGCCGGCCTTAAGGGAAGCGGTTCCCCTGGGGATATTCCGGGTCAGGGCCATCATCATGGCAATGGCATGCTCCGCAGTGGTAACCGTATTGCCGCCGGGGGTGTTCATAATAGCCACACCTTTTTTGGTGGCCGCATCAATGTCCACGTTGTCTAAGCCGATTCCTGCTCTGGCAACCACCTTCAGCCTGGTTGCGGCTTCCAGCACCTCTTCGGTCACCTGGGTGGCTGACCTTATGGCCAGGGCATCGTATTGGGGTATGATGTTAATCAGCTCTTCAGCGGACAGCCCTGTGTTGACATCCACCTCTATTCCGTCCCGGTTTCTGAATATATCAATACCGGCTTCACTCATTTTATCGCTGACAAGGACTTTCATGAGGTTTTCTCCTTTTCAAAGGATTCCATGAATTCAACCAGGGCGTACATGCTCTCCATGGTGGCGGCATTATAGATGGAGGCGCGGCATCCGCCCACGGAACGGTGGCCTTTGAGTCCGCCAAGCCCGTGTTCTGTAGCCCGGAGAACAAACTCCTTTTCCAGTTCTTCGTCAGGCAGCCGGAAGGTCACGTTCATCAGGCTCCTGGAGTACTTTTCAGCCGTTGTTTTATAAAACTCACTGCCGTCAATAAAGTCATAGAGAATATCCGCCTTCTGGATATTGTACGCTTCCATTTTTTCAAGACCGCCCATCTCTTCTTCAATCCATTTTAGGACCAGCCCGATGGTGTAAATGCCGAAACAGGGTGGGGTATTGTACATGGAGTTTTTATTTGCATAGGTTTTGTAAGACAACATGGAGGGAAGCCCCTCATTGGCGGTCTCCAGGAAGTCTTTTCTCAGGATGACCATGCAGCAGCCGGACGGCCCGAGGTTTTTCTGGGCACCGGCATAGATCATGCCGAATTTTTCCACGGGCAGGGGTTTGGAAAAAATATCAGATGACATGTCAGCGATTATGGGCACGCCATTGGTATCGGGGAACTCGTAAAACTGGGTGCCTTTAATGGTGTTGTTGGAAGTCAGGTGAACAAACCTGGCATCTGTATTGACCCGGATCTCCTTTGGAATATAGGAAAAATTCTTATCTTCGGAAGAGGCAATCACATTGGCTGTTTTTCCCTGGATTCCCATCTCCTTGATGGCCTTTGTCGACCAGGTGCCAGTGTTGATAAAATCAGCGCTCTCCCCGTCACCCATAAAATTCATGGGAATCATGCCGAACTGCATGGAGGCACCACCCTGGATGAACAGGACATGATAGTCATCACCAAGGTTCAGAAGGCGTTTGGCACGGACAATGGCCTCATCAATAACCGCATCAAAATAGGAAGATCGGTGACTGATTTCCGTAACGGACATTCCTGAATTCTTGAAATTCAGAAACTCTCCCTGGATCTCTTCCAGGACAGGCAGGGGTAATGCAGCAGGACCGGCATTGAAGTTGTAAATTCTCTGATCTGTCATTTTACGTTCCTTTTTAATTAAATGGTTAAAGATAACTTGTTTTATTCGTTGTGCTCTCTTGTCTTGTGGAATTCGATCCCAGGCCACTCTTCCATGGCAAACCCCAGCTGGTACTCGCTTGTGGTTAAAAAGGTCAGCCGGCCTTCGGCATCACGGGTCAGGCTGGCCTCTTTTTTCCGGGTGAAATCCTTTAATAACTGGTCATCTTCACTGGTTACCCACCGGGCCACGGACAGGTCAATGGGCTCATACCCGGCATTGACATTGTACTCGGCCTTAAGACGGGCCATGGTCACGTCAAACTGAAGCACGCCCACAGCACCGATGATGTGCATGTTTCCGTTCAGCGGCCTGAACACCTGAATGGTGCCCTCTTCGGCCAGCTGTGTCAGCCCTTTTGTCAGGGCCTTGGCCTTCATGGGATCCTTGAGCAGCACCCGCCTGAAATGTTCCGGGGCAAAGTTGGGAATCCCCAGGAATTTCAAGGGCTCTTTTGTGGTAAAGGTATCCCCTATCTTTATGGTGCCGTGGTTATGAATACCGATAATGTCTCCGGGATAGGCCTCTTCCACGTTGGACCGCTCCTGGGCCATGAAGATGGTGGCATTGGCAATCTTAATGTCCTTGCCGATGCGGTGGTGCCTGACCTTCATCCCCTTTGTGAACTTGCCTGAGCAGATCCGGAAAAAGGCAATCCGGTCACGGTGCTCCGGGTCCATATTGGCCTGGATCTTAAAGGTAAATCCTGAAAAAGACTTTTCCTGGGGGTTT
>JAKSAX010000227.1 GCA_022361395.1 Desulfobacterales bacterium | reverse complement strand
CCGGGTAAATCCCCGGTCGAACAGATAAAACCCGTCCTCCAGCCCCTCCAGATTCCGGCATACCATGCCTGTTTCCAGGATATTTGTGCTCGCAACCCTGCCCCCCGCATCAACTCCCTTACCCAGCCATTCAGCCAGCACCCGGAGTGCATCCCTGGAAACGGGTGACGCTGTAAAATTCCGCCGGGACCGGCGGCCTGCCAGGAGGTGGCCAAGCTCATCCTTCGGGCTGACCGGAGTTTTCTGTGCCTTCTCCTTCAGGCTTGGTGAGTCGATATCCAGAGTCGCAACCGGCAGGTGCTCTGTAATTTCTCTTCTTTTAACCTCTGAAACCTCTTGAACAGGAATCCCGGAAGTGTGGATCTGGCGCAACACCCCGTAATCTTTCATGGACTGCAACTCAAAAGGCCTGGTCTCCGGACCGGGAAGCTCTTTCTCGGTCTTTTCCGTCAACTGCCCTGTTATATCTGACACACTATTGTCCCATCCCGATGTAACACAGGCCAGGGGCACTTCCGCATCCATATCAAGATCCAGCAGTTCCCCGACACCCTTATCGTCGAAATCATAATCCACCCGGCAGGACATCCCCGGCCCCCCCAGCACAAGCTCAAGGTTCCGGACCAGGTGGCCGGCATCCAGAAGCATGTACCGGTAGGCCCTGCCCCGGTATTTCCATGCACTGTTATAAAAAGAGGCGGTGATCATGAACAGCACCCGGTATTCTCCGGCTGCCGGGCCGCCGGCCTTCACCGGGCCTGCGCCCTCTCCTTTCCGCAATTGTACCAGGCAGGCCTGTACGGGATCATAGTAATACACACCTGTCTCATCCGGCCCGCTGCCCGCAGCGGATGAAATCCCGAGGTAGAGATGACAGGGATAAAGCCCGCCTGCAGAGGGAACCGTTCTCCGGAAAAAGGGGATTCCGCCGGCCTGCCCGGCCCCGGTCACCCCATAGGCAAAAAAGAGAAGCTCTGCCAGTGATCCGGTTTCCGGAGTGCTTCCGGACTCTGTTTTCAACGAAACCCGAACGGCATCCGAATAGGGTTTAAACGGCAGGGGGTAGTGATTGAAATCAAGGGTGTGGGGGGAAATCCGGTGACGGATATGGGCCTGGCCCCAGTGGTATTCAGCAGCAGAGTTGCCCGTTTTCGCCATCAGCCCGCCTTTTTACTATCCATGTCCGCCATCCTTAAAAAAAGGGCGCAGTCACCTGCGCCCTCTGCCCCGGGGTCTTATTTTTCTTTGCCGCCGCCCTCTTCCACATCCGCTTCCATGACCATCATGCATTCATGGCACTCAAGCTCAATATTGGGTACATCCCCATAACGCTTTTTCAACTCTTTCTCCGACAGATGTGATGTTCCGCTGCATCCGCACTGGGGACAGGATGTAGTTATTCTGTATTTTCTTTCACTCATGACACCCTCCTAAACACTTGTTAATTGGAACCCTAAGGGATCGCGTAAGAATTAGTTCACATTCTGTTTGCAAAATACCCAATGTTTTAAGGGTTTTTGTAAACAGACCAGGTGAAGTTATTTTTGTGCGATCCCTAAGCCCCGTCACCCGTAATTCTCGGGTCGTTGGGCTTGCCTGCGCAATCCGGCGTATAACAGGAATTATCCACAAACGAACAGTCTTGTTTACAGGACGGACATTGCTTTGGCGGTGTATCCGCTTCCAAATTATATCCGCATTTGTCGCAAATCCAGCTGGTCATAATCTTAACTCCTTTATATTCGGGTTAACAATTCGTTGCGTTTTCATTGAGACCGTTAGTGACCGGCTCCGTTAAACAGGTCAGTACTCATGGAACCGGTTTAAAAACATATCAATCAAAAAACGTGCCAAACTACCAAAAGCGGTTTTCCGGCTCCTGAACTTCTTTTATCTTTTATGAGGCTCTCATATTTTTATGCGTCAACAGGGTTGACATTTCCTGCATATATTGGATGATGGCCTAAGCTGTGAGACAAATGAGGCCATTGATGAATAAGGGGTGTTGAAATTTCGGCCATGCAGGAAACCAAACCGTTTCAGAACCATACCACAAATCAGGGTCCGGTACCAGGGTCTGACCGTCTCAGTGGCGCTTTAAAACGAAAATTTGTCCTGGGCATATTTATCATTATTGTCCCGGTTCTCGGTTTTTTATTTACCTGGCTCTCTGTCAAGCTCCAGGACCAGGCCAAGGAAGAGGCACTGGGCAAGGCCCGGGTGGTGGCAGACCAGATCATACTGACCCGGCAGTGGATCACAGACTGCATGGGCGGGGTATTTGTCCACACGGCCAGCCCCGGCGCCAAAGCGGTCACCTATGCCACAAAGGACCAGATCATTACCAAACATGGAAATTACCAGCTGTTTACCCCGTCCATGGTCACCAAAAAACTCTCGCAGTACTCCTACCAGGAGAAATCATACCAGTTCAGACTCACCAGCCTTACGCCCCTGAACAGGGACAATATCCCCGACCCCTTTGAAACCAGGGGCCTGAATCTTTTCGGCCAGAGAATGGAAAAAGAGTACTACAGATTTTCCGATAAGACCCTGGACTATATGGTCCCCCTGTACAAGACCCGGGGATGCGTCAAGTGCCACGCCAGTGAAAACATCCTTAAAACGGATATCATCGGCGGGCTTCGGATCACCATTCCCTTTGAAAAAATCAGGAAGACCTTTAAAAAGAACCAATACCTTCTGGGCCTCACCGGACTGGTCATCACCCTTGTCACAACAGGGGTGCTGGTGGTCCTTGTCCGGTTCCTCATCCTGCGCCCGCTGGAAGAACTGGAGGAGAAAAGCCGCCAGCTCTCTTCAGGGGATCTCAGCTCCAGGGTGACCCTCCATACCCGTGACGAACTGGAGCGGCTGGGCCAGAACTTCAATATCATGGCTGAAAGCCTTTCCCGGCACCGGGACGATCTTGAAGAGAAGGTGGCCAAGGCCACAAGGGATCTTGCCCAGGCCAACCACGAACTCATGAAGCTGGACAAGCTCAAATCCGATTTCCTGGCCAACATGTCCCATGAACTGCGTACCCCGCTCACCGCTGTCCGGGGCAGCATCGACTATTTGAAGCGTAAAGGGCAGAGCAGCAGTGACGACCGGGACTATATCCTGATTATTGAAAAAAACATATCCCGCCTGACCCGGCTGATCGCCAACCTCTTTGATTTCACCAAACTTGAGGCCGGAAAGATCGACTGGGAATTTGAAAAAGAAGACATTTCCCAGCTGGTGGAAGAGGTCATCGAAATCATGGGGCCCATCGCCCGGAAGAAAAAGATTGAACTGGCCGTGGATACCCCCGGCCCCCTGTTCACCGTTATTGACCTGGAGCGGATGGAGCAGGTCTTGGTCAACCTCCTTGATAATGCCATTAAATTTTCCGGCGAGAATACCCGTGTCAGCGCACGGGTCATTGACCGCTACGACGGGGCCGAGATCCGCATTTCAGACCAGGGCCCGGGTATTGACGTGGACAACCCGGTTGAGATATTTCAAAAATTTTATACCTCTGACAGCTCTTCCAAGGACTCCCGGAAAGGGGCGGGTATGGGCCTTGCCATATGCAAGGCCATTGTTAACGCCCACAAGGGGGAGATTTACGTCACCCGGGAAAATAACACCACCTGTTTTACCATCAGTTTACCAAAGGAGACCCCATGACTTCTCCGGCAGAAAAAAACATCCTGATTATTGATGATGACGAAGATATTGTCCGGACACTTGAGGCAAACCTCACCCTTGACGGTTACGGGGTTGTCACGGCGTATAACGGCCGGGAGGGTATAGAGCTGGCCAAGGAAATCAGGCCGGACCTCATCCTGCTGGACCTGAATCTCCCGGATCTGGACGGCATTGCCATCTGCGAAATCCTCCGCCGGGAGTTCAATGCTCCCATTATCATGCTCACGGCGCGGGACACCCTGACAGACAAAGTCCTGGGACTGAAAAGCGGGGCTGACGACTACATGGTTAAACCCTTTGAATTTCTTGAACTCTCCGCCAGGATCACGGCCATGTTCAACCGGTTTGACCGGAGCATGGTCAGGGAAACCCAGGAAATCCAGGACCTGTCCATCAACCACAAGACCCGGCAGGTGACCCTCAGGGAGAACACAGTAAAGCTGACCAAAACCGAGTTCCAGCTCCTTGAACTGTTTACGGCCCATGCAGATGAAAGCCTCACCCGGGCCTTTATTGAACAGCAGATATGGGGGGACTCACAGCTCTACTCCAACTCCAGGGCCCTTGATGTCCACATCCAGCGGCTTCGCAAAAAAATTGAGGAACACCCGGATACCCCGTCCCTGATCACCACCATAGCAGGGGTGGGCTACCGGTTTAACACAACAGGAGCGTAAAATGGCTGCCAGATCCATTTCCATTCCCCTGAAGACAGGGGACAGCATATCCGCAGTACTGACCACCCCGGACCCGCCTGTGCAGATAAACCCCCAGGGTATCGTCATTGCCCACGGTGCGGCCAATGATAAGAACAATCCCCTGATCAGGGCAGTGGCGGAAGGACTCTCCGGTGAGGGATTTGCCTGCCTGCGCTTCAACTTCCTCTACCGGGAGCTACAGAGAAAATCCGTGGATCCGGAACACCGCCTGGTCCATGCCTGGCAGCAGGCCGTTGCTGCGATGCGCGAGGCCACCGGATGTACCCGCTTTATTGCCATGGGCAAATCCCTGGGCGGCAGAATCGCTGCCCAGGCGGCAGCATCAGGTGAGCTGGCGCCGGACAGGCTGATCTTCCTGGGGTATCCCCTCCATGCACCGGGCAGGAAAGATAAACTCCGGGATGCCCCGCTAAAGGCCATTACCGCCCCCATGCTCTTTTTTGAGGGCACCAGGGACCCCTTCTGCGACCTTGAACTTCTGGACCGGGTTTTCACCACCCTTGACACCCGGCCGGATCTCACCCTTATTGACAACGGAGACCACTCCTTTAACCTGCCCAAATCAGATCCCCGGCCTGACGGCGATATTTACAAGAAGGTGATTACCCGCTGCCGGGACTGGCTGCAGGCGCCCCGGAATTAGGACACCCCTATGGAAACAGAACTGTTTGAAATCAGGAACCATCTCTTTGCCCATGCCCCCTTCCGAAACCTGCCGAAAGAAGTGGTGGACAGTATAGTCCCGCATATTCAGGTGGCCTATTTCCAGGCCGGCACCATGATTGTTGAAAAGGGGCAGGAGGCAACAGACCTTTACGTTATCCGGAAAGGGGCCGTGGAAATTTTCAGGAGCAGCGGAGAACTGCTCACCCGCATGGGAGAGGGGGAATGCTTCGGGCAATTTGCCCTGATGCGCAAAAAAAAGGTGAGATACCCGGCCAAGGCCATTGAGGATACCCTGGCCTATCTCATTCCTGACGAGCAGTTTCAATTGCTCTGTGATGAACATGACCGGTTTGCCGATTTCATGGAGGAAGACCACAGCACCCGGCTCCAGAACGCCATGGAGTACACCGGCCAGCAGAGCCGGAATCCCCTGATGTTTTCAAAGCTGCGCACCCTGCTCCACAGCGAGATCATTACGGCCCGCCCTTCGGTCTCCCTCCGGGAAGCCGCCCTTACCATGACCAGAAACCGGGTATCCTCCCTGGTCCTTATCTCCGAAACAGATCAGGAAAATCCCATTGCCGGCCTGATCACGGACCGGGATCTTCGCAAACGGGCCATTGCCAAAGGGCTGGACCTGTCCACCCCGGTATCCGAGATCATGTCCAGGGATATTGTCACCCACCAGGCAGGGGACTTTGCCTTTGAGGCCATGCTCACCATGATGCGCTACAATCTCCACCACCTGCCCATCCTGGACAATGAGACCCCCATAGGTGTAATCACCGTTTCCGACCTGATGCAGTACGCCTCGTACGGCTCCGTCTTTATTGTGGGGGATATCTACCGCCAGAAAACCGTGGAAGACCTGGTATCCATGGCCGGAAGCATCCGGCAGCTGTTCATCCAGCTGATCAGCGAGGATGCCAACTCCCACACCATCGGCGCAGCCCTCTCCCGCATCGCGGTCAGCATCTCCCAGCGGCTGCTCCAGCTGGGTGAAAAACAGCTTGGCCCGCCGCCTGTTCCATACTGCCTGGTGGTCCTGGGCGCCATGGCCCGGGACGAACTCACCCTGGTGACTGACCAGGACAATGCCTTTGTGCTGGATGACAGTTTTACCCCTGATCTTCACGATGCTTACTTCAAAGAACTTGCCCGGTTTCTAAGTGACGGACTGGACCGTTGCGGATTCCCCTATTGCAGGGGGGATATCATGGCAACCAATCCCCAATGGCGCCAGCCGCTGTCTGTCTGGAAGTCCTACTTTTCCGGATGGATTGATGATCCAAAGCCTGAAGCCCTGCTCCATGCCTCCATCTTCTTTGACCTGGAGGGCATTTACGGCGAAACCGGATTTGCCAAGGTCCTGAAAAACCTTATCAGGGAAAAGGCCAAAGACAATACCCGGTTCCTGGCCTGCCTGGCCAGAAATGCCCTGATGAGGAAGCCGCCCCTGGGGTTTTTCCGTAAATTCGTTCTGGAACCTGACGGGGAGTATAAAAACACCTTTAACCTCAAACGCCGGGGCACAGCCCCCATCAGCGACCTTGCCCGGGTCCACGCCCTGGCCTGCGGGGCAACAAAGATCAATACGGAAAACCGTCTCGACCAGATCAAACAGACCACCCTACTGGCCGAAGGGGTGGGCGACGATCTCCTGGATGCCCTGGAACTCATCTCCATGGTCCGGATCCGCCACCAGGCCAGGCAGGTGGAGAGCGGAAAAATCCCGGACAATAATGTAAGGCCGGAACGCCTGTCATCCTTTGAACGCCGCCACCTTAAAGATGCCTTCAAGGTGGTGGCCCAGGCCCAGTCCTTTCTCAGGTACCGGTACAATGCCCACCCCGGCATGCAGGTATCAAAAACCCCCGGTTCAGGAACAGGAAAAAAATAAAAGATGTTCGGCAGATCCAAACCCCAACCGCCAATGGACTGGGAGACCCGTTTTTCCCGGCTGGCCTACGAGTCCCGGGACCCGGGGCTCAAAGCCTTTTACAGGGCCTTCCGTGTCCAGCCCCACACCCCGGTCAGCCAGGTGAGTTTCCTTGCCCTTGACCTTGAAACCACAGGCCTGGACCCGGAAAAAGATGCCATTGTCAGCATCGGGTTTATCTCCCATACATACAACCGGATATCCTGCAGCAATGCCAGGAACTGGACCATCCGGCCTTATGAAAACCCGGAAGATCCCATGAGCACCATCCACGGCATCACCCACACCCACCTGGAAACCTCGCCCGGTTTCGCAGATACCCTGGTCCATCTGCTCAAAGCCATGGCCGGCCATGTTATCGTGGCCCACTACTGCCGCATCGAACGTGAATTTTTAAACAAGGCCACCATGGACCTCATCGGAGAGCCCCTGGAATTCCCGGCCATTGACACCATGGAACTGGAGTCCAGGAAACACCCCGTCTACCGTCCCAACTTTATCCAGCGCTGGATGGGGGACAAAAACAGCCCCTCCCTGCGCCTCTCCCATGCCCGGGAGCGATACGGCCTTCCCAGGTACCGTCCCCACCACGCCCTCACGGACGCCCTGGCCACGGCTGAACTTTTCATGGCCCAGGTGGCGGACCGGTTCTCTCCTGATACGCCGGTGTGTGAACTTTGGCGGTGATTCAGGACAGCCGGAAAACAACTGCTTTTAAACTTAGGGATTGCGCAAAAATAACTTCACATAATCCGTTTACAAAAACCCTTAAAACATTGGGTATTTTGCAAAACAGAACGTGAATTAATTTTTGCACGATCCCTTAACCCGGATACTTCACAAGTCGAATTTGCTTTAGGTGCAAGTTACAGGACGTGCAGCTGTAATCACTTACCGCAAACGGCCTGTAGCGAAGCAGATGAAGTAAATTCGGCTTGCCTGGAAGGTGAAATATCCGGGTTAGGTATCCCTGAAAATACTCTTGTTGCGGCCGCCTTTCTTGGCCATGTACAGGGCCATGTCAGCCTGCCTGAGCAGGTGGTCCAGCGAAACAATGTCTTCCTGCTTTCCTGCTATACCGCTGCTGATGGTGCAGGATATGGGTGAAACTTCACCGATATCGATGAGGGTCTCAGCTACCTTCCGTCTCAGTAAAGAGGCGACTTCCGCAGCCTTTAACCGGTCCGTCCCCTTTAAAAGAACGGCAAATTCCTCCCCGCCCATGCGGCCGAACAAGGCGTCTTCCGGCAGCAGCCCAGCAATGGTTGCGGTAATTGTTTTCAGTGTTTTATCCCCTGCATGGTGGCCGTGTCTGTCATTGACCTGCTTGAAATGGTCAATATCAACCATCAGCGCATACAGGTCATCAGAAGCACCGGCATACATCTGTTCGGCGATTTCAAAAAATTTCCTGCGGTTGTAAATACCGGTGAGGCTGTCGCGGGTGGCAAGAAAATCCAGTTCCCGGATCACCCTCTGGAGGTTGAGCTGGACCTTTACCCTGGCCAGGAGCTCCTTGGGCCTGAACGGCTTTGTAACATAGTCGGTACCGCCCAGGTCATAGGCCGCCTCAATGGTTTCCTCGTCATTTTTCGCCGTTATGAATATAATGGGGATATCACGGGTTTCAGGCGATGCCTTGAGCCTGCGGCACACCTCGAACCCGTCCGTTCCCGGCATCAGGATATCCAGCAGGACC
This sequence comes from Desulfobacterales bacterium, assembly GCA_022361395.1. Taxonomy (GTDB): domain Bacteria; phylum Desulfobacterota; class Desulfobacteria; order Desulfobacterales; family Desulfobacteraceae; genus Desulfobacter. The sequence goes on along the minus strand of JAKSAX010000227.1, from coordinate 5,403 downwards.
AGGTCTACCGGCTCTTCCCGGACCGTGGCAAGGGCATCTTCCCCGGATGTGGAGGCGATGACGTCATAGTCCTTTAAAATGGCAAGAATCATGTCAAGATTGCTTTCGGTATCATCGACAACAAGTATGGTTTCCGGGGTTTCTTTATTCATTGTTAAATCTTTCCAGCACCGCAAGGGCCTGTTTGAATTTATATTTGCCGATCAGGGGTTTCAGGGTTTCCAGCAATTGCATATCAGAAGAGGGAAGCTCAAACCGGCCCAGTTCTTCCAGCACCGGGGAGACCAGGCGGGGCCTGCGCCGTTTTACACCATCCGCAAGTCTTTCCATCAGCTCCGCCCGCTGTGCCGGGGTGATCTTTTTCTTTTCCCTGCCGGAAACATCATCTTTCCCGGGATCATATTCCTCAATCTCCGTGACAACCCGGGCCAGATGCATCTCCATATCAGGGATAAGCGCCGGATCCAGGGTAAGGTCGAGCTTTGCCATCACCCGGTGCAGGTCTCCGGCCCCGATATTGGCGGCCAGGCCTTTCAGCGTATGTGCCAGGAGCCTGGCAGCCGCTTCATCCTCTTTGAGCATGCGGTCCAGGTCCCGGGCCGCATCAGCATATTCCCCGGCAAAATCCCGAAGTATTTTGAGGTATAGTCTTTTATCGCCCATCAGGCGGCCCAGGCCCGAGGCTGTATCAATGTGCCTGAATCCGGGCAGCGGCCCGGAAAACCCGCTGGTTTTCCCGCCGGATGTGACAGGGTCACATTTCCCTGGAATATACGCCAGCAGGGTGCTGAACAGTTTTTCAACATCTATGGGCTTATTCAGGTGTGCGTTCATGCCGGCCTCTTTTGTCAGCCTGACATCCCGGATCAATGCATTGGCCGTAAGGGCGATGACGGGAATCTCTCCGTTCACCGCCCTGATGCGCCTGGCAGCCTCGTACCCGTCCATCTCAGGCATCTGGATATCCATGAGAATAAGATCGTAAGCATCAGAGTCGTCCTGATACATCTCCACGGCCTGCCTGCCGTCCGGGGCTTCAACGATGCGTATGCCGCTGTGCTCCAGCATTCCTTTAACAATTTCGCGGTTCAGGGCGTTGTCCTCCGCCAGCATGACGGTGCTCCCTTTAAGGGATGTCAGCTCATCCTTTAAAGATGCGGAATCGGCCCTGCGCCGGTAATCCGCCTTTATCCCGTCGCCGAAGGCACCGACAATCACATTGTACAGAAGGGAGGGGTTAATCGGTTTTTCCAGGAAGATATCAATGCCGCCCGCTTTTGCCGCCTTCCGGACCGTATCCTTGCGGTATGCAGAGACCATGATAATGGTGGCAGGCGGGGTATCGCAATGTTCACGGATCATTTTTGCCGATTCTATGCCGTCCATTCCGGGCATATGCCAGTCCATGAGCATGAGGTCGTATCTTTTACCCTTCTTGCACATCAGGGTAACGGCCTCTTCACCGCTGCCCGCAACATCGGTCTGTACCCCGTAATGGCTGAGCATCCGCTTGAGCACCTCCTGCCATGAGGGGGTGTCGTCCACAATCAGGACGCGCTTGTCACTGAACACCTGGTCCGTTACCCCGGTGCCCCGCTGCTCTTCCAGGGGAATCTCAAATACAAATGAACTGCCTTTCCCCATTTCGCTCTCCACCCGGATACGCCCGCCCATCATCGTCACCAGCTGCTTTGAAATGGCAAGGCCCAGCCCGGTACCCCCGTATTTTCTGGTGGTGCCGGCATCTGCCTGGGAAAAGGACTTGAACAATTTCCCCTTTTGCTCTTCACTCAGGCCGATACCGGTGTCCCTCACTTCAAACCGGAGGAACCCGTCCGGCACCGGCCCGATATATATCCCCACCTCACCTTTCCGGGTGAACTTAACCGCATTATTGGAAAGGTTGGTCAAAATCTGCCCCAGCCGCAAGGGATCGCCGTGGCGGTTCATATTCATTCCCGGATCGTAGGACACAATAAAATCAAGGTTTTTCTCCGCCGCCCTCATCTCCACCAGGTTGGATACGTTTTCAATCACCGAGTGGAGGTCAAAGTCAAGCGTCTCGATCTCCAGCTTGCCCGCCTCTATCTTTGAAAAATCAAGTATGTCGTTTATAAGCCCGAGCAGGGCACCTGAAGAATTTTCGATCTTTTTGACATAGTTGCCCTGTTCCGGGGTGAGGTCCTGCTGGTTCAAAAGATAGGTCATCCCCACAATGGCATTCATGGGCGTCCGGATTTCATGGCTCATATTGGCCAGGAAATCGCTTTTGGACCGGTTGGCCTGTTCAGCCTCTTTCCTTGCCTCCTCAGCCCTTTCTCCGGCCTCCCTCACCTCCTCTTCCATGATCTTGCGGGAGGTGATGTCATCGATCACCCACAATACCCCCTTGTCCAGATCCGGGGGCTGACCGTTATCCAGCGCCTTTCCGGACAGGGTGCACCAGACCGGGCTGCCGTCTTTTCGTTTCAGCCGGAACTCCACCTGGATCTGTTCCCCGCTTTTCAGGCTGTAGTAAAACCGGTCTCCGAAATCCTTGAACCGGTCTTCGGAAAGATGGAAGTCGCTCATATGGCGGCCGGCCAGTTCATCCGGGTGCGCATACCCGAAAATATCTGCGATCCGCTGGTTGCACCGGGCCAGTTTCCGCCCGCCCCTGAGCAGCATGAGCCCCACCTGGCTGTTCCTGAAAATGGAATCAAGCTCCTCCTGGGATTCACTGAGTTCAAGGGTTCTCTCCCTTACTTTGCCCTCAAGTTTTTCATTCAGTTCCTCATGCTTGTGTATCAGGGAATTGATGGTCCGGGCTGCTGTTCCGAATGCCTGCTCAAGATCGCCGATCTCGTCATTGGCCTGCCGTTTCAGGTCGATGCGGTAATTGTTGGCGGACAGTTTATCGGCCGCCGCCTCCAGATGACGGATGCGGGAGGTCAGGTACCTTGAAAACCACAGGGCGATCACGGCAAAAGCCAGCAGCATGAGCACGTCCACACCGATCAGTTGTTTTTTCAGGGTGTGATAGGGTTTCAGGATCTCTTCCTTTGCCACAACCGAGGCCACAACCCATTCATGATCCGGCAGATAGGTATAGAACATCAGCTTGTCGCTGATGTCCTGTCCCCTGTTTTCCCGGGTCCTGTAGGCATATTCCACCCAGCCGCTGACATCCTCCCCCGCACCTGCCCGGCGTATGGATGCCAGCAGGTCCTTTATAAAAAAACTGCCTGTTCTCTGGTCCCGGAATTCCATAATACTCTTTGCGGAAAGTTCAGGGTGGTATACCAGGTTGCCGTCCATATCAAACACCGTGACATAAGACCCTTCGATTTCGGATGCACGGGCCCTGCCCAGGTTCTTTCTGAACTGGTCAAGATCCATCAGGGAGTAAAACTCACTTTTATAAGGGGCAGCCATGATGATCCATGACCAGGGCTCAAAATAGCTCATATACCCGGATTTCTTGCGGGGCTCGACATCACCGGGGTTTTTCCAGCTCATCTCCACGTATCCCTTTTTTTTGCGGAACATTGTCTGTGCCAGTTGAAATCCCGAAACCTCTTCGCCCTGTATAAAGGGATGGGCGGCCATGGTGATATTCTCACTGCCCCTTGAGATATCCGTGGCTGTGACATACCCGGATTCGCCGATTTTATGGGAGAGCAGCAGGGCTTCGATGTTCTTCCTGGCCCGGGATTCGCTGAGCACCCCGTTTTTGTACTGTGAATAGTAGAATTTCACCGAGTTCAGATGGGTTTCAGATATACCCCTCAGGTAGTTTCTTATGGCGCTGTCAAACAGGGACTGGGCCATGATGCCCGCCATTTTCGTTGTTGAAACAAGTTCTTTTTTGGTACTGTCTATGATGGATTCCCGTATAATGGGCAGGGCCGTAAAAACCGATCCCAGGATAATGACTGCGGCAACGGAGAAGACAGCAATGATCTTGTCCCGGAGCTTCAGGTTCTGAAAGATGCGTTTCACTTTTTTCCCCCGTTAAAATTACCGCTGATATCCATCAAATATCCGGCCTTAGCCCCCTTCCAGCCCTTGCCTCATTGATCTGACAGCCTCCTGGATTTTCAGGCAATTGTCCCTGAGGCGTTTCCTGTCAACAGTCTCATTTTTTTCCAGTTCCTTTACCATACTGCCTGCCAGGTCCGCCAGTCCGGCAAGGTCTCCGGCCAGGGACGGCAGGCCGCCCGAACAGCTCAGCGCCACCTGTTCCTTTACCTTGTTCTCAAGACGGGTCTGGTAGGTTTTCAGTTCCAGGTGCGTCGTAACCCGGGCCAGGAGTTCCACGGCATTAAAGGGCTTGGCAACATAATCCACCCCGCCGAGTTCAAAGCAGTCCTTGATGTCCTGTTCACTGTTTTTAACCGAAATAAAGATCACCGGTATGTTCTTCAGCCTCCGGTCGGATTTAATGCGGCGGCATACTTCAAAGCCGTCCATTCCCGGCATGATGATATCCAGGAGAATAAGGTCCACGGCCTCCTCTTCCAGTACGTCCAGAGCCTCTTGGCCCGAAAGGGCCGGGATAACATCAAACTCTTTTAAAATTCCCAGCAGGATATCAACATTTATCTCTGTATCGTCAACAGCCAGAATCGTCGGTTTTTTCCCCATATTTCCCTTAACCCCATTGAAATTAGCATATGCACAGCAGATAAAATGTACCACAAAATCACCATCCGGGTAACTACATTCTGAATCCGTTTTTGAAGAGATGTTTCGATAAAAAAATTGACTTTTCAGATCCATCTTATATTTTCCAGTATAGAAACACTTTAAATCAAGGCCCGGACCGGGGAGCGATTTTTCCCCATCCGGGCGCAAGGTGCTGTTTCCGGACAAGGACAAATGAAAAAATTCACCAGGGAAAATAAACAGGACTTTTTACAGCGCTCCGGCTTCTGCCTGGGGCTGGCACCGGAGGTCATAGCGGACCTGGCAGCCATATCAGACCTTGTGACCCTCCCTGAAAACAACATTGTATCGACCCCCGGGGACGGATACGCCGATGTGCTTTTTGTGGTTTCCGGGCTGCTGAGGGTCAGTGTGAGTGCTGCCTCGGGACGGCGGATCACAGTGCTCCTGGTAAAAGCCGGGGAGTGTTATAATTTGTTAAGCCCTTACTTAACCGGCTCCCGCATACTGGAAGCCCAGGCCCTTGAAACCACCCGCTGCCTGAGGATTAAGGCCAAGGACTTTATCCGGTTTGTGGAAAACCACCCCGGCATTATTTCCAACCTCCTCCAGATCGTCGGTTCAGCCTTTGATTCTGCAAATTCCAGGATTCTGGATTTTATGGAAAAAAACGTGGAAAACCGGATCATGCGGGTCCTTTCCACCCTCGACGGCAAGTTTGGCTCCCCCCTTAATTTCACCAGCGTTGAAATTTCT
>JAKSAX010000582.1 GCA_022361395.1 Desulfobacterales bacterium | reverse complement strand
TTGGCTGTCCCGTGTCGTATTTTCCAATAAATCGGGCGCATTATTCCACTAATGCCCTTTTAAATCAAGTTCTTTTCGCGAATATTAATTGGAGGATCGCCAGATATCAACTATGGTGGTGTCACCGGGATATGAGATGGTTTTATACCGGGTAATTTTAGAAAGCCGGTTGGTAATTTTACCGATGCGGTTTGCCTGGGATTTGATCTCTTTTAATGCTTTCGGGGTTACCGCTTCCGGAGAGTCAAACAGGGAAGTATACCCGACAATGGTCTGGAGGGGCTGATTAATTTCATGGCATATGGCCCCTGCCATTTCCAGAACCCCCTGGAGTTTTTCCTTTTCCACCCTTTCCTGGTGGGCCATCTCCAGCCTGGAAAGGTCGGCTACAGTGGCAATGGTTTGTGTGGCGGCATCGTCTTTACCCGATTCGGTGATAATCATATGGGCCTTGAACAGGGAGCCGTCTTTACGAATCAGTTCAAAATCGAAATCAGCCTTGCCTTTCAACCTCAGGGCAGCCTGGATCATCTTTCCGGCCTTTTTATAGTCCTCTTCCGATGCATAAATAATTGAGGCGCTCCGGTTTGTGAGATCCTGTTTGGCGTCATACCCGAACATGTTGACCATCTGGGTATTTACCCATTTAAACACCCTGTTTTCCACAAGGCAGATCCCAACGGGCGACGACTCCAATATGGTCTGGAGAACCTGCTGCTGCTCCCTGACCTTGTTTTCCGCCTCTTTTCTTTCTATGGCCAGCGCAATGTGCTGGGATACGATATTCAGCAGGTGGAGATCACTTTCCACGTAGGCATCCGCCGACTTAAAACTCTGGATGGCCACGGCGCCGATCACCCTCTCCTTGATAATCAGGGGGCTCCCCAGCCATATCTTGGAGGCGGTTCCGATGATTTCCTGGTTCTGCTGCCTGGCAAAGTCAATGATCTCCTGCTCATAAAAAATCCTGGGCTGCCTGGAATTAATGACCTTGCCCGTGAGGGAGGCGGTTTCGCTGAAGTTGAAAATCTCATCGGGCATTTCATCTTTTTCATCCACATAATAGGGAAAGGTGATGGAATCCTTTTTCTCGTGATGAAGGGCGATATAAAAATTCTCAACATCAAGGATGGTATTCAGGGCCCGGTGAATATCAACATAGAGTTCCTCCAGGTTCCGGGTGGCGGAAACAGCCTGGGAAATCTCATAAAGCACCTCAAGGGTTTTTGACTCATCCCTTTTATCCTTTATCCTGTTTCCTGAGATTTCGGTTTCCATTTATTTTTCCTAAAACCTGTCTTTCCCTGTTTTTGGGTTTGATTTTTGTTCCATAACACGGTATGTGCCAGTATAGCAGCAGCCCTGTTAAAAGAGTAGAAAATAATAATATTAAAATAAAAGATACCCGGATTGCCCCTATGAAGTCCATTGAAGAAACCTCTCTCCTTTACGAAATAAGTGAAGCCCTGAACCAGCACATGGATATGAAAAAGTCCCTGTTCAAGGTCCTGAGTGTATTGTCCGAATCCCTGAACCTCATCCGGGGTATCATCTTCCTGACCAACAGCGAAAGCGGTGAAATCCGCATTGAAATCGCCCACGGCATATCCGAAGAAAAAACCAGGCAGATAAAGTACCTGCCCGGGGAGGGTATCATCGGCCAGGTCATCCAGTCGGGAAAGCCCGCCGTTGTTCCCAGGATCAGTGAAGAACCCCTTTTCCTGGACAAAACCCATTCAAGAAACCTGACCCAAGGCCAGGACTACTCCTTTATCTGCGTGCCCATAAAAAAAGAGAACCGGGTGGTGGGCGCCATCTCTGCGGACCGCCCCTATGAGGGCAAGCGCTCCCTGAACAACGGGGAGAAACTTCTCTCTGTCGTGGCCACCATGGTGGCCCACCATGTGATCAACATTGAAACCATCCGGGTGGAAAAAGAGCAGCTGAAAACGGAAAATATCCGGCTGAAATCAGAACTGGAAAACAAGTACAGCTTTACCAACATCATCGGCAACTCAAATAAGATGCGTGAGGTGCTCCAGATGATCTCCCAGGTATCCTCCTCGTCCGCCACAGTTCTTATCCGCGGGGAGAGCGGTACAGGCAAGGAACTTGTGGCCAACTCCATCCACTATAACTCGGCCCGCAACCAGAACCCCTTTATCAAGATCAATTGCGCCGCCATCCCGGAAAACCTCATTGAAAGCGAGTTGTTCGGCCATGAAAAAGGGGCCTTTACCGGGGCTTCACGCCAGAAAAAGGGAAAGTTTGAGCTGGCCAACAAGGGCACCATCTTCCTTGATGAGATCGGCAACATGGACCTGGCCGCCCAGGTCAAGCTGCTCAGGGTACTCCAGGAAAAGGAATTTGAACGGGTGGGCGGTTACAAGCCCATCAAGGACGATGTCAGGATCGTTGCCGCCACCAACTCCAACCTGGAAGAGATGGTCCAGCAGGGAAAATTCAGGGACGATCTCTATTTCCGGCTCAATGTGTTTCCCATTTATATTCCCTCCCTCCGCATGAGAAAAACAGATATCATTCTCCTGGCGGACCACTTTCTTGAAAAGTACAGAAAAGAGCATGACAAGGACATCAAACGCATCACCACCCCGGCCATTGACATGATGATGGAATACCACTGGCCCGGCAATGTCCGCGAACTGGAAAACTGCATAGAACGGGCCGTGATCCTCTGCAACGAAGGCGCCATCCACTCCTACCACCTGCCCGCCACCCTCCAGACCGGCACCAAATCCAAAACCCTTCCCCTCTCCCTGGAAGATGCCGTGGGCAACCTGGAAAAGGAGATTCTCATGGATTCCCTGAAAAACACCCGGGGCAACATCAACAAGGCAGCCAAACTCATCAATATCACGGTGAGAAAATTCTCCTACAAGGCAGCCAAGTATAATATCAGCTATAAGGATTACCGGTAAACTGTGGGGACCTGCTGAAAATATCCCCCTGGGTTTATTTTTAGTACCGCCCTTGAAAACAGCCTGAATTTATGTAACCCTTGCCTTGGCAATTTCATCCGTCCGGCGCCTGCACTGGAAACAGCTCCCTTTCCCTTCTATTTTCAATTGCCGCAAACCTGTTTAAGAGGATTGACTATGGCCGAACCTGTTAAAATCGGATTTGCCGGAACAGATGCCAGAACCCTTCTGGGTGCGGTGGTTACCTCCCAGACCGGGTGGAACGGAGATCATCAGACCCACAAAGGCGTTGTCATCCGGGGGACCCCTGCCATGCCGAAGATCACAGATGAGATAATGGGATGGGATGTGGGGTTTATTCAAACAGAAGACAACTCCATTGACGGATATGCAGCAGGTATCGCAGCCGGATTTGAAAACAACACCCTTGACTATGTGATACCCATGCCGGAGACCCTGCTGCTAAACGGAATCGTGGACCGGCTCAGCGAAAAAGGACTGGGAAACCGGATCGCGGGATTGCGAAAGGCTGCCGCATTCATTGAAGGGGATAAGATCCGGTGCAAGGAGTTGTGCCGGAAAGCAGGAATCCCGGTGGCAGACCAATGGACAGTGGTGGATGCAAGGTCTTTTTCAGAGGTTTCCAAAATGGCGCTGGAGTATATCCACACCCACGGCGGCGCCGTTCTCAAATACCCGTACAGCGCAGGGGGAAAAGGGGCCAGGATCATCCTGGATACCTGGGAGATGCGGCGGATATACGACAGCCTGGTCAATGACTATAAAAAAGCCTATAAAAAAACGTTCCGGAACAGGCCGTGGCCCCTGCTCATTGAATCCAGGATGTCAGGGGTGGAGATCAGTTTTACCATCCTGGTGGACGCCAGGGGCGGATTCCGGGTCCTGCCCACATCCATGGATTACCCCGAGCGCTTTGAAGGCCCTGCCGCCTCAGGTAATCCCATCACCGGCGGTATGGGATCCATCTCCCCACATCCCTTTGAATCCGGGCTTCTCTTTAAAATGGTGGGAGAGACCATTGCCCTTCCCCTGATCAACGAACTCCGGGCAATGGGAGAGCTGCGGCCCTGCATCCTCTATCCGGGATGTTTTGTCTCCTTTGAGCGGGACGGGGAGGGGCTGCGCCCCTCAACTGTCCGGGTCTGCGAGATCAATATCCGCCCCGGGGAGCCTGAGTTTCAAACCGTGGTGCGGCGGCTCAGGAACCCGGGGCCCCTGTTTGAGGCCATGTTCAATGAAGAGCTGGACCGCACGGCACCTGTGGTGAGGGAGGACCAGATTTCCATCACCACAGCCTTTGTCACGGGATCAGGGGGACCGGACGGCCAGAAAGGCTATCCCTGGCGGGTAACCCGGAATGAGGAAATCAGGATTGACTTTCCCTATCTGAAGAAAAAGGGTCTCATGGCAGTGCCCTCTGCCATGGGGGTTTCTGAAAAAAAAGGCTTTGTGTCAGACGGCACCCGCGTGGTCTACCTCATCTGCAACGGGAAAGTGCCTGAAGGGGGATCGCCAGACAGGACAGCTGAAAAACTAATGCAAAAGGTGAAAACCGCCTATGACGGCGGGCGGATCCGCCTTATCCCCCGGGAGGATGAAACAGGGAACCGTTTTGATTTCAGGCAGGATATCGGGGTACATTATGCCCTGGCCCAAAAAATCCTCCGGTAAACCGGTGCAGGCATCCTGAAAACAGGAAAAATTAATTTGACATTCAGCGGATTTGAATCCGGTGAAAAGATTCCGCAAGTTCATAGGGCTTTCCTTGGGCCATCTCCATGGCAGCCTGCCTGATCCAACGGAACCAGCCGGGTGATGCACTGGTATCATACTGGCTTCTGTGACATTTGAGCGCCTCGGTTTTTAAATCAAAGGTATCTGTGATATCAACATGATAATTGGCATTTTCAGCTCCCCAGAACAGCATCTCTTTTACCCGGTGGGGTTCAAATCCCTCTTCCAGCAGGCCGGGATAGGATAAGTGAGTCCGGGCATACGGGAAAACCGCATCCAGGGCAACCTGGCCGGTCACTCTGTGGTCGCGGTGCCAGATATAGCGGCGGTAAGGGTCTGTGGTGGCAACCACTTCCGGTTTAAACCGTCTTATTTCCCGTACAAGCCTTTCGCGGAATTCAGATGTTTCCTCCAGCTCCTGATCCGGATAATTCAGGAAAACAATATCACTGACTCCTAATTTGTCTGCTGCCTCCTCCTGTTCCTTCCTGCGAATGGCGGCCAGTTCCTCCGTTTGAATACTGCGGTCCCGTGTCCCTTTGCCGCCATCGGTACAGACCACATACACCACTTTTTTCATCTGCCGGGTCCAGCGGGCTATGGTTCCGGCAATGCCAAGTTCGGCATCGTCCGGATGCGGGGAGATGATCAGGGCATAGACCGGAGAGATCCCCGATTTTTTATTCAAAATATCAGTCATAGATCTGGTTGCCTGCTTTTAATGGGTTATTGATGAATCTGATTCCGGCTCTCTTCCTGCCGGATCAGGGTTTCATATGCTGAACTCATCTTTCTGGCTGTCCGGGCCCAGGTGTATTGCCTGACAGAGTTGCGGATCTTTTTTGTCACATCTTCTGTTTTCCTGCTTTGGGTGAGCACCTCCCTGATTTTCCCGGCCATTAATACAGGATCTGCATCAGGTAACAATCTGCCGTTAACCGTCCCTGTCAGTATTTCCGGAAATACCCCGACCCCGGTTGCCAGCACCGGTGTCCCGCAGGCAAGGGATTCCAGTCCGGCCAGGCCGAAACTTTCATACCGGGAGGGGAAAACAAAGACATCGGCACCACTGTAATACAGCGGAAGATCTTTCTGGGGCAGGCTGCCTGAAAAAACCAGGCGGTCGCTTATTCCCAGTTTTTCCGCCATTTCATACAATTGCCGCTGCTCCGGCCCGGGTGCAGGGTCACCGCCGACAATAAACACCTTAACTTTCCTGTTTAACAGGGCTGCGGCACCCAACAGGCGGCCCACCCTTTTCATGGGATCAATTCTGCCGACATAAAGAAGCATCACCTCATTATCGGTCAGCCCCAGTGCCTTTCTGGCTTTTTCTTTGCCAAACGGATAAAAGGCCGCAAAGTCAACACCGCACTCAATTACTGAAATCTTTGAAGGCGGGCACCTGAAAACCCGACTGATGTCACATCTCTCCTGGGCGGTGAGTGACACCACAAGATCGCAGGCATTTATTAACTCTTTTTCACAACGGAGACGAAAGCCGGATATATTTGACACCGGTTCGGCTTCTCTCCGAATTGCACGGATCGTATGAAAGGTTATGACATGGGGCCTGGCCCATTTTTCCCGGGCCCTGAGGCCTGCCAGTCCCGACAGCCAGTAGTGGCTGTGTATTATATCATAGGTCAGGCCTGATCCTGACCGGAACGCTTCGATCCCCCTGATAAATTCATCAACCTGTAAATAAACGGCCTCTTGATTCAGGTGGTGATTTTTGCGGACTGCTATATGGACCAGGCGGACATTAGTCCCCAGTATCATTATCTTTTCACGGTACAGCCCGTTGAAGGGTGTAAAGATATCGACGGAATATCCTGATTTCCCGAGTTCCAGGGCCAGATGGCAGATATAAACGCTCATGCCGCCGGTATCTCTTGTACCGAGCCTCCCCAAGGGATGGCTGTGCAGGCAGAACATCGCCAGGCGTCTGTTTAGTTGTTTCTGGCCATTTTCCATTGCCCGAAGGCCCTGTCCTAAATTGTTATCCGGGCTTTCGATAATTGAACTCCGTGGCCGCCAAGATGCCGCTTGTATGGCTCGGTTCCCTTTAAAAAATCATATTTTTTGCGGCCCTGTTCAATGCTCTTTTTGATGCTGAACACGTTACAGACTGCTCCCGGGCTGAGGCGGGCATATGCCGGATCATAACAGCTGTTATAAAGAAAGACGGTATCCCGGTAGTCAAAGCAGAGTGAGGCAGCGATTATTGCCCCCTTTACTTCCAGCATATAGAGCTTTAACACCCCGGCTGCCCCCAGGCCGTGTATAAGACGGCGGAAATAGGATTCCATCTCTTCGTTCATAAAACAGTTTTTGTCAGCCCTGCCCAGCCTGAACATCCTGAAAAACAGGTTAATTTCATGTTCTGACGGCCTTGGACTGTCAATGACCCGGAAATCCAAATCGGAAAACAGTTCAACCCGCCTTGTTTTGCGCCTGATTTCATGGCGCTGCTTACCAGGCAGTTGTTCAAGATACGCCTCCCAGGTTTCCGGCAGGTCCATCTCCATTGAAACCCCGTCCGGTTCACTGCAAAACGATCCGCCCCTGCTTTGGACCACTTTCCTGAAACTGGTAAGTACAGAGGATTCCGGGCGCAGGCACCGAAGCTCAACTGACTTTACGCCGCGTCTTTTCAGGTCATCAAACAGGGCTTCGTAAAAAAGGGTTTCGCAGCCCGGGGCAATGGAAAAATCCAGGTAATCGCAAACACTGCTGTGGCCGATAAATGAAGCGGACTGCCCCTGAATTATCAGCGGGGCCGCTCCGATAATATGGCGGCCCTTTTGCACGGCTCCCCGATACAATTCCCCATGGGAGTAAAATGAGTCCAGCCATACCCGGATGTAATCCGGCAGTGTAAAGATATGCTGCCAGCTGAACCTGCACTCGGGTTCAGCCGTCAGGGAGCGGAACCGGTTAGCCTCTGTCAGAATTACCCTGGCTGCCATTAGTTGTTGATTCTTTTATTCAAAACGAATCCGGCCGCTCTGTTGAGGGATGCACCCCCGGCCCCGGGAGGGGGGCCTTCCGGCCGCCTTTCATCTCTCCGTCAACCAGGCTTTCCATGTCCTGGTAGGCGTATATGGTAGCCGCGCCGTTTGCCGGCAGGCCCCCTGTGGAAGCGGAAGGGCCGTAGATACTGTGCACGGTTCTCCCGAACACCCTCAACAATGTTGACTGCTCACCGCGATGGTGGGCGGTGTGGGTAATTCGCCTGAGCATGACCCAGGCCCTTGTACGAATGGTGTCAAAAAAGGCAACTTCCTCTTTCCACCAGGCAGAATCCTTTGTTTTTAATGCTTCCAGCCGTTTTTCAGAATCAACGGCATATTGTTTTATAAACCCCAGGCGGGTTTCTTCGGCAGGAAGGGGCGGTGCCCCCACATCAATGCCGAGCATCTCACAGAACCATTTGTTTTCCCCCATGCATTGGTGGATCATATGTTCAAGGGGATTCCGGTCCCTTTCATTCAAGGGTTTGGGGCGAACCGTCAGATCTTCATCTTCAAACATACTCCAGACACTCACGGTTTTAAGCCTCTCTGTCTCATAGGTATCAATTAAATGATCATAGCTCATAGGTCCTCCTTTTTTTTGGATGAATACCGGCATTTCCGGTAAATTTAAAAGCCCAGAAGTTCCTGAGCCGCGCTGCGTGCATCGTCAATGGGCCAGACCTCTCCGTAATTCTGGCTGGCGACAATGGCGCCCTCAACCAGCACATAAATCATCCGGGCGGCCGAACGGGTATCTGTCTTTTTAATACAGGCACCGGACACGGCCAGGCCGTCAATGATTGTTTCTAAATAATTTTGAAGATCGTTTTTATGTTTGATGACCTCTTCTCTTATCTTTGAATCCCTGGCGGGAATCTCGGTTGCAATATTTAAAAAAGCACATCCCCGGAAATTGCTCCCGGACAT
>JAKSAX010000579.1 GCA_022361395.1 Desulfobacterales bacterium | reverse complement strand
GTCTCCTTTCCCCCCATGCCGCCGGGAATGGTAAGGTCCAGGATCACCGCAGCCAGGGGCCGTTCCGATCCCATCTGCCTCTTAAAAAATGCCAGGGCCTGGTTCCCGTCTTCTGCAGCCACAACGCTGAACCCCATGTCCGCCAACATCTGGGTCAGCATATCCCTGATTATGGCTTCGTCATCCATGATGAGTATCTGTCCCTTCCCCTTGTAGACAAAGGGATCCGCTTCCTTTAAAACCTGTGCTTTTTCACCGGTGGCCGGCAGGTAAACATTAAAGCACGATCCCTTTCCCAATTGGGACTCCACAGTGATAATGCCGCCGTGACGTTTGACTATGGAGTAGGATGTGGCCAGTCCCAGCCCGCTCCCGGTCTGTTTTGTGGAAAAAAAAGGGTCAAATATCCGTTTCAGGTATTTAGGTGCAATTCCGGTACCCATATCACGGATGCTTATCTTTACATATTTTCCGGGTGGCAGGGGAAGATCGGGCATGGCGTTGCCCTGGTCCAGGTTCCGGGCCGCCATCAGGATCTCCCCGCCTTCGGGCATGGCATGATGAGCGTTTATCACGATATTATCAATCACCTGGCCAACCTGGTTCCTGTCGTATTCACAACTCCACAGATCTTCGGGCAGATCAAAGGAACAGGAAACATTGGCCCCGCTCAGGGCAAATTGTGCTGTCTCCTTTAAAAAGGGATCAAGGCCGCCTATCTCCTTTACCGGGGCCCCGCCCTTTGAAAAAGTAAGCAGCTGGTGGGTTAAGGATTTTGCGCGGTCCGACGACTTCAGGGCTTTAGACAGATAACGGGATACTTTTTCATCAGAGGTGTATTTTCTGGCCAGGTCTAGGTATCCGAAAATCCCGCTCAGGTAGTTGTTGAAATCATGGGCAATACCACCTGCCAAAGTTCCCAGGGATTCCATTTTCTGTGCCTGTTCATACTGGGCCTCCAGCATTTTTTTCTCACTGATATCCGTTATATTTACCACCATGCCGTATATGGTTTCCGTACCATCTTTGATCACCGCTGCACTGAGAATAATATCCAGAAGCCGGCCATCTTTTGTCAGCCGCCGGGTTTCAAAGGAGAGTGGCTTACCTGTTCTATAAATCTTCTTTATTTTTTTCATGGATAAACCGGTCTCGGATTCAGGGACAAATGGGATCTTCCGCCCTTTGAGCTCGGAAAACGTCCAGCCGAACACCTGGGTAAAGGCTGGATTTATGTAAAGGGGGCAGCCTTCAAGATCATACAACACCATGGGATCCGGATTGGCCTCAAGGATTGCACGCAGCTGATGTTCGCTTTCCAGAAGCGCTCTTTCCGCCTCTTTTTTCCGGGTCACATCCCTGGTTACGCCTTCAACCCCAACAATGGTGCCCTGACGATCCCTGTAAAAATGCGCATTGGTAGAGGCCCACCACAGGGTCCCGTCTTTTCTCTTAACCCGGGCTTCATAATTTTTTACATATCCGTCAGCCTCAAGTTGCTTCAGGAAGCCTTCCCGCTCTATGGGGTTTGCATAAATTTCCTCGGCCATTTTCATACCCATGGCCTCTTCCTCGGAATACCCGGACAACTTCTGAACAGATGGAGAGACAAAAATGATTCGGCCATCCATATCAGTCCGGTACAGAAGATCAGGAGAGTTCTCCACCACAATCCTGTACTTTTCCTCGCTTTCATCCAGCTTCCGGCGGACTGAAATCATTTTTCTGAGTTCCCTTTGGAGGAGGAAAAATATTAAAAACGCGGTGATCAGAACAAAAAACCAGCCCTTAACCGTCTGGATTTTTGTCATTAACAGGGAGTCGGAAATAAAAAAATAGAGCAGCTGATCTGAAAAAAGAATCCAGGCCCCTGAAAAGCAAAGATAGATAAAGGCGATTTTTAACGCTGATTTCTTCTCCGTGGATAAAAGGATTTTAGCTCCCATGCACCTGTTCCCCGTGCTGTAAGTTAAAAAACAACATGATATTTTCAGTAGGTATGTTTATTGGTCGTGGATACGGCGGTCATCTGTTATCATTAATTCAATATACGTTCTGCCCCCCGGACAAGTCAAGCGGCAGCCTCCGTTTAATAAGCCTCTTTTCCGGATTTCTCACAGCGGCAGCCGGCCCGCAGGCCAACGCTTTTCATTGACCGGAACAGGACTTTGCTGATACAATGACGGGCGATAACCACCCCACCAGAGTTTAGCCGGACAACCACCCCCAAAAAAATGGATGCGGAGGGATAATGATTCCAGGGTATCGGATCGACGAAACCATATATACAAGTGAAAACTCCCTGATATACAGAGGTGTCAGAACCAGGGACCAGGTCCCCGTCATCCTGAAGGTGCTGAACTCACAATATCCTGAGCCTGAAAGTCTTACCCGCTTCAGGCAGGAGTATGCCATTACCGACAGTTTAAAAATAAAAGGAGTGGTGACAGCACTTGGATTCGAGCAGACCGGCAACCGAGTGATGATCATACTCAAAGATATCCGGGGCGATTCCCTGGCAAATCATTTATCCCGCTCGGATTCTCCCATGCCCCTGAACGATTTTCTCTCCCTGGCCATTAGACTTACAGGGATCCTGGAACAGATCCACGAAAATGAGATCATTCATAAGGATATCAATCCCACAAATATTATCTGGAATCAAAGCGAGGATATTCTCGAATTCATTGATTTCGGGATATCCACTGAACTGCCCAGGGAGGCCCAGGCTGTCAGCAGCCCTGAAATGCTTGAAGGCACCCTGGCCTATATGTCTCCTGAGCAGACCGGAAGAATGAACCGGGCCGTTGATTTCAGATCAGATCTTTATTCCCTTGGCGTAACCTTTTACAGGATGCTGGCAGGAAAGACACCCTTTGACACGGATGATGCCATGGAAATGGTTCATTCCCACATTGCCAGGCCGCCCAGCCCCCTCTCCCGTGAGATCAGGGGCGTCCCGAGTCCGGTTTCCGATATTGTAATGAAACTGATGTCAAAGATGGCTGAGGACAGGTATCACAGTGTAGGCGGGTTGAGGGCAGACCTTGAACGCTGCCACAAAACCCTGGCTAAAAATCAAACGATTGCCCCGTTTGATTTAGGACAGCAGGACCGGCCAAGCCGGTTTCAGATACCCCAGATCCTTTACGGCCGGAACAGGGAAACCAGGGTCTTGATGGAGGCGTTTTCCAGAGTCGGCAGCGGCAGTCTGGAAATGCTGCTTGTATCCGGGTATTCCGGCGTTGGGAAATCATCATTAATCCGGGAAATATACAAACCGGTTGTTACCCGGAACGGCTTATTTATTTCCGGTAAGTTTGACCAGTTTCAAAATGACATTCCCTACCATCCCATAATCCAGGCCCTGAAAACCCTGGTAAACTACCTGCTCAGCGAACCGGCAGCCAGACTGGGAACCTGGAAGGCCAGGATTGAAACCGCCCTGGGCCCGGAAGCCAGGGTCATCACCCAGGTTATTCCCCAGCTGGAACTGATCATCGGCAAACAAAAACCAGTCCTGGAGCTATCCGGTATTGAGGCCCGGAAACGGTTCAACACAGTGTTCAAACGGTTCATTCAGGCACTGGCCACCCGAAACCACCCCCTTGTACTCTTCCTTGACGACCTCCAGTGGGCAGACCCGGCCTCTTTAAAACTGATTCACACCCTGATGTCCGGAACAACCGGAAGCCACCTCCTGATTCTTGGTGCGTTCCGTGATAACGAAGTCAGTCCGGCCCACCCCCTGATGCTGAAACTGGACGATATCCGGAACGATAAACTATCTGAAGCCAAGGTATCAACACTGCACCTGGCCCCCCTGATGCCTGATGACACCACCCGGATGATAGCGGGCACCCTGTCAACAACAACAGATGCGGTCAGGCCGCTGGCAGGCCTGATCCAGGAAAAAACAGGCGGCAATCCTTTTTTTATGATCCAGGTGCTGACCAGCCTTTATCTGAAAAAGCATCTGAGTTTCTCCCGTAAGACCAATGCCTGGACCTGGGATATGGATCATATCCGGGGCCTCGGGATCAGCGAAAATGTGGCTGATCTGCTGGTGGAAAAAATCAACCGGCTGCCGGTAGAGACAAAGCGTCTCCTGCTGCTGTCATCCTGCCTCGGCAACCAGTTTGATCTCGGTACGCTCAGCATTATCAGCCGCTCCCGGTTTTCCCGGGTGAGTATGGGGCTCTGGAAAGCCGTACAGGAAGAGTTGATTATTCCCCAGAGCAAAAAATGCAGGTCTTTCCGGTGGGCGGATGAGACCGGTGCAGCAGTGGATCCTGCCAGGGTCTCTTACCGTTTTTTCCATGACAGGATCCAGGAGGCGGCCTATTCAAGACTCTCTCCCTCTGAAAGATCCGGCATCCATCTTGCCGCAGGTCGGCTCCTCCTGGAAAATACAAGTGAGGAGAATCTCAGGAATCATATTTTTGATATCGTAAATCACCTGAATTTCAGTGGTCCGCTGATCACAGACCGGAAGGAAAAAGACCGGCTGGCCCATTTGAATCTGATGGCCGGCAGGCAGGCCAAAAAGGCCACGGCATATAATGCGGCACTGGATTATATTTCAGCAGGCATGGACCTTTTATCCGGCAGCGGATGGAAAAGGCAATACAATACCATGATCCGACTCACCCTGGAACGGATTGAATGTGAATTTCTATGCGGAAACCAGGAAGCCGCCCATGAGATCTTCACCTCAGCCATTGACCACGCCAGGGGAAGACAGGAAAAGGGAAAGCTATACGAATTGATGATCCGCATCTGCCATATCAACTACGATTATGACAGGGGCATAGAACTCGGGAAAAAAGGCCTTTCCCTGTTCAACATCAAAATACCCGATATCACGGCAGACTATGATTCAGAGACAGCCGCCTTACTTGAATTCATAACCACCCATGCAGGCAGCCAAGAGGATATCCGGCGCCTGAAAGACGGTCCTGCCATGACAGACCCTGATGCGATTACCTGCTGCGGGCTGCTTCATGAGCTGTGGGTCTGCCTGTTCATGTCTGCCAACGACCGGGTCCTGCTGCCCGCACTCATCATGATAAAGCTTTCCATTGAACACGGACAGTCCGCTGTAACATCGGTGGGAATAATCTTTTACGGACTGATCCTGTCCATGCAGCAGGAGTATGACCGTGCCTATGCGTTCGGACAATTGGCCATGGCCCTGAAGGATAAATATTTTACCCCGTTGCTGGCACCAAAAGTTCACAACACCTTTTGTAATTTTATCAATCATTACAAACAGCATATTAAAACAAATATTCCCATCTATGAAGACTCCCTGAAATATTGCATCCAGTCCGGAGAGATCTGGTGGGGCGCCTGGGCCGCCTCTTTCCTCAGGACCGCGGCATTGGTCAAAGGGGACCCGCTGGACCGGGTCCGCCATATTGGTGAAAAATATGCCGACTACATCCGGGAGGCTGAATTCGCCCCCCTGATTCAGATCAGGGATGCCCAGATGGCCAAGCTCACTAACCTGATGGATGAAACCGGCACCCGGGATTCCCTTGACAATGAGCATTTTGACGAATCCGCCGCCATCGCAGCCATGGAATCCATGCCCTTCGGTCTCGGTCTTTTCTGGCATTTTGTCTACAAGGCATTTGTCCTCCTGCTGTACGGAGAGCATGGTAAGGCGCTTGACGCCAGCCTGAAGGCAGAGGAGAACAAGAGTCATATCCCGGGCCTGATGATGTATCCGGACCATTTCTTTTTCAATACCCTGATTCTTACAGCCAATTGGAAGAATGCCGGGGAAAGCCAACGGCAGGCCTATGACCGGCAGATAAGGGAAAACCTGGATCAGATGAAACAATGGGAGACCCATTGCCCTGAAAATTTCAGCCATCGTTACCACCTGATGACTGCCGAACTCGAAAGGATACGCGAAGATGAGCTGGCAGCACTTGAATCCTATGGGCAGGCCATTTCCCTGGCCCGGGCAAATGAATATCTTCACCACGAAGCCCTGGCCAACGAACTGGCAGGCCGGTTCCATCTTGAAAAAGGACGTGACATAGCAGCCAGGGGGCATCTTATGGAGGCCAGGTTCCTCTACCTGAGATGGGGTGCCAAACGAAAAGTCAGAATTCTCGATGATGAATTTCCAAACCTTGCCCTGGTATCGGACAAGGCCCATACCCGGCATACCATCCTGACCACCAGCAGGTCCCAGGCCCTGGATTTTGATTCGGTGATCAAAGCGTCCCAGGCCATTTCAGGGGAAATCGTCCTGGAAAAACTGTTGAAAAAACTGATGGGTATTCTCATGGAAAATGCCGGTGCCCGGAAAGGTGCACTGGTCATTGAAAATGCGGGCCGCCTGGTGATCAGCGCCCGGGGGGATATGGATTCAGGTATTGAGGTCAACCTGGACCCTGTCCCAGTGGACGCCCTTGAACCTGACCAGATCCTGTCCTCAGCCATTCTCCACTATGCAGCAAGGCGCCGGAAAAATGTTGTGCTCACTGACGCCGCAACCCAGGGACAATTCATTGCAGACCCCTATGTGACGGCCAACCGGCCCAAATCAATCCTCTGCATTCCGCTGATCTACAAAACCAGGCTGGACGGCCTGCTGTATCTTGAAAACAACCTCGCTGCCGGGGCATTTACCCCGGACCGCCTGGAAACCCTGACCCTCTTATCCACCCATGCGGCCATTGCCATTGAAAACGCTGAATTATATACCACCCTGGAGGCAAAGGTGGCAGACAGGACAATTGAGTTGTCAGAGGCCAATGCAGCGCTTGAGGCCGAAATCGCTGAACGGAAACGGGCTGAAAAAGCATTAAAAGCGGCCAACAGGGAACTTCACCATCTGGCCTCCCTGGACGGCCTCACAGGGATTGCCAACCGGAGGTACTTTGATGCCTATCTCGGCAACGAATGGAAACGGATGCGCAGGGAAAAAGCCCCCATATCCCTTATTTTATGCGATATTGATTATTTTAAAAATTACAATGACACTTACGGCCACCAGGAAGGTGACGATTGCCTGAAGCTGGTGGCCCGCACCATGGCCGATGCAGTCAAACGGCCCGCCGACCTTGTGGCCCGGTACGGCGGGGAGGAATTTGTCCTGGTTCTGCCCAGGTCGGACCGGGACGGCGCCATGCATATTGCGGGCATTATCCGGGATAGTATCCGGGCCCTGGCCATTGCCCACATAGGTTCCCGGGCCGGAAAGGTTGTAACCTTGAGCATGGGCGTATCAACGGTTATCCCTGACCGCCACACAGAGATGGCTGCTCTTATTTATGAAGCTGACCAGGCATTGTATGACGCCAAAAATTCAGGTAGAAACAGGATACGGTTTGCCAAGGAGATCAAACCCTGAATTCAAAACCGGTAAAAACTCAGGAAAGGCTTGCCTGACCCGAAAATCTGGAATACAACTTGCAGGTTTCCTCGGACAACTATGACAAGTCAGAAGGGGCAGAACCATGGGAAAAGCAAAACCAATATCCGACCTGAATGCAGAAGCCTTAAAAACCATCCTGGATAATCTCTATGACGAGGTAGTGGTTGTGGATGCAAATGACCGGATCATCTATGCCAATAAAGCTTCGGAAAGGCATTACAGCGTCCGGAAAAAAAGCCTGGTGGGCAAAAAGGTATTTGAGATCCCCAGCTGGTTCAACTGGGAACCCAACACCCTGCCCATGGTGAAAAAGACAAAAAAACGGCTGACAGTAGAGCAGACCTCCCCCCTTGGTGAAAAGATACTGACCACGGCCACCCCGGTTCTGGACGATGAGGGAGACATCCGGATCATTGTATACAATGTCAGGGATGTGGCCCAGCTGGAATCCGTAAAACAGGACCTGGCACTTACCCGGGAACTGCTCCAGGAAATTGAAAAACAGGAAGGGGAAAAACGGTTCCCGCTTCCCGATTGTGAAATGGTGGCCACGGACCCTGAGATGCAGAAACTCATTGCCCTGGCCGAGAGTGTGGCTGTGGTGGATGCCACGGTTCTGATCCAGGGGGAATCAGGAACCGGCAAAGGCCTGATGGCCAAGTTCATCCACAATAAAAGCCTCAGAAAAGACGCCCCTTTCCTGGCCATCAACTGTGCCGCCATCCCGGAGAACCTCCTTGAATCGGAATTGTTCGGATATGCACCCGGCACCTTCACCGGCGGACACAAGGACGGGAAAAAAGGCCTGATAGAACTGGCCCAGGGAGGCACCCTCTTCCTGGATGAGATCGGAGAACTCTCCCCCAACCTCCAGGTAAAATTCCTCCATGTTATCCAGGAAAAGCAATTTATGCCCATTGGCGGCCGGGAGGTAAAATTGGCAGATGTCAGGATCATTGCCGCCACAAACAGGAGACTCATTGAGATGATCAAGGAGGGCTCTTTCAGGGAAGATCTCTATTACCGCCTTGACGTCATCAGCCTGAAAATTCCGGCCCTGAGGGACCGCCCCGGTGACATTCCCACCCTGGCCTATACTTTTTTACGCAAATTCGATAAAAAGTATAATACCAGCCATGAGCTGTCCACGGCATTTCTGGACACCCTTCAGGACCATGTCTGGTCCGGTAATATCAGGGAACTGGAAAATCTCATGGAGCGCCTGACGGTTACGGTAAGGGATCCGGTGATTGATATTCACCACCTCCCCGGCCGTTTCTTTGAGCCCGCCGAAGTCCGGTGCAGGGATATGTTTCCTTTGAACACCTCACTGGACGCGTTAAAGGAAGAGATTGAAAAAGATCTCATCCAAAGGGCGTACAAAAGGTACGGGAGTTCAAGAAAGGTCGCAGCCTCTCTTCAAATCAGCCAGACCAAAGCATCACGGCTGATTCGGAAGCACATATAAACCGAGTTGAATCCAACTCACACCGTTCATTTTCGACTCACCCTCACAAGGTTGAGCACGGAATTGACTCAATCCAGCTAAACACAAATATTCCCTAAATTATCAACGCCTTAACCTCCACCCAGCGTTTTCTTTAACGCCACCTGCCGTCTGGTACGCCCTTTGCTCTGATCATAGGCCAAGCAAACCTGCCAAAACCATAAAGGAGTCATATATGAAACTGGAAGAGATTAAGCAGATTACGGTGCTGGGGTCCGGTGTAATGGGCCACGGTATTGCCCAGGGATTTGCCATGGGCGGTTATCCGGTAGTCCTGTATGATATTGATGATGCACTTCTCCGGGTGGCCCTGTCCCACATCAGGGAAAGCCTGGCCCTGTTCCGGGAAGCCGGTCTGGTTTCCCCGGAAGAGACAACGGCTGTCATGGAACGCCTGTCCGTCTCCACTGACCTGAAGCAGGCTGTGGAAAACAGCGAATTCATCATTGAAGTGATCCCGGAAATCCTGGACCTCAAGCAATCTGTCCTGAAAGAGGTGGAAGCCTTATGCCCGGGCAATGCCATTATCGCCTCAAACACCTCGCATCTCAGGGTAAGTGAGGTCTTTGCCTCCCTGGAAGATCCGTCAAGGTCTGTTGGTGCCCATTATTTCAATCCCCCCCAGATCTGTCCCACCGTGGAAGTGGTCAAAGGAGAGGGCACCAGTGATGCCACCCTGTCCCTGACCTACGACCTTATGAAAAAAATTAAAAAGGTCCCGGTCAGGCTCCACAAGGATGTGGTGGGACTGGTTGTGAACCGGCTGCAGACCGCCCTGCTGCGGGAGGCCTTTTACCTGTATGAAGAGGGGGTGATCTCCGCCGAAGACATCGACCATGCGGTCCGGGGAAGTCTCGGATTCAGGGCGGCCAGTATCGGGCCCATGGCCATGGTTGACATGGGCGGTCTGGATGCCTGGCTGGACTGCTGTGAAAAACTGCTGCCCATAATGGATGCGGGAACAGATGGCCCAAAGGCCCTGAAAACCCTGGTGGCGGACGGCCATACAGGCATCAAAAGCGGAAAAGGCTTTTACGAGTACGCGGTTGACTTCTCACAGGACGGGCTGGATGAGGCAGTTAAAAAAAGGGACAGGGAATTCCTGGACCGTCTGAAACGCCGCTTTCTCTCAACACCGGCGCCCTGATCCAAGGAGGATACGATGAAATCAACAGATGAGATTATCCATCAGGTATTCAATGCAGAATCCGTTGCCGTTGTCGGCGCGTCCGCAGACCCCTCCAAATACGGCTACATGACCCTGGACTGCATCATAAAAGGCGGGTTCAGGGGCCGCATTTACCCTGTCAACCCCAAAACACCTGAAATCCTGGGCATAAAGGCATATGCCTCATTGGAAACCCTGCCTGAAACACCTGATGTGGCTGTTATCCTGGTACCGGTAACTGTGGTTCCCCATGTTCTCAGGGATGCCGGTAAAAAAGGGATACCAACGGCGGTTATTACCACGGCCGGATACCGGGAAGTGGGCAGGGCAGATCTTCAGGATGAATTGTCAGCCATTGCCACAGAGGAAAACATCCGGATCATCGGCCCCAATATAGAGGGGTTTATTTACATGCCCAACCGTCTCAATGCCCAGTTTTTCCCGGTGCTGAAAAATTCAGGCCCCCTGGCCACCATCTCCCAGAGCGGCTCTTTAACCAACGGGCTTGCTGAGTGGGCGGACAGGGACGGCCTGGGTATCTCCGCCTGCATAAACCTCGGAAACCAGGCCGATATCTGTGAGGCGGATTTCATGGAATACCTGGCCCGGGATCCCCACACCCGGGCCATGGCACTCTACCTGGAAGGGGTAAAGGACGGCAGGCGTTTTTTATCGGCCCTCCAAAGGGTGGCCCCGGAAAAACCCGTGGTTATCCTCAAGGCCGGGCGATCAAGTGCGGGGCTTAAATCAGTGGCCTCCCATACGGCATCTCTTGCCGGGGGGCACGAGCTGTTCTCAGCGGCCTGCAGGCAATTCGGCGCCTTTCCCGTCAATGATCTTGCCACCCTTTATGATTACGGGAAACTCCTTGCCACCCTCCCGGTGCCAAAGGGGAACAGGTTACTGGTCATCTCCTCTTCCGGCGGCATCGGTGTTCTGGCTGCGGATGAGGCGGAAAGCGCCGGCATCGCCCTGCCGGATCTTCCCGACGGCTTTGTAAAAGAGGTCGAATCCCTGAACCTGTCACCGCTGGGATCCGTTGCCAACCCAATGGACCTGGCCGCCATCTGGGCAGAAGAGTTCTACGAGGCAGCCTGCCTGGCGGATAAGTACGATGTGGCGGATGTAATCCTCATCAACTTCGGCGATCCCATCCGGGACGGCGGGGAAACCCTCATCAAGCTGTCAAAGAAAATAAAAGCCGGTATTGCCGTGGCGTATATGGGCGGATCAGAGGATGAACTCAGGGACCGCCCCAGGCTGAACCAGGCCGGCATCCCGGTCTTTTCCACTCCGGAGAGGGCCGTACGGGCAATCGGGGCGGCCATGGCATTCGGCAAGTTCTCCCGCACACATTCAGCGGATCTTCTTCCCCTTCCCCGGGTTCCGGAGAACAGAGATGACACCCCCTCCCTTATACCGGAACCGGAAGCCGTTGCCCTGCTTAAAACCTACAATATTGATTATCCGGCCCACTGCTTTGTGAAGACCGTTGATGACGCTTGTACGGCAGCTGACCGGATTGGCTACCCCCTGGTTTTAAAAGTCGTATCACCTGATGTCCCCCACAAAAGTGATGCCGGCGGTGTACAGGTGAATCTGGAGTCAGAGGAAGACCTGCGCCACGCCTACACGGCTATCGAGCAGGACGTTTCAGCCCACCTCCCTGAGGCCGACATCCAGGGCTGCCTGGTCTGTTCACAGGCAGCCCCCGGTCTTGAGCTGATCGTCGGTGCGGTCACGGACCCGGTATTCGGCCCGTCCGTCATTGTGGGGATGGGCGGAATCTATACGGAAGTCCTCAGTGATGTGTCCCAGCGGGTTGCACCGGTAAGCTTAGAAGAAGCCCGGAATATGATCCGGGAGCTAAAAGGCTACCCTCTTCTGGCCGGTGCCAGGGGTGCCGCTGCCTTGGATATTGACGGTTTGGCCCATCTGATCACGCGTGTATCAGATATAGTTCTGGACCATCCCGGGATCACTGAGCTGGATCTGAATCCTGTACGGATATACCAGGACCGGGTGACCGTCCTGGATGCTCGGATATTGGATGCACGATTATTGAAATCAAAATAAACCCAAAAGGAAACTACCATGAAAACAAAAGAGATCTGGGATTACCGCAATCCCTATGAATGGATGCAGAAAACCGCCTCTTCTTCCCTGCCCCCACTGATCATCTGCACAGCCATCACCGGCGGCGTTCAGGGAAAGGAGGCCAACCCCAACCTGCCTGAGACCATTGAAGAGCAGGTGGAACAGACCTACGCCTGCTATAAGGCAGGCGCCGCCATGGTTCACACCCATACAAGAGATCCGGAAAGCATGGGAGACTGCACTGGTGATCCGGCACGTATCCGGAAACTAAATGCCATGATCCGTGAACGCTGCCCCGATATCATTATAAACAACTCCACCTCTGCGGCCTACGGCATGTCAATTGAGGACCGGGTGGCCTGCCTGGACGCCAATCCCGAATCCGCCTCCTTGAACCTCGGGCCGGATATGTACAAGCTTGCCATAAAAGAGCGCAAGGCGCCCCTGCCCCACCCCAGGGCAGCCCAGGATCTGGATGCCTGCACCAAAGCCACCTACCATGAAATCGCCGCCTTTGCCAAAATGATGAAGGAAAGGGGAATCCGTCCCGAGATGGAACTTTACCATCCGGGCCAGTACTGGGTGGTCAGGGACCTCATTGACCAGGGCGTGATAGATGCCCCGTTCCATATCCAGTATGTCCTGGGATATGTCACCTCCTCGTTTCCCACACCGGCCAATCTCATCAGCC
The DNA here is from genome assembly GCA_022361395.1 of Desulfobacterales bacterium. Lineage (GTDB taxonomy): Bacteria > Desulfobacterota > Desulfobacteria > Desulfobacterales > Desulfobacteraceae > Desulfobacter. The sequence goes on along the minus strand of JAKSAX010000579.1, from coordinate 4,833 downwards.
TGGTGAACGAGCTGCCCCCCCATACTGACTTTTCAGTTGCAGGCCTCGGCCCCTACCAGCTGCCTATGACCACCATGTCCATCATTCTCGGCGGCCATGTCAGAGTTGGTATGGAAGATAATGTGTACTATGGAAGGGGACGGCTTCTGGAAAGCAATGCCGAAGCCGTGGAAAGAACGGTCCGTATTGCAACAGAGCTAAACCGGGCCGTTGCCACCCCGGCCCAGGCCAGGGAAATGCTGGGATTTTCCATGACACCGAGCAGCTATTAGGGAGTTGCGCAAAAATAAGGTCACATGGTTTACGGAACGTGAACTGATTTTTGCGCGATCCCTGAGAACACTTAATTATAAAAGAGGGAACCATGACTCAAAAAAGACAAACCGCCGGCCAAACCGTCTGTGCGGGATTCGGATTGAATGTATTCTCCGAAAGCCAGTTGAAAACCCTTCACTACTCAGCACTCCGGGTATTGAAAAATACAGGGATCAAAGTGGAAAGCCGGGAGGCAGCGGATATTTTTAAATCGGCTGGTGCGGATGTTGAAGAATTCGATACCTACAGCATTGTCCGCCTGCCCTCTTTTCTGGTGGAGGACAGCCTCTCATCAGCCCCCGGCACCACCATATATTACGGCCGGGAACCTGAAAAAGATTATGTCATGGAGCCGGGGCGGGTGGGATTTTCCACCTTTGGGGAGTGCGTCCAGGTGATTGATCCGGAAACCCGGGAGGTCAGATCTTCCACACACAGGGATCTCAAAGACGCCACCCGTCTCTGCGACTACCTGGATGAGATCAATGTGGTGGAACGGGCCGTGGGTTCCCTGGACAAGGAATCCGGCCTGCAGGCAGTCTACAACTATGCGGCCATGGTGGAAAATACAGGCAAACACGTGCTGCTCGGCTTCAACAGCCGGGAGAATGCGCGGCAGATTATTAAAATTGCCCAAATTGCCTCCGGCGGAGAAGAGAACTTCAGGAAAAGGCCAATAGTAACAGCCTTTGTCTGTCCCCTGAGCCCCCTGACTCTTGCCCAAACCTGCTGCGACGTCACCATTGAATGCGCAGGCCAGGGCACGGGCATTGCCATCATCCCCATGTCCCTGTCCGGTGCCACGGCCACAGCCACCCTGGCCGGCCAGCTGGTCATCCATACGGCAGAGGTATTAAGCACAATTGTGCTGGCCCAACTGGTGAGGAAGGGTACCCCGTGCACCTTTGCCTCCTGTTCCACCATCATGGACATGCGGTTTGCAGGCCCTGCCGTGGGCGCGCCGGAGTACGGTATGATCGGTGCGGGCCTTGCCGCCATCGCCCGGCACTACGACCTGCCCTGCTGGGTAGGGGGCGGACATTCCGACAGCAAACTGCCCGATGCCCAGGCTGCCTATGAAGCCACTTTGACAGCCACGGTCAGCGCCCTTGGGGGAGCCAACATCGTATACGGTGCCGGCTGCCTTGACCAGGGCCTGACCTTTGACTTTGCCAAACTGGTCATGGATGCGGAGATGATCCGGAACATTCACAAAACCCTGGAGGGAATCATCATATCCGAAGAGACCCTGGGACTGGATGTCATCCATGAGGTGGGACCCGGCGGCCAGTTCCTGGCCACCCGCCATACAGTGGACCACATGCGGTCCCTGTCCCGGTCAAACCTGTTTGACAGAAGAAACAGGGAAGGGTGGAACACGGCCTCCCAGGGCCGGGACCTCACCCAAAGGGCCTATAAGGAAGCGGCAAAGATTGTAAAGACCCACACCCCGGCCCCGCTGCCCGGGAAAGCCCCGGATAAAATAAGATCATTATTGCAGACCTGGGAGGCAGAACTGAAAAAAGCCTAGATCCTGAAAAAACCTAACACCCATAACCATAAAAGGAAAGAGAGATGAAAAAAGCGATTGAGAGTGTATTCGGCCGCACGGACTTCAAATTATTCTGGCCCACATTGATAATGCTGCTGGTAACCATCATTTACCTGGTCATAGATCCCAAGGGGGCGGCTGCAGGGTTCAGCAGCGTCTATACCTGGCTGATCATGCATTTCAGTTCCGGTTTTCTTATGGGGGTCGGGATTGTGGTCCTGATCTGCTTTGTCATCGCCTTTTCCCAATACGGCAACCTCAAGCTGGGAAGGGATGAAGACGAACCCGAGTTTACCTGGTTTGCCTGGGCCGCCATGATGTTTTCCGCAAGTATCGGCGGGGCCGCCATCATGTGGACCGCAGCCGAACCCCTTTATCATCTCATGGGTTCCTCCTGGGTGGTGGATGAGGGCACCAAAGGGACCGGCGCAGGCATCCCGAGAGCCATCCAGCTGACCATATTTGACTGGGGCATCCACGGATGGGCCCTTTTTGCCCTGGGCGGCCTGGCCATTGCCTTTCCCGCATACAGGAAAAATAAGCCCATGACCGTTGGTACAGGACTTTACGGCCTTCTCGGAGACAAGGCCAACACCGGGATATGGGGGAAACTTTCCGATATCCTCGGTGCCGTCAGCACCATAGGCGGTGTTGCCACCGCCCTTGGCATGATCATCATGGCCCTGGCCTGGGCCGTCAACCATCTGTTCGGGGTGGAACTGGGCCTTGGCGGAAAAATCGCCCTCCTGATCTTCATTATTGCCTGTTACATTGCCTCAGCCATTTCCGGGATCAACCGGGGGATAAAGATACTCAGCATGGTCAATGTTTACCTGGCATTTTTCATGGCCGCCTTTCTCCTGGTCATGGGCCCCACCGAATGGCTGCTCAACCTCATGACCCAGACCGTGGGAGAGTACTTTGACCGTTTCATTGAAATGACCTTCTGGACAGATGCGGGCAATTTTGAAGACGGTGTTCCCAAACAGCGGTCCTGGCTCAACTGGTGGGTGGTATTTTACTGGCTGTGGTGGGCCACCTATATCCCATTCTGCGGCGGTTTCCTGGCCCGGATCTCCAAGGGCCGCACCCTGAGGGAATACCTGCTGGGTTCCATATTTGCCCCCCTGCTCATCCTCTTTGTCATCTTCAGCATCTGGGGGGGAACAGCCTGCTACATTGAAGTCACGGGACAAGCCGAGATCTGGGCAGAGGTCCAGAAAAACTTCGGCGCAGGGGTATACATGGTCATGGAACAGTTCCCGGGCGGCACCTGGCTCAGTTACCTGTTCTTTCTCTCCGTCCTGTTCTTTGCCGTTACCACGGCAGACAGCGCCTCCTACTTTGTCTCCATGCAGATGTCCCACGGCGACACAGATCCCACCATTGCCATGCGGGCTCTCTGGGGAACCATCATCGGGTTCCTGGGAATATTTTTCATGGTGGCCGGAGGGGGCGGCACCTCAGCCCTGAACGCCTTAAAAGGCCTTTCCATAATCGTGGGTACCCCGTTTTTCCTCGTGGAAATCGCCTTTATCTTCTCCATTTTTAAGATGCTCTCCCTGGCTAAAAAAGGAGAGTTTTAGACTTCGTACCCGGCCGGCACCCCTGTGCCGGTCTCAGGCGGCAGCCGGTGAACACACACTCCGTACCCGGCTGCCGTTTCCGGGAAAACGGGTTGCCCCTTGTAAAGCTGAAACAGACCATGGCCCTGTTCTTACGGACAGGGCCATGGTCTGTTAATTTGCGGCTGGTATCAAAGCCGGGAGTATCAGCTCACAGGAACACCCCATTTTTTGACGAACTTATCAGTGTCAGATACGGCAACGTGGAGATCCTGTTCTTCATCAGCAGGCATGATGCTGAGATTCAGGTGGAAGTTCAGGGGATTCCTGACTTCCATGGAAGGATCGGTGTCAATAGTCAGGACCAGATCTCCGCCGCTGGTCTCTACCAGACCGTTGAGGGTTGTCTCATTGGCGTGGAAGCATTTGAAGTATTTTTTGGCGGAGTTATCGTATTTGTATACGATGAACTGGAATTCCACGGCTGTGCTGTCCAGGGTGTTCAGGGTCAGTCCGGCCAGGTTGGTCTGGTTGGTATTGGAGACCTTGGCATCAAAGGTAACACCGTGGGCATATCCGCCTTCCCAGTTGACTCCTGACATTACTCCGACAACGCTGACCTTGTCACCTGCGATATCTGTGGGATCGGTTACCCCGATGTCTGCGGACAATTCAGTGTCCCCTATTTTCAATGCCGTGATGTGTCCCACCATGTCCTGGATGTCTTTTTTGAAGTTGAATCCCTGCTCTACACTGCAGTCATAATTTAATTCGGCCATTTTCTCTCTCCTTTATGTTTGGGTTTGGCTTGCTTATTTTTTCCCGCTCTTGGAAATATTAAAAAGCAAGTGCTGTGCCAGAGATAAAAACGCTTGCTTTACAAATAGTTACGAACCCAAGAACAAAAAAGTTGTCATCATTATTTCCAAAAAACACAGAACCCAAACCAAGCAAGACAACAAAGTTGTCAAATTTTTCCCAAACAAGCCCCCATTTTTAACAGCCGGTATTCACCGGATCTTTTTGACCCGGTCCCTGCAATGTTATAAGATACGTCCCCATGAAAAAACAAATCACCATTGTGGATCAGGGCGAGGGCTGGATCTGTGCGAAAAAACCATCCGGCATCAGTGTGCATAACGAACCGGGCAGGGATTTGATTTCCCTCCTGGCTGCCGGGCCTGGGCCAGGGGATATTTTACAGCCGGTTCACCGCCTGGACAAAGAAACCTCAGGCCTGCTTCTCCTGGCCAAGGATCATTCCGCCCTGACCCGCCTGTCCGGCCTGTTTTCCGGGGGCAAGGTAAAAAAGCGGTATAAGGCAGTCGTCCACGGGCACTTTAAACCGGACCGGCTCAGCGGCACCTGGGACACTCCTTTATCCAAACAGGCCGGCGGCAG